>CAZOVD010000018.1:0-19643 GCA_964583285.1 uncultured archaeon
CATTATCTATATTCCTAATCATAATAGATGAATTTATATATGTTATTTTTATTTAACATAATGTCTGACTTTATATTTATTTTTCTAAGATGTTCAAACCACAATTCGTTTAATTCAAAAGTTACTAAATATGGTAAAAAATGTCTTGATAAGTTTAAATCTTTATTTGTATAATTTTTTTTTAAATAATTTTGTATTTCTAAATATTTTTCCTTTTCAGCCAATCCTTTTTCGGTTAATGAAAAAATAAGTGTATTTTTCTTATAAATAATTGATGAAAAAAAATAAATCATTATAAATGCAATAAATAAAAATCCAATTAAAGTAAAAAAGCTAAATATATTAAAAATTAAAAAATACAAATTTGTAGTATTGTTATATATATTTATAATGCTTGTTAAAAAAATTAATAGGATTATAAATAAAGATATTATTATTTTTTTTGAATTATTTTTGTTTTTAATGAAGTTAAAATTTAATGGTTCATCTTTATTTCTTGATTTGAATTCCGCTAGTCCATTTCTTACACAATCTAGCTTGATAAATGGTGAAATTGAGTTGAAATCTAACTTAGAATTAAGAGAAATTTCAGTATTGTCATTTTTATCATTAAATATTCTTTCAATAATTTCAATTTCAAATAATAATAATTTATCATCAATTTTAATTAGTTTAAGAAAATTTTTGTTATATTCAATATAACCTCTTTGAATCAAGTCTACAATTGATGCGGTTAATTCATTAAAATCAGCAGTATTATCAATTAAAAAACCAGCAAAAGCAGGATGAAGTTCTTCAAATTTAAAATTCAATACTTTTTTCATTATAATATCTAAATATTTATCTTAAAAAGCTTTTTTGTGAGATTTACATTTAATAATCTTTATTGCTTATTATTTTTTAATGCAAACAAAGATAATAAAAATAAATGAAAAAAACTTTTCAAAAAATGATTTAAAAGAAGCTATTAAATTACTTAAAAAAGGAGAAATAGTAGTTTTTCCAACAGAAACAGTTTATGGTATTGGTGCTAATGCTTTTGATAAAAAAGCAGTTAAAAAAATTTTCAAAGCAAAAAAAAGGCCAAGTGATAATCCATTAATAGTTCATATTTCTAATTTAGGTCAGCTTGATGAAGTAGCCTTCGAAGTCCCAAAAAAAGCAGAGCTTTTAATTAAAAAATTTTGGCCAGGTCCACTTACTTTAATTTTAAAAAAATCAAAAAAAATTCCAAAAGAAGTTACTGCTGGACTAGATAGTGTGGCAGTTAGAATGCCTTCGCATAAAGTTGCAAGAAGTTTAATTAAAGAATGTGGTTTTGCAATTGCTGCTCCAAGTGCAAACCTTGCTACTATGCCATCATCAACAATTGGAAAACATGCACTTGATGATTTAAATGGAATTGTGCCACTAATAATAGATTCTGGATTTAGTAAATATGGTATTGAATCAACAGTTTTAAGTTTAATTACAAAAAAACCTATTTTACTAAGGCCAGGCACAATTACAAAAAAGCAAATAGAAAAAGAAATTGGAAAAATTAATTTAGTAAAAAATACAAATAAAAATATAAATGAAAAACCTATCAGCCCAGGTTTAAAATACAAACATTATTCACCAAAAGCAAAAGTAATACTTGTAATGAATAAAAATCATTTCAAAAAAAAAGTAATTAAAGTTTCAGAAAAAAATAAGGTTGGGGTAATTTCATTTTCAAAAAAATTAGGTTTAGAAAATGAATACTTTTTTAATAATAATAAAAATTTATTTGCAAAAAAATTATTTTATTGCTTTAGAGAACTTGATAAGAAAAAAGTTGATTTTATAATAATAGAGGGAATAAAAGAAGAGGAAATAGGTGTTGCTATAATTAATAGAATAAAAAAAGCTTCTTTTCAGATATGTTAATATTTTAAGTAAAAAACAAGCAAAATAATTGCTTTTTTATAAAAATCCCAAGTTATTAAAGACTTTTTAATGAATTTTTACTTATGATTAAAACAAATGTTAAGGGGCATGATATTAACGTAATGCCTACAAAGAGTTCATTTGACAGAAAATGCTTACAATATAAAAATAAGATTGTAACAGAACTAGCAAAACTTGGCGTTAAAAGAGATGATATTGAGTTTGAATATACTGGTCCAAGTTTTAAAGCACAAAAAGCAGTAGTTTCGTGGTATATGCAAAGCCATTATTTATCTTATGATAATAATTCACAATCAAAATATGTAGATAATATGGCTATTGTTTCTAAATTAATAGAAAAAGAAGTTGAACTTGTTATAGATAATAAAAAACCAATAAATGAATTTATTGATGAGTTTAAACATGATGAAGAACTTTTAGAAAAAAGAAAAAATGCTAGAGAATTATTTGGCCTTAAAAGAGAAGATGAAAGAAATTTTGAATTAATTAATAAAAAATACAAAGATTTAGCAAAAGATTTACACCCAGATATGCCTAATGGCGACGCTGAAAAGTTCAAAGAATTAAATAATGCTCATAAAATTTTAAAAAAAGAATTAATCTAGCTATTCACTTAAAACTTCTAAAGCTTTTCTTGCATAAAGTCTTACGCTGTCACTAATGTCAAATTTATTACTATCAAGTTCTTCTTTTGTAAACCACTTTATTTCATCAGTCTTCTCATCATCGCAAAGAGTTAGTTTATCAGTTTTTGATTTTGCAAAATAAACAAGAGTAATATGTTCATGAGTGTCGTTTATTCTATGTCTGTTCATGAACTGGGGTGGAATTAATTCTTCATATCTCTCATTTTTTGTCAATTTGTATGAGTTATTATGATATAGTTCAATATCTAAACCAATTTCTTCTTTAACTTCGCGAATAGCTGCTTTGTTTGGATCTTCATCAAGCTCAACATGGCCGCCAACACTTAACCAAATTTTATATTTATCATGTTTTCTTAGTAAAACTTTATTTTTATAAACAATAAAAACTTCTGCAGTAAAATCAATTTTCTCATGAATATGTGGCATAAATATATTTAGTTTTTGTATTAATAATTGTTTACTATATTTTAATAAACTGTAAATTATTAATAATAATTGTTTACTTATTTTGTAATGAGTATTAATGAAGTAAATAGAATAAAAGAGTTTTTTTCAAACTTTGAAATTGATGTTACTTATTTAGAACATGATGCGGTTATTACCAGTGAAGAAGCTGCAAAAACAAGGGGTTTTGAATTAAAACAAGGCATTAAAGCTATTTTGTTTAAAAATGATAAAAATGAATTTGTGATTGTTAATGTTCCAGCTGATAAAAAAATAGATGACAAAAAAGTAGCTACTATTCTCAATTGGCCAAAGAGAAAGGTAAGAATAGCTACTTCGCAGGAAGTTTTAGAGAAAACTGGTTGTGAAGTAGGGTCTGTCCCTCCATTTGGTCATAAAGAAAAAATACAAATATTAGTTGACAAGGGAGTGTATGATAATATTGAAAGTGATTTTAATATTGGTCTTAGAACTCACTCAGTTAAAATAAAAACTAAGTCTATGAAAAAGGTATTTGATTTAATTGGAGCAAAAGAAGGAGATTTTTCAAAATAATTTTTATTCTTCCCAAGGAAAAACAAGCCAATCATCATTTTTAACTACTTCTAAGTGATCACATTCATTTTTTTTATTATTTCTAATAAAAATTACAAAATATTTATTATTCGGAAATTTTTTTTTAAAATTTGAAACAGTTCCGCCACTGTCATAAATTTCATCAACAATTAAAGTATTTGATTTTATTTCTTTTTCATTAAGAATTAATTTTTTGTTTAATTTTTTTGATATTGCAAGAGCAAGAATTAATGAATTATTGGGTATTCCATAAACTGAATCTATTTTTTCTCCATACTTTTTTGATATATAATTTGTTGCATTTTCTATTTTTTCTCCAATTTCTTTCCAAGAGTAATATTTCTTTTTTTGATCTTTTTTTGGTTCAACCATATGGATTATTTGAATAAGTAAGTTATTATTCTTTTGTTTTATTTTTATAAATTATTTTTAGATAGTTCTCAAATGCTTCATCTTTATATTCTGGGTAAAGATCTATAATGGCATCTAAATAAGCTTTGTGCGTTACGGCAAATGTCTTTCTTCCAACTTTCTCTAAAGTAATTGTTTTCAAAATACAACTCCTCGTATTATTATATAGAGCAAAGTGTATAAATTTTTCGATTTTTTATTTTGTTTATTTAGACAATTGTCTAAGAAAAAAGAATATTTTAGTATTTTTTTAGTTAAGTTTTTACAAATATTGTGACTAATATTTGTTAGTATGTGTGATGATGATAAACATGATTATGTTGTTGCAGGTTTTAGTGAGCGTGAGCTTGTTCTTGTTTGTAGAAAATGTGGTGACAAAAGAACTCATGAAGTTGGTGAAAATTTTAAAATAAGTGATTTACATTATACAATAGAAGAAAAACTATGACAAAAAATGATTGATTTTTAATCACGGTATACTTATTGAAATCAGCTTTATATATTAGTTTAATCACAATTTAATATATATTTAATTTAATTATTTGAGGTGTTATAAGTGGAATTTAATAATAAGGTTGTTGTTGTAACTGGTGCTAGAAAAGGAATTGGGGAAGGAATAGCAAAAAAATTTTATGAAGAAGGAGCAAATGTAATTGTTGCCAGTAGAAAAATAGATGAATGTAAAAAAGTATGTGATTCTTTAAAGGGAAAAGCAAAAGCAGTTCCCATGAAATGTGATATTTCAAAAACAAAAGATGTAAAATATCTTTTTTTGAAAATAAAAAAAATGTTTGGCAAAGTTGATATTTTAGTAAATAATGCTGGAATTTATCCATTTAAAAGTTTTAGCGAAATGACTGAAAAAGAATGGAAAAATGTAATTGATGTTAATTTGAATGGAACTTTTTATTGCACAAAAGAAGCTTTAAAATTAATGAAACAAGGATCAATAATTAACATTTCTTCAATAGCGGGCATAAGAGGATTTAGTACAATGACACATTATTGTACAAGTAAAGGTGCTATGAATCAATTAACAACTTCTCTTGCAATGGAGTTAGCTCCAAATATTAGAGTAAATGCCATTTTGCCTGGATTAATTTTAACTCCTGGAACAGAAGTAATGGGAAAGGAATTTTTAGATAACTTTGTAAAAAATATTCCAATGAAAAGAGCAGGACTGCCAGAAGATATTGCAAACTTAACGCTTTTTTTAGCCTCAGAAAAATCAAGTTTTATGACAGGTCAATTAATAGTATCTGATGGTGGACAAACAGTTAAAGTTTAAGTGTTTATTAATTATTAATTTTTTAATTAATAAATAACTTTTTATAATGTTAATAAGTATTTTTATTATGAACAAAAGTGATTTACCCATTCGTCAATAACTCAAAATTAAATAACTCTAGTAAAAATAATTTTAATTTCATAGAAATAATGGATACTACTTTAAGAGATGGGGAGCAAACTGAAGGAGTTAGTTTTTCTAGTGATGAAAAATTTGCAATAGCAAAAAAACTACTTGTTGATGTTAAGGTAGATAGAATTGAGATTGCAAGTGCAAGAGTATCAAGTGGTGAACAAGAATCTTGCAGGCAAATCTTTGAATGGGCAAAAAGAGAAAATTTACTTGAAAAAGTAGAAGTTCTTGGTTTTGTGGATAATAAAAAAAGTGTAGACTGGATTAATGAAGCTGGTGGAAGAGTAATTAATCTACTTTGCAAAGGAAGCAAAAGGCATTGTTTAATGCAATTAAAAAAAAACCCAGAGCAACATTTTTTAGATATTGAAAAAGAAGTAATTTATGCGCAAAGTAAAGGTTTTATAGTAAATGCTTACTTGGAGGATTTTTCGAACGGAGTTTTTGAAGATATAAATTATGTAGAAAATATAATTTCTGTTTTAAGTAAAAACAATGTAAAAAGAATAATGCTTGCTGACACTCTTGGAGTTCTTTCAACAAAAGATGTTGAAAAATATGTTTTACATTTAGTAAAAAAATTTCCAAATGTACATTTTGATTTTCACGCACATAATGATTATGGTCTTGCAACAGCAAATGCACTAACTGCAGTTATTTGCGGAGTAAATGGTATTCATTCTACAGTTAATGGCCTTGGAGAAAGAACGGGTAATGCTCCGCTTGAAGAAATAGTGCCAGCAATTAATGATTTTACTAATAAAAAAACAAAAGTTCTTGAAGAAAAATTACAATCAATTTCTAGGTTAGTTGAATTATTCTCAAAATACAGAGTTTCAAAAAACAAGCCAATAGTTGGAGCAAATATTTTTACACAAACTGCTGGGATTCATGCTGATGGTGATAAAAAAGGAAAATTATATATATCAAAACTTTCTCCAAAAAGATTTGGCAGAACTACAAGATATGCTCTTGGAAAACTTTCAGGGAAATCATCAATTATCTTAACACTTAGAAATTATGGAATTGTTTTAAATGATGAGCAGCTTAATGAGGTGTTAAAAAAAGTAATAAGTTTAGGTGATAAAAAAGAATATGTTAGTAAAGAAGATTTGCTTTTTATAATTGACGAAATACAAAAAAATGGAATTACAAAGAATTTTGAAATAGTTGATTATAACATAAAAGTTTTCAAAACAAAAAAACCATTTGCAAAAATAACTGTTTTGTTTAAAGAAAAAAAATACTCTTTTTCTTCATATGGTACCGGTGGATTTGATGCTTTTATTAATGCTCTAAAAAAGTTATTTAAAAAAAATAAACTATCATTTCCAAAACTTGAAGATTATGAAGTAAGAATACCAATAGGTGGAAGAACTGATGCTTTAGTTGAAACAAAAATAATTTGGAAAAAAGGAAACAGAATACTTGAAACTATTGGTGTAAGTACTGATCAAACAGAAGCTGCAATAAAAGCAACTGAAAAAATGGTTAATTTGGTTTTAAAATTAAATTAATTTTAGTTAGATTAATATATTTAAATAGTTATAATTTATTGGTGATAAGATGCCTCTAAGAAGTATAACAAAAGACCCATTTATTTTGGGTGCTAAAAGAACAACTGCTACAGAAGTAAGAAGAATGATAAAATTAAAAGTTTCAAAAAAAATAATTGAAAAATATAAAAAAGAAAGAAAAGAATGGTTGGATTATTTAATAAAAACAAGAAGCATTAAAACTGCAAAACCAAGTAGAGAAATTACACAAGGAACCGTTGGTATTTTTAATGAAAAAAGCGCTCGCAAATCAAAAGGCAGAACTGGTTGGAGTCAATAAATAAGATTAAATTAGTCTTTATTTAAAAATGGTTTTTTTCTTATTTTTTTATGTGTGGAATAATAGGTTTAGTAAATTTTGAGAACTCTATTGATTTAGCTAAAAATGGCTTAAAAATAATGAAAAATAGGGGTACTGATTTTACAAATATAATAAAATATCAAAATGCTACATTTGGACATAATTTACACTCAATAATAGATTTTGTAACACAACCAATAATTAGTGATAAAGGAATTTTAGTAATAAATGGAGAAATATATAATTGGCAAGATCTTGCAAAAGAAAATAATTTAGTAGTAAAAAATGATTCAGAGTTAGTATTAAAGTTAATTGATAAGTTTGGTATTAATAAAATTGAAAAAGTTATTAGTTTACTTGATGGAGTATTTGCATTTTCTTATTTTTCTAAAAAGAATAATGTACTAATATTAGCTCGAGATATAATTGGTGAAATACCACTAGTTTATTATTTTGAAAATAATAAGTTTGCTTTTGCTAGTGAAAAAAAAGCATTTAATTTTAAAACACAAAACTTAAATCCAAGAAAAATATTATATTTAAAAATAAATAAAAATAATAATTTAAAAATAAGTTTTAAAAATTTTAAAATAAAAAAGTTAAAATCAAAAAAAATTGAAAAAGATTTGTCAAATGCGCTAGAAAACTCAATTAAAAAAAGAATTCCAAATAAAGAGTTTGCATTACTTCTTTCAGGAGGTATGGACTCATATTTAATTGGAAAATTATTTAAAAAAAGTAATTTAAATTTTAATTCTTATTTTGCGTGCATTAAAGATAATAATAATAATAATAATAATCCAAAAGATTTAGATTTTGCAAAGATTGCATCAAAAGATTTAGATAGTAATTTGAAAATAAATTTTGTTTCACTTAGTAAATATGAAAAAGAATTACCAAAAATAATATCTTTAATTGAATCAACAGACCCAGTTAGGGTTGGAGTTGCAAGTGTTTTATATTTTGCAACAAAAAATATTAAAGAGAGAGTAGTTTTTTCAGGGCTTGGTGCTGATGAATTGTTTGCTGGCTATAATAGATTTAAAAATTCAAACAATGTCAATAAAGATTGTTATTCATATTTAATAAAAATGTATGAAAATGATTTATATTATCAAAATATAGTTTGCATGAATAATAAAACTGAACTTCGCCTGCCTTTTCTTGATAGAGAATTTGTGTCTTTTTCATTAAGTTTAAATTCAAAAAGAAAAATAAATAAAGAAAAAAATAAAATATTTTTAAGAGAATTTTTAAAAAATATTGGCGGAAAAGAAATATTTTATAATAGAGAAAAAAAAGCAGCACAATATGGGAGTAATTTTGACAAAGCAATAGAAATATTAGCTAAAAAAAATAATTTTGTCTCAAAAGCAGATTATCTTAATTCACTAAATAAAACAAGTTATAATAAAATTGATAATATAAAAAATATTAATGTTGCAGCACTTCTTTCAACAGGAAAAGACTCTTTATATTCTGCATATTTAATGCAAAAACAGGGATATGATATAAAATGCTTTATAACAATAGATTCTAAAAATAAGGATTCTTTTATGTTTCATACTCCGACAATAAAAATAGCGAAATTAATATCAAAAATAACAAATATTCCTTTATTAATAGTAAAAACAAAAGGCGAAAAGGAAAAAGAATTAATCGATTTAGAAAAAGCGGTAAAAAAATCAATTAAAAATTATAAAATTGAAGGAGTTATTAGTGGGGCTCTTTATTCAAATTATCAAAGAGAAAGAATAGAAAGAATAACAGAAAAATTAGGAATTAGATCATTTTCTCCACTTTGGCACATAAACCAATCAGAATACTTAAAAGTATTAATAAAAAATAATTTCAAATTTATAATAACAAAAATTGCTTGTTATGGGCTTAGTGAAAAATGGCTTGGAAAAGAAATAAATGAAAAGGATATTAACGAATTAATAAAACTTGAAAAAAAATATGGCATAAATGTAGCTGGGGAAGGAGGAGAATATGAAACACTTTTAATTGATGCGCCATTTTTTGAAAAAAAAGTAAATGTTGAATTTGAAAAAGTAATGCAAAATGAATTTACTGGAGAAATAAAAATAAAAAAAGTAGAATTAGTTAAAAAATAAATTAATACAAAATAAATGAAAAAATGAAAATTTTAAATTTCAATTTCTTTCTTTAGATCATTAATTATTTCATTAACATGCTCGCTTGGATTAACTTTAGAATAATGTTTTATCAAAATTCCATTTTCGTTAATTAAAAAACTTTCTCTGTTTATTCCCATAAATTTTTTACCATATATATTTTTTTCTTTAAAAACACCAAACATTTTTGAAATTTTATGTTCGCTATCCGAAAGTAATGGAAAATTTAAGTCATATTTTTTGATAAATTTTTGATGACTTTTTGTATCATCTGCACTAATTCCTAAAACTTGCACATTTAATGCGCCAAGATCATTTAACCTATCTCGAAAACACTTTGCTTCTGTGGTACAACCGGGCGTGTCATCTTTTGGATAAAAATAGATTAAAACTTTTTTACCTAAAAAATCACTTAAACTAACTTGTTTTTCGTTTTCATCTTTTAAAGAAAAATCATTTATCTTTTTCCCAACTTCTAGCATATTATCTATTTAGTTCACAAATATATTTAATACTTTTAGTAAGTTTATTTTTTTTAGTAAAAATATTAATCATTTCTAAGTGCATCAACGGGGTCAAGTTTTGCCGCTTTATATGCAGGATATGCTCCAGATATAGTTCCTGCAAGAATAGAAAATATTAGTGCTCCAATTATTATATCAATTCCTATGTAAGCAATTAAATCAAGTCCGCCTTGCGCACTTGCAAAAGCAATAATAAATGATAATCCAAACCCAAGTAATAAACCTATTATGCCACCAATAAGTCCAATTAATGCTGCTTCTAAAATAAAAATTGCAAGAATTTGATTGCTTGTAGCACCTAATGCTTTTAAAACTCCAATTTCTTTTGTTCTTTCAACAACACTAGTATACATTGCGTTCATTATTCCTATTCCGCCAACAATTAAACTAATCCCAGCAATTCCACTAACTACAAGTGTTAATAATGAAAGTATTCCTCCAAGTTGTTCAATTGCTTGTTCACTAGTTAAAACAGTAATACTTTTTTTGCCATATTTATCTTCAAAATATTCTTTCACATCTTCTGCTACTTGTGAAGCTGTTTCAGTAGAAGTTGTTTTTATCATTATTTCTAAAGGATCTCCCACAGGAAAAAGTCTTTGATAACCATCAAATGAAGTTAATGCAATTCCACTTCCAACACCAAATGCTCCAACTGCTGCTGAAAATTTAAAAGTTCCAACAACTTTGTAAACTTCTCCATTTATCAAAACTTGTTTTCTGGTTGTAATTTCTCTATTAAAAGAATTTGTAGCTAACCCTTCAGTTATCATTATGGAACTTTTTTCTCCTTTTTCTATCCATCTACCATCAATAAGTTCTACAAAATCACTTTCTTTATAAAAGTCAAGTCCACTATCTTCAATACTAAAAAATAAAATACTCTTTTTTACATTATCAAATTCAAGTGCTACTGGACTTGCAAACTCTGCGATTACCTCAGTAACATTATTTATTTGTCTTAGGTTATCAAGATCTTTAAGTGTTATTTTCACATTAGATGTATTTTGTGTGCTAAATGCATCACCAGGCGCAGCAATAACAGTGTTTGTTCCAATTGTTTCAAATTGTTTTTCAAAAGTAAGATTTAATCCAGTTCCAATTGAAAGTAAAGAAACAATGGCCATTACGCCAATAATAATTCCTATTAAGGTCAAAAAAGTTCTTATTCCTTCTTTTTTTAAATTTGAAATTGCTTGAATTAAAACTTCTACCATAAATATCACTTATTCATATCTTAATGCATCAACCGGATCAAGTTTTGCAGCTCTTAATGCTGGATAAAAACCAGATGCTACTCCAACAACAACGGAAAAAAATAATGCTCCTAAAATTATTTCTAAATTTTTAACTGCAGCAAGGGCAAAACCACTTTCTGTTCCAATAAGTGCAATTATTTCAGCCAAACCAAAACCAACAATTATTCCAATTATTCCACCAACAATTCCAATAAATGCAGACTCTAATAGAAATATTGTTAATATTGTATTATTGGTTGCTCCAAGTGCTTTCATTATTCCAATTTCTTTTGTTCTTTCAAGAACACTAGTAATCATTGCGTTCATTATTCCTATTCCGCCAACAATTAAACTAATCCCAGCAAGTCCCATTACAAAAATAGTTAAAACTCCTAAAAGAGAGTTTATTTGATCAAGTATTTGTTCAGTTCCAAGTACATTAACACTTGATTGTCCATATTTTTTTTCAAAATGTTTTTTTATATCATCAATAACATCGCTAACATCATTTTTGTTACTTGCTTTTACAAATATTATTCCAGGATTTAAATTATTTGATATTCTTTTAAAACCATCAAGAGACATATAAATAGTATTTCCAGTATCAGGCCCACCTCCAAAACTTTGTGCTTGTGGTTTTAATATACCAATAACTCGAAAGTTTTCTCCATTTATTTTTATTTGCTTTCTAATAGTTATTTCTCTTTCAAAAAGATTTTGTCCAACATTATTTCCAATCAAAACTGCGCCTGATTCATTTCTCTCAAAATCTCTTCCTTCGCGAACATCAAAAAAACCAGTTCCACTAAATATTTCCGCATCTTTTGGGTCAGTAGCATTTATTGATACATTAACTTTTTCTCCATTGAATTCAATAATTGCATTATCTGAATATATTGGTACAACTGATGCAACTCCTGAAATTCTTTTAATATCATCAACATCATCAATAGTTAATTTAGTTCTAATATTTTGAAGTCCTCCGGGAATAACAAAAATTGTTTCAGCACCAAGTTCATCAAGTTGCCCTTCAACAGAAACACTAAGTCCACTTCCAATAGAAACAAGAGAAACAATTGCTGCAATTCCAATTACAACTCCTAAAAGAGTTAAATATGTTCTAACTTTGGCTCTTTTTAAATTTTTTATTGATTCGCGTAATAAATCATAAGCCATTTTTCTAACCCCTAAAAATAATTTTTTAATTTATATTTACTTTTTATTATTTTTAATTAATTTTTATTTTTTGAAATATTTTTTTTTATATTTGTTTGCAAGTTGCTTTTCCACCAGAAACAATTTTTCCATCTTTTATTATTATTTGCCTTTTTGCTCTTTTTCCAATGCTCTCATCGTGTGTTACAAGTATTACAGTTTTTCCTTGTTGTTTGTGAAGATTTTCAATTATTTCCATTACAAGTTTTCCACTTTTACTATCTAAATTTCCAGTTGGCTCATCAGCAACAATAATATTTGGATTTAATGCTAGTGCACGAGCAATGGCAACTCTTTGTCTTTGTCCACCTGACATTTGTCCTGGTTTATTATTTAATCTATCTCCAAGGCCAACGCTCTTTAAAACTTCTGTTGCACGAGTTATTCTTTCTTGGCGAGGATAATTATTTATCCAAAGTGGTACCATTACATTTTCAAGAGCAGTTAATTTTGGAAGTAAGTTAAATGTTTGAAAAATAAAACCAATTTTTTTTCCTCTAAATTGTGCAAGTTCACTATCACTCATTTTTGTAGTGTCTTTTCCTTCAATAAAAACCTTGCCCTTGCTTGGTCGCATCATAGTGCTTAACACATCAAGCATAGTAGTTTTTCCACTACCGCTTGGTCCCATTATAGAAACAAAATCTCCATTACAAATTGAAACATCTACTCCATCAAGTGCACGAACTTCAATTTCATTAGTACCTTTTCCAAGATTATAAATTTTATAAACATCTTCAAGTTTTATAATATCATTACTAGCCACCTTATTCACCTAGAAAAATAATGTTTATCTTATTAAAAACTCTTCGTAATTAAAAAAGTAAAATTTATTTTAGAGTTTTATTTTCAATTAGTTCTTCTATTTAAAATAAATTGTAAAATTAGTTTGTTTGTGTTTCTTTTATTAACACTTCAATAACATTTCTAAATTCTGCTTCTTCAGCAGCTAAATTGTTTTGACTTTCAAACCCGTTTCCAATTCTATAATATTTACATCCAAAAATAAATGTTGGAACACTTCCAGCATCGTTATATGTTCTAAAAATACTTACTTCGTTTGATGGTATAACTGTTTCTTTTTGTGCTGTTAAATAATTATCTCGTATGTCAACTTCCCAGTGGTATGCTTCTATAAACCCAGCATTAACATATTCCATAACAGTATTTGCATACGTGTCTTTAACCCATTCACAGTGCGGGCACCAAGTTGTTGCAAATAATCTAACAATAGGTTTTCCTTCACTATTTGTACAAACATCTAAGTTAAGTTCATTAAAAGTAAGTATTTCTGATTTTAGCTGTGGTAAACTTTTATCACTTAATGTTGCAACTTTATCTGTTAAAGTTGGTGCTGAACTTGTATCTTGAGTAGTACATCCTAAAAGAAAAATAAAAGATACTACTAATATAACTAATATTTTTTTCATAAAATTCACTCATTTTTTTAATTCATTTTTAAGTTCATTAAGTCTATTTTCAACCAATTTTTTTTCGTTGTCTAAACTTGATAAATATTGTGTTAAAAGATCAAGTTCTTCTTTTGGAGTTAATTTAACATGCGCATGTCCATGTTCTGCATGTCCACCATGTTCTGCATGTTCATGGTGATGTCCACATCCACACTCATGAGAATGTTCTTTGTTTTCTTCTTCTAAATGATTAGATTTGCAGTGTCTACCACAACAATGTCCCTTACTCATGACAAAAAATAGTTACTTTTAGTTTATAAATGTTTATTTAGTGAAAATAAATTCTTTTGAATTCACAATTATGATTTTAATATTATTGTAGTGGCCAATTATTTTAATAAACAATTAATTTTCTTTTATTTCAATTCCAATAAACTTTTCATCTTTTTGAAAAACTTTAACTTCTCTAACTGAGAATTTTTTATTTTCAATATCATCAATTACTTTTGGAATATCTGGAAACAATTTTTTTTGTGATAATATTTCTTTTTTAGTTTTAAAGTAATAGGTTCCTTCTCTACTTTCATTAACTAGTTTTCCATTAGGATTTTCAAATAAAATAATGTATTGAACCATGTGTGCAAAAAGTTCATCATTGTTATAAGTTATCAAGTTTTGTATTCCTATTAATTTTCCATCACATATAAGTCCAGTTTCTTCAAGTAATTCTCTTTTTGCTGCAGAAAGTATTTCTTCACCCATTTCAAGTTTTGCTCCGGGAAAACCAGAATTTCCATAATAAGGTTCTTTCATTCTTTTATAAAGAACATATTTATCTCCTTTTTTAATAGCAAGTAACATTGCTATGTAAGGTCTTTTTTTTACAATTCCTGTGCTACCATCAGTTGTTGCTGCTTCTTTTTTTCCTTTTAGTGTAAGAAAGTATTTTTCATCTTTTTTTTCTATTAAATTTTGATTTTCCATTTTTTTTAAGTAATAAGAAAATTTGTTACTAGTAATATCCTTTTCCCAAAGGTCACTAAAAGAACTGGCTGGAAAGTGCATTAATTTTTGAAATATTTTATTTATTTGAGTTATTTCAAGTTCATCTAAATTTTTTTCTTTGTTAGGTTTTTTTATTAATTTATTGTTTTTAGTGGATTTTATTTTAGTATTTTTGTTTTGTTTCATAAAAAAATATTAATTAATTGTTTTTTAAACTAAATTCTCAAATTTTTTTGACAATAAAATAGATTTTTTGATAGATACAAAATTATTATGTATAATTAAAATTAGTTTTTGCCCTAATTAAATAAGAATGCTTTTTAAGCTAGAAAACAATAAATATTAAGTTGAAAAAAGGAGAAGACATTATGAAAAAAATAGTTTTTGTATTAATAATGAGTTTAATTTCAAGTTTACTTTTACTTGGCTGCACATCCCTAACAGAAAATGATACTAATTCAAATTTAATTAGGTATGAAACATATGATGAAATAGTTGCTGCATTTAGTGCTGCACAGCAAAGAGGAAATGTATTTGGTGAAATTCTTAGAACAGATATGGTAGCTACTACTGCAGTTGCAGAGTCTTCTAATGATGCAAAATCAGGATCAACAAATTATTCAGAAACAAATGTTCAAGTAGAAGGCGTTGATGAAGCAGATGTTGTAAAAACTGATGGGGAATATATTTATCTTCTTTCAACTTCAAAAAGAACATTAACAATTCTAAAAGCTTATCCAATAGAAAACTCAGAAATAGTTTCTACTCTAAATTTAGGAGAATTTTATCCACAAGAAATGTTTGTTAGAGAAAATAAAATATTATTATTTGGTAGTTCTCCTTTTGAGTATGTGAATAATGAAAAACAACAAGGTGGATCAAGTTCATCTTCAATAGGCAGTCAAGGCGAGGTGAGTAATGTTATTGCTGATAGAATGATGATAGATTGTTTTGATTGTTATTATCCATATTATAGTTCTGAATTTACTGCAAGATTATATGATATAAGTAACTTAGAAAATATAACTCTTGTAAAAGAAATACAACAAGAAGGTTCCTATTTATCTTCAAGACTAGTTAATGATTATGCATATTTTATAATTAACTCATATCCAAGATGGTATCCATATTATGGATATTATGATTATTATCCAGCAACAAAAGAAAGTGCGGATTTAGATAATGACAAAAATAAATCAATGCTCCCAAGAAGCAAAATAGATGGTGGAGATGCACTAGAATTAAATCCAAATGAAGTAGCATTTATTCCAGATGTTGCTCCAGAAAATTTTATTACAATTTATTCAATAAATATAAAAAATAGCGAATTAAAAAAGGAAACAATTGCAGCTAATGGTCAAAATATCTATGCATCAACAGAGAATTTATACATTGCAAGTACTAATTGGCAAGCAAGTGAAGCTAGTGATTTAAAAGAAGCAGAAACTGCTATTGAAATAGCAACTAGGCCAGTAGTTGGAATGATTGCGCCATTATTTTTACCAGGAAAAGAATCAACAGTAATAACAAAATTTGGTATTGAAAATGGTAATATTAATTTTAAATCAAAAGGAAGTGTTGATGGTAGAATATTAAATCAATTTTCTATGGATGAATATAATAATCATTTTAGAATAGCAACAACAACAGGTCAAATGTGGGGATCTGGCGAAAATCAATCAAAAAATAATGTATATATTTTAAATGATAAATTAGAATTACAAGGAAGTATTCAAGGAATTGCGCCAGGTGAGAGAATTTACTCAGCAAGATTTATTGGTGAAAAAGGATACATGGTAACTTTTAGACAAATAGATCCTTTCTTTGTAATAGATTTATCTGATCCAAAAAATCCTAGTATACTTGGTGAATTAAAAATACCTGGATATAGTGACTATCTACATCCGCTTGATGATAATCACATAATTGGTATTGGAAAAGATACGATGGAAGCAGAAAAAGATGACTTTGTATGGTTTTTAGGATTAAAAATGGCTATATTTGATGTAACTGATGTATCTAATCCAAAAGAATTACATAAAATAGTTATTGGGGATAGAGGAACTGACAGTGAAGCACTATATAATCATAAGGCATTTTTATTTGATAGAGAAAAAAACCTATTAGTAATTCCAATAACACTATATGAAATAAGTGAAGAAGAAAAAAATGATCCAAGAAATAGTTTTAGATTTCCAGGATATGGTTATTCAGTATTTCAAGGAGCATTTGTTTTTGATATTTCTAAAGAAAACGGTATAAGTGAAAGAGGAAGAATAACTCACATAACAAGTGAAGAAGAAATGAAAAGAGGGTACTACTATGATTATGAGTCAATAGTAAATAGGGCACTATTTATTGATAATATATTATACACCCTTTCAAATTCTAGAATAAAAGCAAATGATTTAACTACAATAGAAGAATTAAAAGTATTTGAACTTGGAAAGTAATTTCCAAGTTTTTTATTTTTTAAAGAAAAATACAATTATAAATATTATACTCCTAAATTTCTAAATGAACTTTGGCGAAGAATCACTAAAAATACATAAAGAAAATAAAGGAAAACTTGAAACAAAATCAAAAATAAAAATTACTAAAGAAAATCTTTCAATCTTATACACTCCAGGCGTAGCGCAGCCAGTTAGACAAATTGCTATTGATAAAAATAATTCTTATATTTATACTCCAAAAAGCGAGATGGTTGCAGTTATAAGTAATGGCACTGCAGTTTTAGGTCTTGGAAATGTTGGCGCTGCTGCTGCATATCCAGTAATGGAAGGAAAAGCTATTTTATTTAAAGAACTAGCTGGCATAAGTGCAATTCCACTTTGTATTGATTCTAAAAATAAAGAAGAATTTGTTACTATTGTAAAATCACTAGCAGTAAATTTTGGCGCAATTAATTTAGAAGATATTAAGGCGCCTGAGTGTTTTTTTATTGAAAAAGAATTACAAAATTTAGGAATTCCAGTAATGCATGATGATCAACACGCAACTGCCGTGGTTATAGTTGCTGGTTTGATGAATTCAATGAAAGTTGTTGGTAAAAATGTTTGTGGTGTTAAAACAGTAATAAATGGTGCGGGGGCAGCAGCAACTGCAACTGCAAAATTACTAAATAGTTATTGTGGAGTTGGAGATGTTATTGTTTGTGATTCAAAAGGAATAATTTATGAAGGAAGAAGTGATTTAAAAGATAATCCGGATAAATTAGAACTTGCAAAAATTA
Organism: uncultured archaeon; assembly: GCA_964583285.1. Lineage (GTDB taxonomy): Archaea > Iainarchaeota > Iainarchaeia > Iainarchaeales > JAAZKV01 > JABIDZ01. The sequence goes on from CAZOVD010000018.1 coordinate 18,049, forward strand.
CAAATAAAAATAAAATAACTGGAACATTAATTGATGCGCTTGATAAAGCTGAAGTTTTTATTGGATTATCAACAAAAGATGTTTTAAGTAAAGAAATGGTTAAAAAAATGAATAAAGATCCAATAATTTTTGCTATGGCAAATCCAGACCCAGAAATACTTCCAAGTGATGCTATTAGCGCGGGGGCAAAAGTAGTTGCTACAGGAAGAAGTGATTTTAAAAACCAAGTAAATAACGTTTTAATTTTTCCAGGGATGTTTAAAGGAGCCCTTGATGCAGGCGCAACAAGAATAACTGAAAATATGAAAATAGCCGCATCAGTTGCACTTGCAGGTTTAATAGAAAATCCTAGCGTTGATCAAATATTGCCGCACGCACTTGACGCGCGAGTAGTTCCTATGGTTTCTAATGCAGTTAAAAAAGCATGGGAAGAAGAAAATAAAAAATGAGATTTGTTAATAATTTTAGTTTAATTCTATTTATTTTATTTTTATATTAATTTTTTTTCCAAGCACTGGCATTAATCTTTTTAACTCAAGAACACTATCATTTTCAATCTTTATTTTGTCCGGAGACTTACTAACTAATTTTGAATTTAATTCATAAATATAATATCCATCATTTTTATCAACACTACTAATATATTCTCCTTGACTTGTTTTTTCTATTTTTATTCCAGGAACTTTTTTTAACACACTACTTAAATTTTCTCCTTTTTTTGCAATAATATTATGTGTATCATCAAGTAAATCCATTATTTTTTCAAGTTTTTCAAGCGATTCTTTATTTATTGAAAATATGTGGCTGTTTCCAATTTTCTTTTTTTCAATAAAACCATTTTTTTCAAGTAGATTAATATGTCTTAAAGCAACTGGTGTTGAAATATTTATCTCTCTTGCAATTGCAGAAATGTGCATTTCTTGATATATTAAAAGTTTAATTATATTTCTTCTATTCTTGTTTCCAAGTGTTCTAAAAATATCCATCGTTTCACTTTTTTCATATTTAAGTATTACCCATTTAGGTAATAAATATTATCCAGTTACAATTGTATTTAAAGGGTTTGTTTTTTTCTTAGTTTAATATGGAAGTAAAATTACATTTGATTCAAATTATTTTAATACTAATATTAATTGTGACGGTATTTTTTGCTGGGCAGGGCACTGCTAATATTGCAAATGATTCTTATCCAGCTCCAGTAATTAATAATTTTATTGATGTTAATGTTATTATGCCGCCTATTATTTTTGACTCAAATATGTTCGCACAAAATGATAGAAATTATTCTCCAAATATAATTGTTCAAATTGATGGAGAATCTAAAAGTGCTAGTGCTGGGGAAGTAACATATATTACTAATAATTATTTTATTGATAATAATTCTGAAGAAAATATTACTTATTATGATCTTTATCTAACTGCATTTGATGGGAATGGAAATATTATTTTAGATGAGGCAGGTTCTTTTGCTAGTCAAACACCCGCACTTAACGCAATGCAAGACTTAACAACTTTAGAATATACTCAATATTCTTGGGGAGTAATGATTATTTCAATTGAAGGAGTATCAGCAGGACAACAAGAATATTGGGCGC
>CAZOVD010000019.1:0-17786 GCA_964583285.1 uncultured archaeon
TTATGTTGATGGAGATTATGCAAGTGTTGGAATCTCAGATATTGTAATTGATTCAAATAAATCAATTGAATGGAAAATTGAAAGTTGGTAATAAAATTATTAATATTAATATAAACTTGACATTTTTTATAAATTAAAAAAAGAAAAAAGTGAAGCATTTGCTTCACTATTAATTTGTTTTAAATGCTTTTACTCTATAATTAGAGTTCCAGTCATTCCCATTGCCTTGTGGCTTCCAACACTACAATAGTATTCAAAAGTTCCCTTTTGGTTAGCAACAAATTCAACAAAACCAGAACTTCCTGGCGCAAATATTTCTGTTCGCACAGCTAGTTCATCAACAACCCAGTCATGAGGCATATCAATAGCACTAAGTTCTATTCTAACAGTATCTCCTTCATTAACTCTTAAAGTTGGTGTTTCTTCACCATCTAAAAAGAATCTGAATTTATCTCCTGTTAAAACAAATACTTTTGTCTCACCAGTAGTTGTATTTGTTTCATCTTGAACTTCTGTTGTTTCATCAATAGTTTCGTTTGTAGTATCATTCACAACTTCTGTATTATCAGTTATTTCTGTATTATCAGTAGTGTCTTCTACATTTTCAACTGTTTGTGTACAACCAAAAAAAAGAACAATTGAAGCTAAAAGTAGCACAATGATTATTTTTGAATTCATAATTAAAGTTAATAATTTGGGTTTATATATTATTTCTTTAAGATGAATTTATATTTTTAATTTGCACTACTATTTATATGTTTAAGATAAATGAATTAAAAAAAGATAAAATTTATCTGATTATTGGATTAATCGGAATAATAATAATTGCTAGTAGTATTTTATTTTCAATATTTTCTTATCCTAATTATAGTATTGTTAATCAATATTTAAGCGAACTTGGTCATCCAAATGCAACAACTGCAACAATTTTTAACCTTGGTTTAATGATTGGTTCAATTTTAATGATTCCATTTTTTTATTATTTTTTTTATAAAGAAGATATTTTATCAAAATTAATTTTTGTTACTAGTATTTTTTCAATGATTGCTTTATTTGGAGTTGGATTTTTTCCACTAACCCTAAAAGACCCTCATTTTATTTTTGCAGGAATTTTCTTTTTTACCTGTTCGCTTATTTGTATTTTATTTTTAATAAAACAAATTCTTGATAAAAATTTTTTACAAATGGAAAATTTAATTGCATTTTTTTGTGCAATTTCATCAATTTTATTTATTATATTAATACGTAGTCCAGTTATGCAAAAAATAAGTGTTGCATTTATTTTACTTTTTATACTTGTGATAATAATTAAACAACTAACTAATCAATCATTAAAATCAAGTGTTGCAAAGTAATCATCAATAGTTTCTGCTCTTCTTATTTGTTTAATTGTTTTGTCACTTTTGTATAAAAGTTCGCTACTTCTTAATTTTCCATTATAGTTAAATCCCATAGCATATCCATGTGCTCCAGCATCATGAATTATTAAATAATCTCCATTTTCAATTTTAGGTAGCACCCTATCAATAGCAAATTTATCATTATTTTCACACAAAGAGCCAACAATGTCATACTTTTGATTATTTTGCTCATTTTCTTTTCCAAGAACTTTAATGTGGTGATATGATCCATACATACCAGGTCTCATTAAATTTGCCATACAAGCATCAACCCCAATATAATTTTTGTAAATTTCTTTTTTATGTCGTGCTTTTGTAACTAAAAATCCATAGGGTGCAGTAATAAAACGACCATTCTCCATGTATAATTTTATTTCTCCTAAATTATTTTTAACTAAAATATTATCATATTGTTCTTTAATTTTTTCTGAAAGTAATTCTAAGTTAACTGCTTCTTGTTCTGGTTTGTATGCAACGCCAATTCCTCCACCAACATTAACAAATTCTAAATTAATTCCAAGTTTTTCTTTTATTTCAACTGCAAGTTCAAAAAGCATTTTGCTAGTTTCAACTAAATTTTCTACTTGTAATTCATTACTAACAACCATTGTGTGAAGACCAAATCTTCTTACTCCCTTTTCTTTGCAAATTTTGTATCCTTCTAATAATTGTTCTTTTGTTAAACCATATTTTGCATCTTCTGGGTTTCCAATAACATTTTTACCATCAGTTTTTCTTAAAGGCCCAGGATTATATCTAAAACAAATTAGTTCTGGCATTTTCCCATAAAGAGATTTTTCTAAAAAATCAATGTGAGTTATATCATCAAGATTAATTACCGCGCCAAGTTCATGTGCTTTTACAAATTCTTCACTTGGAGTATTATTTGAGGTAAACATTATTTCTTCTCCAGTAATTCCAACTTTTTCACTCATTATAAGTTCTGGCAGAGAAGAACAATCAGTTCCAAAACCTTCTTCTTTTAAAATTTTTAAAATATGTGGGTTTGGACAAGCTTTTACTGCAAAATATTCTTTAAACCCTTTATTCCATGAAAAAGCATTAGTTAATCTCTTAGCATTTTTTCGCATTGGCTCTTCAAAATAAATATGAAAAGGAGTTGGATATTTTTTTGCAATCTCTTTAATTTCTTCTTTTGTTAATGGAAAATTTTCAAACTCTTTCATTTTTTTCAGCCCCTATATAATTTATATAATTAAATTTATTTAATATAATTTTTTATAAATTAAATATTTTTAATTAATTATAATTTCAAATTATTTTTTATACTTTCTACCGCCGCAATGATATTTTCTCTATGGCCAAAAGCACTTAATCTAAAATATCCCTCTCCGCTAGGGCCAAAACCACTTCCGGGTGTTCCAACAACATGAGTTTCATTTAATAATTTATCAAAAAACTCCCATGATGTCATATTACTTGGAACTTTCATCCATACATATGGTGCATTAGTTCCACCAAAACATTTAATTCCAATACTTTCAAGCCCTTCTTTTATAATTTTGGCATTTTCCATATAATAATCAATTATTTTTTGATTTTCAGCTAGTCCTTTTTCACTAAGTGCAGCAAGACCTCCTGCTTGAACAATATTACTTGCTCCGTTAAAAAAAGTTGTTTGTCTTCTTGTCCAAAGTTTATTTACTTTTCCTGCTTCTTCACCTTCAACAATAAGTTCTTTTGGAACTACTGTCCAACCTAAACGAACTCCTGTAAAACCTGCGCTTTTTGAAAAAGAATTTATTTCAATAGCACATTTTTTTGCATTTTCTATTTCATAAATACTTTTTGGTAAATTTTTATCTTTAATAAATGCAGAGTACGCTGCATCAAATATTATTACTGATTTATTGTTAACTGCATAATCAACAAATTCTTTTAATTGTTCTTTTGTAGCAACTGCTCCTGTAGGGTTATTTGGAGAGCATAAATAAATCAAGTCAACTTTTTCACTAGGAACACTTGGAAAAAAATTATTTTCAACACTACATTTCATATAAACTATTTTTTCATATAAACCCTTTTCTGCTGTGCCAGTTCTTCCTGCAATAACATTAGTATCAACGTATACTGGGTATGCGGGGTCTTGTACTGCAACTTTTGCATCGCTTGAAAATATACTTTGAATATTTCCACTATCGCATTTTGCTCCATCACTAACAAAAATTTCATCTAAATTTAATTCAACACCTAACTTTTTGTATTGATTATTAATTGCTTCTTGCAGAAAATTTTCTCCAGTTTCGCTTCCATAACCAGTATAAGTTTCAACATTTGCTAATTTTTCAACACCATCATGTAATCCTTTTATTACACTTGGTACAAGCGCTTCAGTAGTATTTCCAATACCAAGTCTCATAATTTTTGCATTAGGATTTTTTGTTAAAAATTCTTTTGTTCTTCTTGCAATTTCGGGAAACAAATATCCTGCACTTAATTTATCATAATTCTCATTTATTTTAACCATTTTTTTGCACCTCTATAAAATTTAAATTAATTTTTTTCTTCTTAAAAAGTCATCAACTTCTTTTTTATGTTCATTACTCATTTCACACATTGGCAAGCGATAAATTTCACTACACATTCCTTTTTTTGCTAGCATATATTTTATTGGAATTGGATTTGTTTCAATAAATTCCTTTTCAAATAATTCTCTTAGTTCATGATTTATCTCTTCAGCACTATCAATATTATTATTTAATGCCAAATTTATCATTTCGCTCATTTTTTTTGGAACAAAGTTACTTGCAACACTTATTACTCCTTGTCCTCCCATTTTAACAACTTCAAGAGCAATATTATCATCGCCTGAAAATAAACTAAAATCAACAGGAGTTTTTTCTATTACTTCTTTTATCTGCGTGATGTCTCCACTAGCTTCTTTTACTGCAACAATATTTTTACAATCTTTTATTAGTCTAAGTAATGTAAGTGTTTCAACATTAACTCCAGTTCTTCCTTTAATATTATATAAAACAATTGGAATTTTAACTGCATCATTTATTGCTTTAAAATGTCTATAAAGTCCTTCTTGAGTTGGTTTGTTATAATATGGGTTTACAATTAAGAGCGCATCAGCACCTGCTTTTTGAGCTTCTTTACTTAAATTAATTGCTTCACTAGTAGAATTACTTCCAGTTCCTGCAATTACTTTTACTCTGCCAGCCACATGTTTTATTGTTTCTTCAATAACTTTATGGTGTTCTTCATGATTTAGCGTGGGAGATTCTCCAGTGGTTCCACAAGGAACAATTCCAGCTACGCCATTATTAATATTAAAATCAATTAATTTTTTTAAAGTGTCATAATCAACACTTCCATCATCTTTGAACGGAGTAACTATTGCTGTAAAAACTCCTTTAAGCCAATCAACCATTTTTAACCATCTCCTAAATATGATGTTTTTTTATTTATCTATAATATCTTTCATTAAATCATCAATACCATAAAAACCCTTTTTTTCAAAGATAAATTCTGCTGCTAAAACTGATCCAAATGCAAAACCTTCTCTTCCTCTTGCAGTGTGTTCTAGTTTAATAGTATCTTCGCTTGAATCAAAGATTATTTGATGAGTTCCAGGAATACTCCCACCTCGAACGCTTGCAAAATGAAATTCATCTTCATTAATTTTTCTATTTAGTTCTTCATAAACCACATTTTTTTTCATATTAATATTGTCAACAATTATTTTAGAAATCATTTTTGCAGTTCCACTTGGAGAGTCTGCTTTTTTATTATGGTGTAATTCTAAGCCCAAAATATCATAGTTAGGAATTTTGTTAAATATTTTAGAACTTTCTTTTATTATTCTAAAAAAAGCATTAACTCCTATTGAAAAGTTTCCTGACCAAATAAGTCCATTGTTATTTTCTTTAATAGTATTTTCAACTTGATTTAAATGATCATACCAACCAGTTGTACCAACAACAATATTCTTTTTTTGTTTTGAAACAAATTCAATGTTTTTTAGTGCTTCGCTAGGTTTTGTAAAATCAATAACAACATCAGTACCATTAAGTGATTTTTCACTTAACTCTTTATAGTAATTGGTTTCTTCTTTTTTTCCTTCTTCTACATGATGGTCTATAATTGAAACTATTGTGTGGCCTCTTTTTTTTGCCATAGTTTCTATGGTTTTTCCCATTTTCCCATAGCCAAGAAGTGTTATATTAAACATTTTAAACCAATATAAATAGAGCTAAAGCTTTTTTATTGGTATTGGTTTTATTTAAAATTAATTACTAATTATCTAAATAGGTCCTTTGCAAATTTTAATATGCTTCTTGCTCCATCAGCATGTTCTTGTTTTCTTTGATTATTCATTTCTTTAAATTTTTTAAAAAAATAGTCTTGAGCAGCTTCATAAATTTGTAGCACAGTTGCATTTTTTGGTATTGTTATTTCTCTTCTAAAGAAACCAACTTTATAAAAAGGATCTTTTACTAAAAGCATTATTGCTTCTTCTTCCATTCCTTTTTTTAATTTACTAATTTCTGTTAAAATTTCACCAGCTCTTCTAGTTCTTCTATCAACCCATTTTAATTTTCTTTGAGTTCTTCTATGTTTTGCAATATCTTTTAATATATCACTTTTTGTAAAACCTTCTATGACTATTCCATTTACTAATTTTCCTCTTGAATCATAGATAAGTCCAGAATTTTCTTTTCCAATATGATTTCCATTATGATCAAAAAGTTTTACTGGGCGAGAATCTCTATAAGAATTTTTTATTTCCCATTCCTTGTAAACTTCTCCTCTTGGTCCGTGAATTTCACTTGGGATAATATATTCTTTTTTTCTTCCTTTTTTGTTAATTCCTGCATTAATTCTAATAGGCATATAAAATTAGTGTTTTTTTAGTATTTAAAATTAATTAAATAAAATTAATTTTGTTTTCTTATTAGATTTTTATAATTTATATTTTGTTATATATATTTTTCCTTAAACCAAAATGAGTTATTTGAATTAAGTTATTTGTTTTATCAATATCTGCAATAATTCTATATTTTCCTATTCTTAATTTAAAATCGGTTCTATTTGTTAGTTTTTCAAAAAATATGAACGGGTTTTCTTTTGAGCTAACTAGTTTTTCAAGAATTCTTTCTTTTTCAGTTTTTGATAATTTGTTCATCTTTTTAATTACTATTTTATCAAAAATTATTTCATAATTCATAAACCTAATGCTTTTTTAGCTTCTTTTTCAGTGAAAAATTCACCTTTAGAAATTCTTTTTCTTGCTTCTTCTATTGATTTAACAGTTTCTTGACTTAGCTTTGGATTTTTTCTTGTAGTTTTTGCAATAAACACTAACTTATTTATCACATCATCATATGATTCATTTTTATACTCGCGAAATTCATCTAATTTAGTTTTTGTTTGCTCATAAACTTTTATAGTTGTACTCATAACATCACCAATATACTATGGTATACTTAGGTATATAATATTTTCTTTTCTTAAAAAAACTCATTTTAATAGTATAAAAAGCTACTTTCAATTAAGTTAATTGACGAATCAATTAGTATTACAATATAATCTGAATTATTTCTTACTAAGTCTTACTTGCCAGTCTTTTTCCTTTTCTATTAGGTTTCCTAAATTAATTTCTCCACTTTTAATAAAAGAGTTTAGTTTTAAGTAATTAATATTTGCAAAATCATCATAAATTCCCATTTTTTTTAATTTTTCTTCTACCTTTTCTTTATTTTTATAAACAATTTTTTCTATTTCTTTTACACTTGCCTTTTTTTCTGTACCATAAACTGCTGCTACTTCTTTTTTAACTGCGTAAGAAATTAATTCACTTTTTACTTCTTCAAGTTTTTTTGTAATTTCTTTCTTTTTTTCTTCAAGTTCCATTAATTCATCAACTAGTTTGACTCCATCTTCTTCTTTAAATTCTTTTTTACTTAATTCTTTGGTTTCAAATTCGTGTTTAAACTCTGGACACATTGATTTGTATCCACAATAATTACAAAGTGCACTCACACAAGTAGGAAATTCTTTAGCTTTTTCAATTTCTTTTATTTTATTTAGAGTTTCTTTTCTTAGTTTTTCAAGTTCTTCCTTTGTTCTGTGAGATTCAACAATTCTATCAAATTTTAGCATGTGCCATCTTAGAATTACTTTTTTTGCATCTTTGAATTTATCATGAACCCATAAAGAATACATTGCTAGTTGTCTGTCTTCATCTGCTTCATCTTGAGTTTTCATATTTGTGTTTGTTTTATAATCACAAATATAATAATCATTATCTTTTACTGCTAAACGGTCCATTCTAATGTGATAAGAATGATCTTTATCAAGTGGAAATTTACTTTGAGTTTCAAGACCTAATGTAGTTAGTTCATTAAATGGTTTATGTGTTTGGTAGTATCTTTCTAAGTAATCTTTACCCATTTCAAAATAGTTTTTTTCATTATATTCTTTTTTTGCTATTAAAATAGTGTCTTTGTAATTTTTTTTCCAAATATTTTTATAAAAATCAATTAATTCTTTTTTACTCATTTCTTTTTTAAAAGTTAAATCTTTGTAAAGTTTTTCTAAAGATTGGTGAACTATATCACCCATAAATGCTTCAATTGTAGTTTCTTGCTCTACCTTTATTTTATCTAAATATTGTAATTTATACTTATAAGGACAAGTTTCAAAAGTAGAAATTCTTGAATGTGACCAAGTAACCATATGTAAAAATAAAGTTTATATTAAATTATAAATGTTTAGAAGGCATTATGCCGGTTGATAGTAATTCGACAATGGCATAAAGGTCACTAAACGTTTAAATTTAGTTTAAATCCAAATTTCTAATGAAAAAAATATTTATTGATGAAAGTGGAGATCTTGGGAAAAAAGGGTCAAAATATTTTCTAATTACTGCTTTAATTATAAATGATGAAAAACCATTTGATAGATTGATTAAAAATATTAGGCGTAATAAATTTAAAAAACAATTAAAAAAAGCAATAGAACTTAAAGCATCGGATTCATCAATTGAATTAATCAATTATCTATTAAATAAATTAAGCAAATTAGACTTTTATTGTGTTTCAGTTGTAATACTAAAAGAAAAAAATTTTAGTTCATATTTAACAAATAATAATCATAAGCTTTACAATTTTGTATCTGGAAAATTAGCTTTGAATTTAGAATTAATTAAAAATGAAAAGAACTTAGAAATTTATATTGATAAGTCAAAAAGAAAAAGTGATTTAAGAAAAGATTTTGACCAATATTTTAACAATAATTTAAGACAAAGTGGAATTAACGCAAAATCAATTATAAAACATAGTTATTCACATAATTTTAATTGTTTACAAATTGTTGATTTTATTTCTTGGGCTATTTTTCAAAAATTTGAATATGCGAATGATGAACTTGTAAATAAATTATCTTCAAAATTAGAAATTCATCAAATTTGGAAATAGCAGAACCCACTAGCACTCGATTTTGCAACCAATGAGTTTTATGTCATCACAGGACGCGTGCACTTCAAAGTACACTGACTAGTGGGCTTTACCTACTAATAGACTTGTCTTATTACAAATATAAAAACTTAACGCAAGCTCCGTTCCTTTGTTAATCGTCGAATTTTTGAATTTGTTTAAAAACTATAAAAATTGTTTTTCTTTTATGGATTTTTCATTAAAAGATAGTTTTTTAAAAACAATAAACACCATTCTATTTAATTACAACCCTACCATTGCAACTGCAACGGTAGGTTCTTCTTATAGATTTTTTATTTTCATTGATGGAAGCAATTTTTACCATTCACTAATTAATAGTTTTAAAACAGCAAGTGTTGATATAGAAAAATTTTGTAAAGATATTACACAAACTGGCGAATTAATTGAAATAAAATATTACACATCTCCAGTTTTAAGAAGTAATAATCCAAATGCATATAGTTCTCAACAAAAATTTTTATCAAAAATTAAAGAAATTAAAAATCTCACTCTTTTTTTAGGAAGACTTGAAAAACATGGAAACACTTTTGTAGAAAAAGGAGTGGATGTTAAAATTGCAACAGATCTTATTTCAAATGCATTTCATAACAACTATGATATTGCAATTTTAGTATCTAATGACTCAGATTTTGTCCCAGCAATACAAGAAGCCCAAAAATTTGGAAAACAAGTATGGGATATAAATTTTCCAAAAAGAAAATCATATCATTTAAACCAAATTTGTAACAAAACAATAACACTCAACACAATTAAACAATATTTGGTGAAAAAATGAAAATAAAGGATATTTTAGAAAATGAAAGACCTCGTGAGAGAATGCTTTCTTTAGGTGCAAAAGCACTTTCTTCCTCTGAGTTACTTGCAATTATTTTAAGAGTTGGATTTCTAATTCATTTAAATTAAAATAATCAAATGGATCATTTACATTTCTTATTTGTTTGAGTTTTAAATCTAAGAAGTATTTTCTAGAACCTATCTTAATTATTTTTAGTTTATTCATAAATTTATTGAATTTTATTTATTTATAAAGAATCTTTACAATTCGACATTTGTAGTAGAAACATTTTAAACAAGTTATAAATCCATATTTATTATGGATAAAACAACTACAATTCAAGAACTTAAGGATTTAATAAAGAAGTTTTGTGATGAACGAAATTGGGATCAATTTCATAATGCAAAAGAACTTGCAATAGGTATTTCTACAGAAGCATCAGAAGTTTTGGAACACTTTAGATTTAAGTCAGAAGAAGAAATTGAAGAATTTTTCAATAATCCAGAAAAAAAAGAAAAAATAAGTGAAGAAATTGCAGATGTAATATATTTCTCTTTAAGACTTTCTCAAAAATATGGTGTGGATATTTCAGAAGCATTAATTGATAAACTTAAGAAAAATGAAAAAAACTACCCAATAGAAAAGTCAAAAGGTTCAAATAAAAAATATACGGAGCTGTAAACAGATGAGATTATATTCTGGAACTTCTGAACAATTTATACAAGACAATATTCAAAATCAAATTGCTGAAAAACTAAAAAACTCTTTTTTTGATTATTTTAGATATAATCCTTCAGATAATGAAGTAAGGTCTTGGAAAAATTCATTAAGAGCAATGACACTAGTTCTACAAAATGGAAAATTATTTGATCACGGGATAATTTTAGAATATCAATTACCACTAAATTCAAAAAGACTTGATTTTTTAATTTGTGGAAAAGATGAACACAAAAAAGAAAATGCAATAATCATAGAATTAAAACAATGGGATAAATGCGAAGAGGCAAATGGTGAAAACGAGGTATTAACTTGGGTTGGTGGAGCAAAAAGAGAAGTATTACACCCATCAGTACAAGTAAGACAATATAATATGTATTTAGAAGATACACACACTGCTTTTAATGAGGGTGAAAATCCAATAAAACTAAATTCTTGTGCTTATTTACACAATTACAATTATTATTCAAATGATGTTATTTTTTCAGAAAAATTTGGCGAAGTATTAGATAAATATCCAATATTTACTGCAGATAATGTTTCAGAGTTAACAAATTATTTAGTGAAAAAATTAAACTTTGGAAAAGGAGCAGAAGTTTTACAAAAAATCGAAGAGAGTAAATATAAACCAAGTAAAAAATTAATGGATCATGTTGGAAATATTATAAAGGGAAAATCTGAATATACTCTTTTGGACGAACAATTAATTGTTTATGATAAAGTTTTTTCATCAGTAAAAAAAGGTTTTCATGATAAACAAAAAAACGTAATTATTGTTAAAGGCGGACCTGGAACAGGGAAATCAGTTATTGCAATAAACTTAATGGCAGATTTATTATTAAAAGAATATAACACACATTATGCAACTGGTTCAAAGTCATTTACTGAAACATTAAGAAAGATAATTGGTTTTAGAGGGCAATCTCAATTCAAATATTTTAATAGTTATACTGATGCACAACCAAATGAAATTGATGTTTTAATTTGTGATGAGTCACATAGAATAAGAAAAACTAGTAATAGTAGATTTACTCCACGCGAAAAAAGAAGTGGTCTTGCACAAATTGATGAAATTCTTAATTCTTCAAAAGTTAGTGTTTTTTTTATTGATGACAACCAAATTGTAAGACCAGATGAGATTGGTTCAGTTAATTATATTAAAGAAAAAGCTAAAGAAAAAAATTGTGTTATCTCAGAATATGAGCTTGAAGCTCAATTTAGATGCAATGGATCAGATGCATTTGTTAATTGGATAAATAACACGCTTGGAATCAAAAAAACAGCAAATGTTTTATGGGATAAAAAAGAAGAGTTTGACTTTAAGATTTTTAATTCACCTATTGAGCTTGAAAATGCAATAAAAGAAAAAGTTGAACAAGGAAATACAGGAAGAGTTACTGCAGGATTTTGTTGGAAATGGTCTTATCCAGATAATGATGGTAACTTACCAGATGATGTAATTATTGGTGATTATAAAAGGCCTTGGGATGCAAGACATGATGCAAAAAAATTAGCTCCTGGAATTCCTAAAGCAGCGCTTTGGGCATATGATCCAAATGGAATTAATCAAATTGGTTGTATATATACTGCACAAGGTTTTGAATTTGATTATGTTGGAGTAATTATTGGAAAAGATTTAATTTATGATTTTAAAAAACAAGAATGGATTGGCATAAAAGAAGAATCAGCAGATAATGTTGTAAAAAGATCAAAAGAACAATTTGTTGAATTATTAAAAAACACATATAGAGTTCTTTTAACTCGCGGAATGAAGGGATGCTATGTTTATTTTATGGATAAAGAAACTGAAAACTTTTTTAAAAGTAGGATTGAATAATATTTTTATTTCCTGATAAATTCTACTTCTGGATGTTGTTCTTTAAGCCCATTTATTGTCTCATTATAATATCTTTCCATACATTGAACATCAAACATTACTACAATTGTTCCACCACTAAAATGCTGTCTATATCTTACTAATTTTGATGCAATCGTTTCAAGATCTCTTGAACTTGTTGGGCCTTTAACTTCTATTGCAATATCATTAATTACAATATCTGGTCTTGAACTACCTTTTTGTTGTTCAACTATAGTTTGAGGATATGTTCTTTTCAAAAAACCACCCAATTCAGCTTGGTAAGGTAATTCATATTGGTATTTCATTAATGGTTTAAATGATTTAATTTCATTAACAATTTCAAAAAAGTTTTTATTTTTTTCTTTAATCTCCTCAACAAATTCAGTTTTGCCAATATTTTCTTTTTTTGAAATTAACTCATTATACTTTGATCTCAAATTATAAATCCCTGGAAGATTAACAAGTTCAGCAAATTCTAAAACTTCTTCAATATTTGTTTTACTATCTAAAATAGAAACATATTCATCAAAAGTTCTTCTTCTTGAATGTTCTTTATAAATAGGAATTTGTCTTTTAGTTTTATAACCAGTTAATGGATCATAAAAATAATCGTTTTTATAATGTGAAAACTTTTTTTCACGAAAAATATCTCCAATATTTTTTGTCCTTGCAAATCTTTGAATACGCCCATAATCAAAAGATCTTAATATACCTAATTTTAAATCATGAATTTGATTATTAATTCTAATTTTTTCAGCAGTATTTTTAGTTTTTGTCGCTGCAAAATTACCTATTTTTTTTAAACCACTAATAATTCCCATATCTAATCACAACAACCCTATCTTTCCACTTTCAGTTATACGAAGACCTTTTTCACCATCTTCTATTAGTCCTTTGGCCTTTAAGGAATTTATAATTCTGTAAACCATTGCGCGGGAGATGTCTGTTTTGTCTGTTATTTTTTGTATTGTCATGCCTTCTTCTATGTTTTTTAGAACTTGTATTTGGTTTTCGCTTAGTTCAAAGTTTAGTAAAGGCAAGGTAATTAGTTCTTTTGGTTCTTCGCTCATATAAATTATTTTTTCTATTTGTGCACTTCTTTTAAAACAAGCATACATTAGTCCTATTGCTTGGGTTTTTCTTGAAGGAGTAATATTTACTACTGGTTTTACTGGTATGCTTTCAATTACATTAATGCATTTTTTTACAACTTTAAAAACATCATAAACAGGAACTTTTATTTCTTTTATAGTGATTAATTTAGAATACATTTCTTTTATTTTATTAATAGCAACACTTTGTTCTTTATTTGGTTCTTCATCTACTATTAAATAAAGAGTATCAATTGCTTCTTTTGTTACTGCTAAAATTATTGAATCAACACTATAAATAGTAGAAATCATTGCTTTCATTTAATAAAATCAGGTGTGAAACAATATAAAAAGCTTCTGCATAAGTGAGATTTGTCTACTTTTTAGTATACATTTATAAATAATGCGCGACTAAATAGTATATATGTATACTGAAAATGAGATTTTAGAAATATGGCTACCTAAAACCAAATTTAATTTAAAACAATTATTTTTGCCAATATTACTTATTTTAATAATTAATACAATTTATTTCTTTTTTATAGAAAGAACTACTTTAAACACAACTATTTATTTTGCTTTATGGTTTATTGTTTTTCAACCATTAATTGAAGAATATGTATTTCGGCATTTATTACAAAAGTCAATTTTATTAAAAATTATTCCAAAAATAAGAAAATTTTCACTAAATAAAAAATATACTTATTTTGTAATAATATTAATTGCGATTATTTTTTCAACAACTCATATTAAATCAAATCTTATTCTTTATGTTCACGTTTTTCTAACTGGACTTATTTATGGGTACTTTTACTATAAGACAGATTCTATATTAGTTCCTTGGATTTTGCATATAGTAAATAACTTTTTGAGTTTGGAAGTATTTTTGTGAACATGCAAGCGACTAATACTTTAGAAAATATTTTTAATTTAATATTTTTTACGCATAGTTAATTTTTGTCATACTTATTAGTATTTCATGAATGATGTTATATAATTCTTTTTTTATATTACCTTTTCTTTGAACAAATTTAGACTCATCTAGCGTAATTACTTGAAATATTAATGCAACACTATCTTCAGTCAATCCATTTTCGGGAGAACAATCAATTATTTTTGTAAATGGTAGGTTTGATCTATCTAAGTTTTTTGTTAATGGTATGACTGTTGCAAGCCCATTACTTTTAGCGACAATAAGTCCTGGGCGATTGCCTTGCTGTTCATGACCATCGCGGTTTTTTAATTGAACAAGCCAAATTTCTCCTTTTCTCAATGTAATCTCTCCTAATTAATCGCAGCATTTTCCCACTCTGAAAATTCTTTTTTCATGTCATCAGTTTCTTCTTTACTTGACACATATAAAAATTGTTTTGCTTTTGATATTCCAATAGAAATTTGTTTTTCAGTACAAAAATCTTTCATTTTTTTAACATGTTTAGTTGCCTCAATAGAATTTTCTCCTAATTTAAAAGCAAAATAAGCATAAGTTGATGCAACTTCAAAAATATTTGAATTAAAATCATTTCCAAAAATATTAATAAATTCATTCAATTTTTCTTTTTCCTCAGAAGTTGGAGTATAATTTGTCTCTAAATTTTCAACTTTTTCTTTGTTATCATAAATTGCAGATGTCAAAGTTCTAGAATAAGGTCCTCTAATGTGTAACCGATAATCAAAATTAATATTCATACCTTTTAATTTTAACAAAAATGGAATTTTTTGAATCAAAATTCTATCATTAAAACTATCTACTTTTGCCTTAAAACCAATTTCCTTAAAACAAGAAATTACTTTATTTATTTCCATTATTTTCACACTCCACAAATTTAATTAACCATTTTTTTATTTTTTGAAATTCTTCTAAACCAATATCTGTAATTTTATAAACATACAAATCTTTATCCTCAATTTCTACTTTTTCTGAGGATATATATCCGATTTCATTTAAATATTTTAAATTTGCATGTAGAGTTCCATCACTAACATTTATTAATGTTGATGCTAATTCTCTATTAGAGACTCCATCTTCTCCAAAAAAAGCTATGTTTGCTAATAATTCTAATCTTATAAGTGAAAAAACTTTTGAATTTAATGCGCTAGCATCTTCTATTAATTCTAACAAATTAGACACAAAATTCACTCCTTATTTGTAAATAGATTGTACTAACTACTTTATAAACTTTTATTATTACTTTACTTTTAAAGTAAAACATAAAGTGAGGTGATAAAATGGCACAAAAAATATTTGGATTAGGGATGGGTGGCTCTGGAATAGTAGTAGTCTTAATTATTGCAGGAATAATTCTAACTCTAACTAATGTATCGCAAGTATTTGGTGGATTAGCAATTGCTGCTGGGATATTTATTGGAATAATCCTTGGGTTCTTAGGAATTGTTGGTGTATCAAAAAGAGTTTTAGGATAATACATGAGACTGCTCCCAACACCTCTTTTATTTTATTTCTCTTTAACCCTTTCCTTCTCAACTTGGTATTGACTAGCAACTTCTCGTCCAGCAATCATTCCAGTTATTGCTGCTCCAACAATATTTCCAGATATGCCTGCCCCATCTCCAGCAACAAAAAATCCTTTTAAGGAAGTTTCAAGTCCCTTTGAAGTAATTATTTTGTTTGAGCGAAATTTTACTTCAGGTCCATAAAGAAAAGTTGAATCTCCATCAAGGCCTGGTAAAATTTTATCAAGTTGTTCTATTCCTTCTAAAATATTTTTTATTACTCTATATGGCATACTCATTCCAATATCTCCTGGCACAGCATCCATTAAGGTTGGTCTAATATTTGCTTTTGAAATTCTTTCAGGAGTACTTCTTCTTCCTTTTTTTAAATCTTTTAATCTTTGTATAATTGGTTTTCCTGCTCCAAGAAGTGTTACTCCTTGTGCTATAAAATTTGCATATGCTCTTGTACTTTCAAGGGGTTCAGTTAAAGAAACTTCTGTAACAAAAGCAAAATTACTATTTTCAGAATCATGAGTAGAATTAGAATGTCCATTTACGCATACAAAACCATCATACTCTTCAATTGCAACGTGTCCGCGAGGACAAGGGCAAAAAGTTCTAACAATATCATCATATGTTTTTGTTCTTACACTAAACACTGTTTCATACATTTCATTTGCATGTTTTTCAAGAATTGCATAAGGAAATTCTACGCGAACTCCAACCTCAATCTTATCATATACTTCATCTAAATTATATTTAACTGCCATATCTTGGAGCCATTTTGCATTATATCTTCCAGGCGTAGCAATAACAAATTCACTTGAAATTATTTTTCCACTTGATAGTATTACTCCGCTAGTTTTTTGATTTTCAATTATTATATCGGCAACTTCAGTATTATCCATTAAAGTAATTCCATTATTACTTAAATGATCCTGAAATTTTTTCATTATTATTGGTAATTTATCACTTCCAATATGAACAGCTTTTCTAACAAATAATTTTACATTATTTCTTTGAGCTTCTTCAACTAAATGCATTGCTTTTTTCATATCTTTTGGGTAATAATTATCAGTTGGCATTCCAAAATCAATTAAAATTTTTTCAACTTCGCCCATAAAAATTTGATAATCTTTTTCATGGTATAAGTGAAACATTTTTTCATGAGAAAGAACGGGTGTGAAGTGAAGTTTTCCATCACTAAAAGTTCCAGCTCCGCCAAAACCATTCATTACTTCATGTCTTTTTCTATTTTCAATTAAATTTCCTTTATCTATTAATAAAACACTAGCATTAGTTTTACTAAGTTCAAGTGCTGCAAACATTCCAGCAGGCCCAGCACCTATAATTACAACATCATATTTTGCAAAAGGACTCTCTCCTAAATTAGAGTTTTCTATTATTTTTCCTTCTTCTTTAAAATTAGTTAATTTATGGATTTTTTTTGCACTATTTGTACTACGAGCATAGCCGTATTCATTAAAATTTTGTCCGGTCAACGCATCCCGTAGTTATAGTAGTACTTTGTTATATAAAAATGTTTTTCCTAATTTTAAGAAACTGTTATGTATAAAATTTATTTTATTATTATATTATTGATTTATTAACATGTTCAAATATTTTTATTTAAATGATTAGGAATAGATTTTTAAGCAGAGTAAGAGAATTTTCAAATCTATTAAGGTTTAATAAAAGAAAATCAATAATTGGACTTAGTCCAAATTTTATGAATTTTTTTAAAGAAAATAAACTTTCATTTAATTTTATAATAAAAAATATTTTTTCAAAAACTCCAAAAAAATTTCCAGTTATTGACAAAAAAAGAAAAATAACAATTTCAAAAAAAAGCACTGGTAAATATCAAGGTAAAAAAGGTGGAGAGAGATTTAGAATAAGAATTAATGGAAAAGTTTTATTTTTAAGAGTAAAAAATTTTCGTCAACTTGATCAATCAATAAAAGATTTAATAGATTCTCATGAAATTACAAATAATTACTTAAA
>CAZOVD010000020.1:0-17629 GCA_964583285.1 uncultured archaeon
TTTGATTAAACTTTTTTCAAAAGTTTATGGAAGGCTTTTATGCTACCATTACATCACAAGTGCATTTATTTTTGTGATTTTATTTATAGTAAAATTTGTTTTAAGTTTGGTTTTTAAATAAAACTATTGTTATGTATAAATAATTAATTCTTTTTATTAATTTGATTGTGAATTTATTTTTTAATGAGTGGAAAATTTATTGTTTTTGATGGCCTTCCAGGCAGTGGTAAGGGAACTATGATAAAAAAAACTTTTGAATATTTATATGATAAAAGTAAAGAATATGATAATATTTTATTAACTGACGAGCCAACTCGTGGACCACATGGAAAAAGAATAAGAGAATTATTTAAATTACAAAAATCTGCAGATGATTTAAAAGAAGAAATTTTTTTAGAATTTATTAATGATAGAAAATGGCATGTTGAAAAGATAATAAAACCGCTCCTTGAGAAGAATTTTTTCATTATTGGTGATAGGTACAAATATTCAAGTATTGTTTATCAAACTATTCAAGGTAATGAGTTTAACAAGGTTTTTAATGCACACAAGGATTTTTTATCACCAGATTTAATATTTATTTTAGATTTGCCTGGTGAGATTGGCCATAAAAGAATAAATTTGGATAGTGCTACAAAAAGACGCGAAACAGATAATTTCAGAGATATTGAATTTATTAATAAATTAAGAAAAGCTTACCTTGATTTGCCAAGCTTATTTCCTAATGAAAATATAAAAATTATTGATGCGAGTAAATCAAAAGAAGTAGTATTTGCCCAAATTGTTAAATATATTGATGAAATTCTCTAACAAAAAACTTTATTAATTAAAAAAGCAACTATTTATTATGAATTATGATGCAATACTTAATAGTACTTATAATTGGATGTCTATTGAAAAGTTAATTTGGTTTTTATTGTTTTTTTGGATTGCGCTCCCAGTGTTTTTATTAGTTCCAATTGGTATTGAGCAAAGTGTATTTATAGAAGATAGACTTTGGTTTGTTAATTTTTTATATAGTTTAATTTACTTTTCATTAATTATTGCTTTTTTAACATTAACCTATTATTGTTTAAGAAATAAAAACTTTGAAGCAAAGGAGCTTTCAATAACAAAAGTTTTTGATGGTATTCTTTTAGTTTTTACTCAATTTTGGTTTGTATTTATTTGGAATATTCACAAATCATATAGATTTACACAATTACTTTTATTATTTGGTTTACCCCTTCTTTGGTTTTATTCAATTTATTTATCTAATTGGTTTATTGAATATGCATTATATATTTTTATCTTGGCTTATTTTGCAATTGTTATTTATAATTATGTTAGATTATCATTTTCACTAACTTATTTTTTCTCAAGTGATTCTAAAATAAAAGATGCAATAAAAGAATCTTGGCACATGACTCACAATAAATTTTGGAAAACTTTTTTTGCATATTTAGTTATTTTTGTTGCAGTATTAGTATTATTCATTTTTTATGTTTTAGTACTTGGAGCAATAATTAGTCTTATTTTACTTAATTATTTTATTGCACCAATTGCATACAGTTTAACTTTTTTTATTGCTTCAATGATTGCAATTGGCCCAGTAATAATTTCTTATTATTTTGCATATTTTGAATTATATGAACAATTAATTTTACACAAGAAATCAAATATTTCAATAAAAAAGATACTTGCTAATAAAATACTTATTAATGAAGCAAGAAAATCAATTATTAAAACTAAAAAGAAAGTTAATAAAAAAATAACAAAAAAGATTACTAAAAAACCTAAGAAAAAAATAATTAAAAAGAAAAAGTAAATGCGACCACTGGGAATTGAACCCAAGCCTCGTCCTTATTGCTGTTAAGTTTTCTTTTCTTGTAACTTACATTTTTTCTTTTTTTTAAAGAAAAAAAGCAGTGGCAAGGACGAATCATAACCACTAGACTATGGTCGCTTTTTTTACTATAATAGTCTTTGACTAATAAATATATTTCAAAGTGAATTCTTTTAAAATATACTATATATATCTCTTGTTAACTATAAATAAACCTAGTAATATTATTGAAATTCCAATTAATAATGCTACTAATAGTACCTCGGGCCTTGAAATTAAAATATCAATATTACTTTCTTGATGTCTAGTTGGTACTTCTTGAACTATTACTGTTTCACGAATCTCTTCAATAATTTGGGCAGCATTTAATATTGGCAATATTTCTCTTGTGTATATTTGATTATTAGTAGTAATTTGCAATAATTGTTTTTCATCAATTAGTTCAATTTCTTTTTTAATATTTTTTGTTTGAAATGGCCCAATACTTTCAACCCACGAATAATTTTCATTGCTATTATTTAAATCAATGTTTATTTGAGTGTTTTCATTTAACTCATTAATAATATTAATTTCAATTATTAAATTATTTTTTGATGTAATTGGAGTTATATCTTTTACAAAAACCATTCCATTTTCGCTTTTTCCATTTGAAACTATAGTAAATTCTTTTTCAAATGGTTCTGAAAGTGAGTTAAAAGTTATTGTGCCTCTTGCAATTTGATTTCTTTCTAAATGAATATTTGGGTATATTCGAAATATAACTTCTGTTTCTTCACCACCATCTAATATCACAGACTTTGTTTCTTCATTAATTATTATTTGCGAATAATTTTGTCTTGCAATAATTGGCGCAGGGATTAGTCCATTTGTTTTATTTTTTACTTTTATTTTAACTTCATTCCATTCATTTGCCTTTAATTCATTGTCTTGAGTTGTAAGTAAAACTTCTGAGAAGAATTGTTTATTTTTAATTGTTACTTCTGGAAGAGTTTGTGTTTGAAAATTTACTTTTGCTGTGTTTGGATATACTGCTTTTGCTACTGATAAGGAAACATCTTTAAAAGATCCAATTTTTATGTGTGTTGCGTCAACAAAACCTGCTTCTCTAAAAGTTGGGTCGCTTGCAACCCATCCAAAGTCTCTATGATATACTTCAATCCATGCGTGATTTCCCCAGTTTAATCCATCAAAAACAACTCCCACTGCGATTCTTGTTGGTATTCCTTTTGCACGCAAAATTGCGGCGGCTAAATTTGCAAATTCGTCACAAACACCTTTTCTATCAAGAAGAGTATTTATTGCTGATTGTTGTAATAAATAATATTTTTGAAAATCTTCTCCTTTAGCATATTCGACATAATCATTAACCCAAAAAACAGTTTCATTTAAAGTTTTTATAAAACTGCTACTTTGAAATTTGTTAAATGCTACAGTTTTTATTTCACTAGAATCACTTTCAATTTTTTCACTTCTTGCTAAATAAATATCAAATTCTTCTGAATAGTTTCCTATATTATAATCAGACATTTGGTGTACTAGTGAAGTGGTGTTTATATCTGCAATTAACTCAAAATTAAATGATCCATTTTCAGGAATACTAAATTGCACATATTTATTATTAAACTCATCTAAAATATATTTTGGAAAAATAGTTTTCCCATTTATATATAATCTTTCAGCAACTACTTTTACTTTTTGAAATTCACTTTCTTGAAACGTTAAAACAGTTAATTCAACAGTTTCTCCATCTTTTAATTCAGAAATATTTCCATTTCCATGTAATCTAACTGTTGCTTCTAAGTTAGAAACTGTTGTTGGGTAAAAGCTTTCTGCAAAACTAAATCCAATTAGCATTAATAAAAAGTAGAATATAATTTTTGTTTTCATTAATTATTTATGTTTTTAATGTTTTTAATTTTTAGTGTTTGAAAATTAGTGGGCCGAGGCGGATTCGAACCGCCGACTCTCACCTTGTAAGGGTGATGTCATAACCGCTAGACCACCGGCCCATATGTATAATTATAGTGTCTTTGACAATTTTACTCGATTATACTGTTATAAAAACTTTCAACCACGTTTTGTTTTTAAATATTAGTATTTTTGCTTAATTTTCTGTTTTAATAAGATTTATATATTAGTTTTTTGCTTATTAATGCAAGGTGGTTTTATTGAAGAAATTAATTTTATTTAAAATTGGTTCAAAAGATGCGCAATTACCAAAATTAGTTGGTGCATTTTTAATAGTAATATCTATTTTGATGTTAGTTCATTCAGGAGCAGTAATGTTTGACTCTTGGCAAACAATTAAAGGTTTTGATGAATGTGTAATTAATGCATATAAATCATCTGAAGAAATTAATATTGAGAATGGTATAGATAAATTAGTTTATGAATTAAAAGTAAAAGATTGTAAAGATTCTTTATACCAAATTTCAGGGGCACAACTTCCTGGCGGAGTATATAACTTAAGTCTAAGACAAATGGCAACAGCTTTCTTAGGGCCAGTTAGTATATTTTTTGCTTGGGCAATAGTGTTTTTGTTTGCGTTATTTCTTTTTAATAATGCAACAGTGGTTGTTCCTGTTGAACAAATGGAAATACCATTAAAATCAGAAACAAAATCTGTTAATGTTAAGAAAAAGAAAAAATAATTAAAGAATAGGAAATTTCCTATTCTTCTTTTTTTATTTAATTTTTCATTATTAGTGTATTTACTTTATTGCTCTTTATATTTGATTTTTTTACTCCAATTATATTTGGAATTTCATTTTTTTCAGCCATTTCAACAATTCTTTTAGTTATTATTCCATCCATTGCAATTACGTTAATTTTTTTCTTTGATTTTTCTATTGCAGTTGCTAGTTCTTTTACATCAACATCTTTTATTTTTTTATAAGATGCATCATATAATCTAGCTTTTAATTTTCCTTTTATTTTTGAAAAATCTTTTTCTATTTTTGCAATATCTATTTGTTCTTTTTTAACTGCAACTGGTGCTATTTTGATTTGTTCATTTGTCTTTGGTATTTTTTCAACTTCAGTTATTGTATTTGCAGTTCTATAGTTATTTTTGAATGGATCAAATCGTTCTCTATTGTCAAAATGTGAATTTCTTTGAAAATTAGCTCTTTCATTTCGAAAATCAGACCTTTGAGAATATGATGAGTTTTGATTTCTATCAAATCTATTATTTGGTCTATTTCTATCAAATCGATTAAAACCATTTCTGTCTCTATTATCATATTGATTATTTCTTAAGAAATTTGGTCTTTCTCTATTTGAGAAATGAGAGTTTCTTTGAAATTGTGGTTTTTCATTTCTGTCTCTATTAAAATTGTTTCTTTGAAAAGTGTTTGTTGCTTCACTTGAATCTTGTCTTCTTTTTAGTGCTTGTAAGATTTCTTTTTGTGTAAGCTCCTCAACTTCTTTTCCATCTGGTGCTTTTGCAATAAAATCTACTTTTGTTAATGATGCTAATTTTTTAGCGTTTAAATCTCCGCCTCTATCACCATCAATTAAAACTATGACATTTTTTGTTTTACATAGTTCAATTAATTCTTTTGAGATATTACTTCCATTCATTTCAATTGCATTTTTTATTCCATAACTTAATAGTTTTAACACATCAGCTCTTCCTTCAACTACAATTATTTGTTCACTACTTTCAACTTCTGGGCCAGCAGTCATTCCTTTGTAGGTTATTGCTTTTTCAGTTCTAATAGTTGATTTTATTGAATCAGTTAAGTCACTACTTTCTACATTTTCAAATTTTTGCATTTTTTGTAGTAATTGTTTTGCTCTATCAGTTATTTGTTCTCGTTTTTCTTTTCTAGTGTCTCTTATTGAAAGAATAGTAACCTTTGCTTCACAAGGACCAACTTTTTCAACTGTTTCAACAGTTGCTGCTAGAATACTAGTTTTTATTTGATCAAGTGAACTTGGTATTATTACCTCTCCAAATGTTTTTCCATTTTGTTTATTTACACTAATTTCTATTCTTCCAAGTTTTCCTGCTTGTTGTAAATCTTTTAAGTCCATATCTGCGCCAAGCATTCCTTCACTTTGTCCAAAAATTGCTCCAATAATATCTGGTTTTTCAACAATTCCTGTTACTTCATATTTTGCTTTTATTTCATACTTTACTGTATTTAAATACGTTTTAGCCATTCTTTACACTTCCTTTATTTTTTTAGCTTTACTTTTATAATTTAATTTCTTTTATTTTTGTAGAATTAGATTTGTTTATTTAATATATTATTTATTTCGTTTTTTTCTAAAAAATCAATTTCAATAATTTTGTTTTTGCTTTTATGTCCAAAAACAATCCTTACTTCTCTTTTAAAAATCTTTTTAAGTTCTTTAATAATTTCTAAATTTGCCTTTCCATCTATTGGATTGCTTTTAACACCAACTAATAATATATCATCTTTTTGTTTTATGTAAAATTTACTTTTTCCTGTTGAAATTTTTACTTTCAACCTCATTAAAACAAATCCTTTTCTAAATTAATACGCCCTAAATGGTTTTATATATTTATGTTTGTTGTGCTAAATGCTAAATTTATATGTTAGAGTATCTTTCTATTATATATGGTAAGGTACAACAAAGGAGCTAATGCTGAGCGAGAATTAATTAAAATTCTTGATAATATGGGGTTTGCAGTGCTTAGGGTTGCTGGTAGTGGAGTAAATCCAATTCCATGTCCTGACGTTGTAGCGCTTAAAAACGGTAAAATAATAGCTTTTGAATGTAAAGCAAAAAAAGGTGAATATTTAGCCATTAAATTAGAACAAATGGATGAAGAGGTTGAGTGGGCTAAAAAAGCAGGGGCAAGTTTTGTTGTTGCTTGGAAAGTCCCGCATAATGGTTGGCTTTTTATAAAACCAGAAAACTTTAGAAAGACAGATAAATTTTATATGCTAAAACTTGATTTTGCACAAAAAATTGCTATTAAAATAGATGAGTTATTATTGATTTAATTATTAATTTGGATTGATTTATAAGTGTTTTTTTATAATAATATATTATGAGACTATTAAATGAAGACATAATGCGTGAGTTGAAATTAAAACTTAATGAAGAAAAATCACTAAAAAATAAAGTTATTTTAAAAAAAATAATTGAATTAGTTAAAGAGCTTGATTAATTATTTATTATATTTTCAAAATTTTTTAATTTAAAAATATTTTATAAAATTCTTTTTTTAAGTTTGGTTTTTTTCTTGAAAAACTTCTATAAAAACCTTTTGCGATTTCTTCAGTAATAAATCTTTGTTTTCCAACAGTGAATGTTGCAATGTGTGATAGTGGGCCAAGTAATTTTTGTATTATTCCAAGCGGAGATTCTTTTAATGTATTTTCTGAAATTTTCATCAAAAATTTTGCCTCTCTTTTTATTAATGGTGGGAATAAATCAATTAGGTGAATTTTCCCATCAATTAATGCGAAATTAGTTAAGTTATAATCAAATCCAATTTCATTATTTTTTAAATTGTGTTTTTTTATTTTATTAAAAAGATTATTCATTTGTTTTGCAATTAAAATAGCTTGGGCGTCATCGCATTTTTTTAAATATTTATCAAGTATTAGTTCTTTTGGTATGTGTGGTTGCAAAAAGTTTATTCTTTGTTCATTTGTCCCAGTTAAATATACTTTGGTTTCAATAACACTTGCGCCCGCTTTGTTTAGTTCATTAATATATTCTTGAATTAAAATTCTAATTTTTTTTGAGTCTTGTTTTGAAAATGGGTTAGTTTTTTTCCAAGCTCTTCCACTTAATGGCCCATCAGTTATTAATCTTAATTTAGAAAATGCACCACGTTCAGGTTTTTTTATAAATCGTCTCATATTAATTCATTTCTTTCATAACTCTCTAAAATAAATCTAGCAGTTTTTCCACTATCAACTATTCCACCACTGGCTAAAAACCTTTTTTTTTCTCCAATTTTTTCAAGAATTTCTTCTTCATCACCACTAACTTCAAACTTTTTTTCTATTTCTTCTTTATACATTGCGATTAGTTTTATTGCAACAGTTTCCATTTCTTTTAATTGGTTAGAATTTTTTGCTCCAACTAAAAATAATTCAAATTCATCATGCATGCCATAAGGTATTATTCCAGGGGCATCAATTAAATAAAGACCTTCCCCAATTCTAATTCTTTGTAGTCCTCTAGTAAATCCTGCTTTTTTACTAGTCCCAACTCTACCATGTCCCTTACCACTTAAAGAATTAATAAGGGTACTTTTTCCAGAGTTAGGATAACCAAGTAACCCAATTACAAAATTAGGTTTATTTTTTCTCATTATTCCAAGTTCTTTTCTAATTAAATTTATTCCTTTTTTTTCAATTGCTGAAATAAATATAACTCTTTTTTTAGTTTCTTTTTTTATGTTTTCTTTTATTTCTTCACTTTTCTTTTTTGATATTAAATCAGCTTTATTAACAACAATTAGTAATTCTTTTTTATGAGACCTTATTTTTCCTTCAATTTGTTTATTTCTAGTAAGCTCAGGAAATCTTGCATCAAGAACTTCAATAATTACATCAACTTCATTTATTAATGTTTGAATTTGTTTCATGAATCCTTGGCCCATGAGTAATTTTATGTTTGGATGTTATTTAAATAGTTGTTTTTATTGTGCTTTTTCAATTTTTTTTCGTATAGCTTTTGCTTTTATTGAAACTATTTTATAATTTATTGCAGATGATTCAGCTAATTTGTCATAAGTTGATTTAGGTCTAGTTTTTTTAATAATTTTTATTGCCTATAATAATTTAAGCTCAGAAAAATATTTTTTTCCATCTTCTTCTAAAATAGGGCCACACGCAAAAGCAGTTTTACTTCCAGAAGGTATTTGTGTTCTTCCTGCATCAGTAATTAATGCAACTGGGAGTTTTTTGTTTTTTATTTCTTGAAATTTTTTAACTAGTTCTTCTGTTGAATTGATTTTTAGTACTATTTTTTTCATGCCGCTTTTTTTCCACTTTTCTAAAATTTCATCATCAATTTTTTCAAGAACTAAAACACTAGCGTGTGCACCTTGTGCAACAAGTTTTCCCTTATTCATTGATAAGGAAGTATTCATTACAATATATTGGGTTAATTCCATTACATATTTAGGTTAATTTAGTATTAAAATTATTTGTTTTAATATAATTAGTGGTTAATTAAATTTCAATTATGTTTGATTTATTTGATGATTCTTCATTATTATTTTCTTTTTTTTCTTCAACAGATCCAATTGCAATTCCTTTGTAGGTTATTTTTTTTGTTATTCCATCTTCGCCCCAAAGATATGTCATTTCAATAGGAGCATCTTTTTCTAAAAGTAATTCATAATTTCCTGGGTTTCCAGTTTTTTGTGTAAAAAGTTTTGAATATCTTAATTTCGCATTTCCATTTGATGCGCTTAGTAAATTAAATACATTTTCGTCGTTTCCGTTTCCAATAATTCTGTCAAAACCTTCGCCTTCACTAACATCAAAAACCTCATCAGTTATTTCTTTCTTAAATGGAGGTTTCCATTGAGCCTTTATACTTCTTACTTCAAATCTAGCTTTCATTAAAATCACTTTTTTATAAAGTAACAAAAGACTTTTTTGTTTAAAAACCTTCCTAATTGTTTAGTTTTTTTCATCGGCAAATAAGTTCCAATTGGTTTTTTAAATAAAATAACTTAAGTTTCTTATGTATTTTGAAGATTTTATTGATAAAGCTCATAAATCAATTAATTTTACACATGAATTTAATGCTAGGGTAATTAATAGTTTATTATATTTAAAACCAACAATTTCCCCTAATTCTGTTGAGAATTTTGTTGAAAAATCAAATAAAATAATATTTAATGGTAAAATTGCAGGCGTTGATTCTGGATTTGTTTCAAAAAGAATGTCTTTTTTAGATTTAGTTTTAATTAGAACTTGCGGAGTAATTTTTGAATATGAGAATTCTATTTTAAAAAATGCAGATTATTTTCCAAGTCCAGTAATTTTTCCAGAACCTGTTTTACTAAAAAATGGTCTTGAAAAAGATGAAGAACAACAAAGTATTTCTCTTGAGCGTCTTAAAAAAGAAGTTGAACTTTCAATAGATATAATAGAAAAGTATAAACCAAAATACTTTTTTATTGACGGATCAATTGTTCCCCAGTATCAAGATAAACCAAGAAGTGATTCAAAATTAACTTCAGATTATACTTCAATAATTGATTTATTTCAAAAATTTTATTTTATTGCAGAAAAAAATTCTACCACTTTAATTTCAACAATAGAAGATTCAAGGGGCAATAGATTTAAACAATTACTAGTTGAGCATTTAAAATCAGAAAAATTGAATTCAGATCTTTCAAATTCTAGTGATTCATCAATACTTGATTATTTTTTATTAAATGGTGAAAGAACATTTTCATTTGGTTATACAAAAAATAGTGAAACTCATGCGATATTAAAAGATTATTTAGATGAGTGGTCAAAGAACATTTATGCTTTTTATTTAAAAACAACAGATTTTGATAAGCCCTTAAGGGTGGAGTTTATTTGTAAAGATAAAAACAATTTAAAGAACATGGCAAACGAAATTTCATCAATAGTGTATAATCTTTCATCATTATATAAAGAATATGCATACCCATCAATTTTAATTGAAGCTGACCTAAGAGCTCGTTTAAACGATAGGGATATTAGTTTAGTTTATGAAAAATTAATTGATAAGTTAGGTCCAAAAATGCTTTTAAGGAGGAATTCGCGACCATTTAAATAACTGTTTTAATTTAAATGTTTTTAATCAAATTATATGTGATAGTATGGTAATAAAATTAGTAATTTTTGATTTGTGGAGAACACTTCTTCCTACTGCAATTGATTTTGAGTATTTAGTATCTTTAGTTAAAAACGGTAAAATAAAAAGAGAGGAATTTATTCCAAGATATGAACTTGCAGTTGAAAGAAAAGTTTATTCTGATTTTAGAGAATTACTTATTGATTTTCACAGAGAATTTAACGAAGAAGATAACACTTTGCTAAATAAAGAACTTGGAGAAATTTTTCTAAAAAGATTTCAAAAAATTGAATTTTACCATGATGTTATTCCAAATTTAAAATTATTAAAAAAGAATGGTTATAAAATTGCATTACTTTCAAATACTGAAAATTTTGTTAAACACCATTTAGAAGAAAATCTTGGTGCTAAGTATTATTTTGATTATTTTGCGTATAGCTGTGATGTTGGTTTATTAAAACCACAAAAAGAATTTTTTATTCATGTTCTTGAAAAGTTTGATGTTTTGCCTAGTGAAGCAATAATGATTGGCGATTCACTTAGAAGTGATATTGGTGGCGCCAATAATGCTAAAATTAATTCATGTTGGCTAAATAGAGATAATAAAATAGTTGATTTTAGTAAGGATGTTCCAGATTTTACTATTAATTCTATTGATCAAGTTCATAAAATTTTAGAAAATTTAAATAATAATAAATTAAAAAATATAAAAGGTGAAAAAAAATGAAAGAAGTTTTGGGAACTGTTGTTTCAACAATTGAAGGGCCATCTCCATCTCAAATAGATTTTGTTGTTCTTAAAGATGGGCAATTACATAAAGGGATGTTTGTTGAAATAGAATATTCTCAAGGCATTATGATTGCAATGGTTGTAGAATTAATTAAAACTAATAGATATTTTGAAAGACCTGATTCAGTAAAATCAATTGGTAGTGAAATAGAAAAGAATTTTCCAATAGCTGATTGGGAATTTTTAATTGCAAAAGCAAAACCTCTTGGTGTTTTTTCTAATAAATCATTTCAAAGACCAACATTTCCGCCTTCGCCTGGAACAAAAGTAAATATTGCATCTAATGAAAATATTAAAAAATTTTTAGGACTTGATGAAAATGGACTTAATTTTGGGAATGTACAATTTCATGATCTTAATTTAAAGGTAAATTTATCAAAGATGTTACAAAAACATTTGGCGGTTCTTGCAATGAGTGGTGCAGGTAAATCTTATTTTGTAAGTGTTTTACTTGAAGAATTACTTTCAAGAAAAAAAGAACAAGGTCAAATAGCAATAGTTGCTTTTGATACTCATGGAGAATATACTTCATTTGGTTATCCGACAAAAGAAGCAAAGGATTATTCTTCACAAACAAGAATAGTTGACGGGTCAAAATTAAAAATAGCGCTTTGCAATATTGATATTTATACTATTTCAAATTTAGTTTCAAATATAACTCCAAAGCAAAAAATTATTCTTTCAAGACTATTAAATAAGTTACGTAAAGAAATGCGTTCAGGAACTGGGCCATTTGATTTACAAATATTAAAATCAGAAATTGTTAATAGTGAAATTGAACAAAAAACAAAAGACTCTTTAATCGATATTGCTGATGAACTTGACTTGCTTCATATATTTTCCAAAGTTGATTCACAAAGTATTTTTGATTTAGTAAAACCAAATCAATTGACAATAATTGATTTAAATAATATTATTTCTGAAAAAATAAAACAATTAATAGTTGCCTATTTTTCAAGAAAATTGTTTGAACTTCGCAGAAACAAACAAATACCCCCAGTTTCTTTATTAGTTGAAGAAGCACATAATTTTATTCCAGGACTTACTGCAACTGAAAACGCTATTGCTCGCGCTCCATTAAGACTTATTGCAAGAGAAGGAAGAAAATTTGGAGTATCTTTAATAATAATATCTCAAAGACCAAAATTTTTAGATACAACTACTTTAGCCAATTGTAATACAAATATTATTTTAAGAATTTCAAATCCAACTGATTTAGATCATATTAAGCAAAGTAGTGAAAATCTTGATGTTAGTTCAAGTAATATGATTTCTTCACTTAGAGTTGGTGAGGCACTTATTGTTGGCGAAGCGGTTAATGCTCCAACTTTTTTTAAGGTTAGGGAAAGAAATTCTGCGCCAAGTAAGCACGAAATCACTCTTGAAGATGCTGCAAAACTATATCAATCAGAAAAAAGTAAAACTGATGAAGAAATTGATTCATTTTTATAATTTTGACTGTGGAATATTATTCACCGGCATGACACTCTAAGTTCTTTTTTAAATAAAAAATTCATACCTATTTTATGACTCAACACATTTACTTAGTTAAAGTTACACATATTGAGGAAAAGAATGAAATTATTTGTTATTTTGAAAATAAAAATAAAAAAATAGCACAAAAATTTTCATTTTTTCCAAATATGACTTTGCCAAATGACATAAGTATTGACAAATTAAAAGAATTATTATTTTTTTATAATATAAAAAATTTTGATTTAACTAATAATGGTAATTTAAAAAAAATAATTTGCAAAAATTATGACGATTTAAAAAAAATAAATACTTTAATTGCAAAATTAACCAATAAAAAAATAATTATATTAGAACCTGAAAGGAACTTCTTAGTTGATAAAAATTGGTCATATTTTGATTCTTTCATAATTGAAAATAATGAATTGAAAAAATCAAATGAAACATTTGATTATTCGTCAGCTATTTTTAAAGAAATTTCTTTTTTAGAAGCAAAGAAAATAAGTGAGGAAGAAACATTATTTTTAATAAAAAAATCCGCAATTTCCAATTTAATTAAATTGCCTATAGAAAAAACGCCTATTGAATTAAAAAATATTGTGGAAGTTTTTTTAGAAAATCTATTTTTTTCAAGTTTTGGATATATTTCTTGGAATAATGAAAATAAAATTTATTCTAAAATTGAACTTGGTCCATTTGGTATGTTTGAAAAAGTTTCGCAAATTGATTTCTCTCCAGTTTGGATTCAACTAATAACTAATAATTTTTTTAATATTAGTTACGAAACAATTAATTGTAATTGTTGTAAACCAATAAAGTTAGATGATAATAATTTGCTTCCTTCAACATTAATTGAAGTAATTGTTAATGAAGATAACTTTTTCTTTGAATCAACATCTAACACGTTTAGTATTGATTTTCATAAAAATAATTTAAATAAAGAAAAAAGGATTTTTAAGAAAAAAGAATTTTGGCTAAAATCAATCCCAGTTGGTCCGTTTTTTAAAAATCAAATAATAAAAATTCCATTAGTTGATGCTAAAAAATTAATTAATAATGAATTTGTAAAACTTTCAAAAGAACATGAGCTTAATTGGTTTTGCTTAAAAAAAGAAGGCTTTTTATCAAAAGAAGTAAAAACTAATTTTGAATATTTATTTAATTTAAATAAAAAACTTGAATTTATTTTAAATAACAACTCTGCTATTTTAATTGACATTGATGACAATTTTAAAAAAGTTTATTTAGATATTTTAATTAAAGAATTTTCAAGTATTTTAAATGAAATTCCATTTCAGTTATCAAGTATTAATTCTATGTTTTTTGATCAAAAAGTGGCTAATGCAGTTATTTCTATTCAAGATTCAACAATTGCTAAATTTAATGAATTTTCCGAAGAGAAGGGTTATAGAGTACTTTATTCAAATAAAAGAAGTGCTTTTATTAGGGGATATTTGTCACTTTCGTTAGCAAAAAGCTTTGCAAGTACGCTTAAATTGCCACAACCAAGGGTTTCTAGCTTTTGTGCAATTACAAAATTTCGATAATTTTTTAAAATAGCTACGTTTTTAAAACTTCTTAATTAAAATTCTATTATACTAAATAGTTATTGTTTTTGGTGAGCAATATTTAGGTGTTTTAAAATGGCAAAATTAACAAGATTTGAATTAACCAGAGTTTTATCTGCAAGAGCGTTACAATTATCTCTTGGGGCTCCACCTTTAGTTAAAGGAACTAAGGAATTATCTATGTTAGCTGTTGCGGAAAAAGAAATAGCTGAGAAGGTTTTGCCTTTAAGTGTTTTAAGAAATTATCCAAATGGAAAAATAGTTAGAGTTGAACTTTATTAGGTGATTAATAGTGGGAAAAGCAGTTTCAAAAGGATTAAAATATAGGGGGGAAGTTCTTCTAAGAGAATTGCCCGAAAAATTTGGTTCTGATTTTGAAAAAAATAAAGCTTCTTTAGATGAAATAGAACTTGGTCTTTCAAAAACTAGTAGAAATGTTTTGGCTGGTTATATAGTTAGACTTGCTTCAAAAAAAGAATAATTATTTTGTTAAAATTTCTTCAATTTTTGTAGCTTCATCAATATCTTTATTTCTATTGAGTAAATAAATTTTCGCAGATGAAGCAGTTTCAAGTTCTTTTTCATGGGTTATTACAAATATTTGATCAACTAATTTTGGCAAATCATCCCTAAGCATTTTTGATAATTTTTCAATTGAATTGCTGTCTAAATTATGTGTTGGTTCGTCAAGTATTAACATTGAAAGTTGTTTTGTCAAAACAAGTGAAAATGCAATTCTTATACATATTGCAGCAGCGCTTCTTTCTCCACCAGAAAGAATCCCTTCTACTCTAATCCATTCACCATTTCTTGTTTGTACTTGCAAATCATATCCATTTTCAACAACTTTTAAACAAATATCTAAATAGTCATTGTATGGATAAATCTGTTTCCAAACATTTGCAAGAGCATCATTAATTGTTTGCAGAAGTTCTTCTCTTAGTTCAATTTGTGTAGAAATTAAACAGTTTTCAAAAACACCAAGCTTTTCTATTGCATTTTCACTATTTATAATTTCTTTTTGAATTAAGTTAATATTTTCATTCATTTTTTTTATTTTATTTAATGTAAATTCAAGGTTTTCTTTTAATTGATTTTTTGATTTTATTTTTTCTTCATTTAGTTTTGAAATATTTTTTAACTCAAAATATAAATTTTGTTTATTAACAAGTTCATCTTCGCTAAATTCAAAGTTTTTTATTTCAAGTTCTTTTTTATTTATTTCAATTTGGGTTATTTCAGATTCCTTTATTACTCGTTCATTTTTAATTATATTTCTTTGTTTTTCTTCAAATTCATATTCTTTTTTTATTAATCCCTCAAGTTCTTTTTCAACTTTTAAAAGTTCATTTTTTAGTTTAGTGTTTATTTCTTCAAGGTCAAAATTTTTACTTTGGATGTTATTTTGTTCTTCTACAATTCTACTAATTTCTGGCTTTAGCTTGTTAATTAAGTCTTTTTTATGCTTTTCATCAAGAGTTTGTTTACAAGTTGGGCAAGTTCCAACTAAATTTGTAATTTCTTTAATTTCTTTTTCAATTTCTTTCTCTTTATAACTTAAAACACTGGCTTGTTCAATCAATTTTTTTTTAGAAGCTTGAGTATTTTCTTGTCTTTGTTTTAAAGTTTGTTTTTCATTATTTCTTTCTATAATAAAATTTGTTATATTGTTAATTTCTTTTTTTATAAATCCCAATTCGTTGTTATCATAACTTTCAATACTTTTTTTTAAAGTATTCAATTTTGATTTTAATACTTCAATTTCCATTTTTTTGTTTAAAAATAGTTTTTGTTTTTGTTCTATTTTAAAATAGTCATCCTGTGCATTTTTTACGATATTTATAAGTTCATTTTGATTATTATTAATTTCAACAAGTTCTTTTTCTAAAGCTGAAATTTGTTGAATGATTTTTTCTTCTTCAGAATCATTAATTGTTTGTTTTTGTTGAATTAGAAATTCTTTTTTTTGTTTATTTTCTTTTTGCATTTGGTTTTTTAAAATAACTGTATTTTTTCTAACTGTTTCATACTTTTCAAGTTCAAGTAATTCATCAAATTTTTTCTTCCTTTCACTAGGATTTAATTTTAAAAAAAAATCCATCTCATTTTGTTCTGCATAAACTGCTCTACTAAATAGTTCATAATTTAAACCAAGTATTTGTTCAACTTTTTCATTAACGTCTTTTTGTTTTGGGCCAGCAATCAATTTATTGTCTTCAAACAGTTTTGCTTGGTTTGTTCCTTCATCTTTTAATAATCGTTGAACAAAATATTTTTTTTCATTGTGTGTAAAACCAATTCCAACCTCGGTATAATCTTGTTTATTTGGGCGGTTCATTATTATTTCTTTTAAAGAAATTTGTTTGCTTTTTAATGCCGGAAAAGTCCCAAATAATCCATAACTTAATGCATTTACAATAGAACTTTTACCGCTTCCCATTATGCCAATTATTAAATTAGTACCACTATCAAATTCTAATTCAGTATGGTGGTGGGTTCGCCAATTTATTAGTTTAAGATTATTAATCATTAAAAATTTAGTATCAAATATGAATAAAAAGTATAACTAACTAATTTGCCAGTGCGCATTAGTTAAGATATTAGTGTTGCGCCGTGCATTTCAACTTCTTGGCTTAAACCATCAATTTTATTTAATGCTTCTTCAATTGCTGGTATTATTCCATCAGTTTTATCTGGCACAATAAATCCAACTTTTATAATTTCAATTCCAAAACCAATTGGTTCTCTTTTTATATCTTGAAATTTAACATCGGTCAAATTAATTGATTTAATTGCATTTTCAACTTTGTCAATATCTTCAGGGTTAGGAGAAACTTTGAATATAACCATTGCTTTTCCCATTTTTAATCACAATCCCGAAAATCCACAATTTTTACAAGCATATGCCTTAGCCGTTGTTTTACAGTGATCGCACCTAGTTATTATTTCTTTTCCACAACCAGGGCATTTAAATTCAGTTTTGTTTTCGCTTACTACTTTGTTGCACGATATACATCTTTTCATTTGCTCACCAATTAATATATTAAGATAATTATAATTAAGTTTTATAAAGTAAGCTTTATAAAAGAAACTTTTTTAGCCAATTATGGGCCTATAAGATAATGGATTAGTCTATCTCCCTTCGGAGGAGAAAATGGGGGTTCGATTCCCTCTAGGCCCACATTATTCTTCAATT
>CAZOVD010000021.1:0-15265 GCA_964583285.1 uncultured archaeon
GGGGATAGAAGAGAGTTTGTAGATGAAAAAGTTTGAGAAAAAAAATTGGGAGTGTGAAAATTTGGCTCACCAGGCTTATCTTATTTTAATTTCACATTCCTAATTTTAAAAAGAATTAATAATTATAAATATCTTATTTTAATATGAAACTTTTATATGTTACTTGCAAAGATACTAAAGAGGCTAATAAAATCTCAAAACTTATTTTAAAAAATAAACTAGCTGCGTGCATTAATATAATATCAAGCAAAAGTGTTTATTATTGGAAAAATGAATTACTAAAAACAAATGAAAAAATATTAATTATAAAAACTTTTGAAATAAAAATCAAAGAAATTGAAAAAATAATTAAAGAAAACCACTCATACAAAATACCTTGCATAATAAATTTCTCGGCTAATGAAAATAAAGAATTTTTAAAATGGGCAAAAGAACAAATAAAATAAAAATTATTTTTTTTCTTTTTCATTAATTTTTTCATCTTTCTTTTTTCCCCAATTTTCTTTTGTTTTACAAGTCATATTTAAACACATTTGATAATTAAAATTTTTATTTTTAACTTTTATTACAGGGGCACTACAAACATCACATTTTTGATTAGTATTAGTTATACTTCCTTTTTGTGGAAGCGGATAGGTATTTGTGCATTTAGGATATTGACTACAACCGCCAAATCTTTTTCCACTTTTTCCTTTTCTAACAATAATATTTCCACCACATTTATCACAAACACCAAGAACTTTATTATTTATAGCATTAGATTTTTTTACACTTGTTTTTATAACATCCTTTTCTTTCTCAAGAATTGAAATTATATCATGAAGTTTTTTTGAAGAACTAATAACAACTTCTTTTTTTTCTTTTTTTCCAGAAGCAATATAATCCATTTCAATTTCAAGTTCTGCAGTCATTTCTGGTTTAGTAACTAAAGCACAGCTTTTTTGAAGAGAATCAATAACAGAAAATGCTACTTCGCTTGGAACAATACTTTTATTACCAGAAATATAACTTCTTGAATATAATTTTTGTATTATTGCTGGCCTAGTTGACTTTGTACCAAGATTATATTTTTCCATTAATTTTATTAAAGATCCTTGAGAATATCTTCCTGGTGGAAGTGTTTCTTTTTCAAGTAACTCAATTTTTTTAACATCAACAATATCTCCATTTTCTAATTTAGGAAGTAGTGCTTCACTTAACTTACTGTAAAAATAAATTTCCTTCCAACCAGGAACAATTATTATTTGTCCCCTTGCAATAAATTCTTCATCACTATTTTCTAATATAACAATAGTATTATCAGTTTTTGCATCAGTATAAAGTGTCGCTAAAAATCTTCTGGAAATAAGTTCATATATTTTCCATTCATCACTAGATAAAACTTGTTTTTTAACGCCACTAACTGGATAAATTGGAGGATGATCTTTTGTTTCTTTTCCAGCACTAGGAGTTATTTGTTTTTGTGATAAAACTTTATTAACATCATCTTTAAACTCATCAACTAAAACTAATTTATTTAAAATTTCTCTTAGGTCTAAATTTTTTGGGTATTTTTTATTATCAGTTCTTGGATAAGAAGTAAAACCTTTTTGATATAAACTTTCAGCAAGAGACATCGCTTTGCTAGCCATTATTCCTATTGCAGTTGCTGCACGCAAAAATTCAGTAGTATTAAATGGCTCTGGTTTTTTTAAAATTTTTGTTTTAGTTTCAATTTTTTTAACAGTTAATTTCTTTATATTTTTATCAATAACTTTTTGCGCATCATTTTTTTCCCAGAATTTATCAGTTTTATGGATTGCTAAAAATTCTTCATCATTTTTTATACAATTTGCAACTACTTCAAAATATTTTTTTTGCAAAAATTCATTACGTTCTTTTTCTCTGTCAATTATTAAAGCAAGTGTTGGAGTTTGAACTCTACCAACACTTAAAAAATCTTTTCCAACCATTCCTGAAGAAAGCGAAACAAATCTTGTTAACGCTGCGCCCCAAATAAGATCAATTTCTCTTCTCGCATCAGCAGAATATGCAAAGTTATAATCAAATTTTTCAAGATTGTTAAAAGATTTTTCTATATCTTCTTTTGTTATTGCTGAAAAGTATGCTCTGCTAACTTTTATATTTTTGTTTAAAATTTTAGCATAATTTATTGCTTCAAGACCTATTGCTTCCCCTTCCCTATCAGCATCTGTTGCAATAATAATTTCATCAGCCATGGGCGCAGAATCAATTATACATTGAATTATTTGAAATTCTTTTTTTGAATAAATTATTGGCGCATCAATTAAATCATGAATAGCAACTCCTTGCCAATTAGAATAGC
Organism: uncultured archaeon; assembly: GCA_964583285.1. Classification (GTDB taxonomy): domain Archaea; phylum Iainarchaeota; class Iainarchaeia; order Iainarchaeales; family JAAZKV01; genus JABIDZ01. The sequence goes on from CAZOVD010000021.1 coordinate 2,327, forward strand.
TTTTTGGAAACTCAACATCACTAATATGTCCCCTAAGCGGAATAAGTCTTATTTTTTCTCCTTTAAAATTAAATTCAAATACTTTTGCATTTGCAACATATAAATTATTTACTTTACCATCAGCCAAAAGTTCTGCAATTCTTTGTCCAGCAATAGCTTTTTCTGAAATAATTAGTTTCATTAAATAAAATAAACCAAAAAGTAATAAAAACTAAACACTAAATTTGACAATTGCAGAATTAAGCTAATTTGTTTTGAAGTGTTTTACTTGGAAGAGATGACGATTTTTTTAATTCACTTAAAACAACCATTGTTTTAAGATCAATTACTCCGTCAATTAAGCCAAGTTGAGAAATAAACTTTTCTGCAGATTCTAAATTAGGCACAATTAACTTTGCTATTAAATTATATTCTCCAAGAACTTGATAAAGTTCAAGCACAAAATCCATAGATCTTAATTTTTTTACTATATCTTTATTTTTTGATACTTCACTACGAATTTGAACATAAATAGGATTTTCATAACCAAGCGACTTATAATTAAGATCAACAGTAATTCCCGAAATAATACTTCTTCTTTTAAGAGACTCAACCCTCTTTTTTATTGCAACATCAGTTAAATTTGTTTCACGAGCAATTGCTGAAAAACTAGCACGGCCATCTAAAAGCAATGCTTCAAGTATAATATGATCTATTTTATCAAGTTTTGCTTCCAAATTATAACACCCATATTAGTTTAGAAAACAAAACAGTTTATTAATGTTTCAAACTAAAAAAACATCAAAAATTCAAATTCTTAATTAAAACCATTTACTTTCCAAACTAAACTAAAAAATTATTATTACTTTTAATATTTAATTATTTCTAATACCAATACTAATATGGAAATGATTGAAGAAAAAATTCAACTAATTGCCAAAGAAATGAGCGAAGCAAGTGCAAGCACTTGGACCATTACTAAAATAATAAAAGAACTTAGTGAAATGGACACAAAAAACGAATCTAAATTAAGAGAACAAGCTTTAAAATTACTTAAAAAAATGGACATAAATGCTGCAAAAATATATGAAACATTTAGCAAAATGAAAGTTTATACTTCAAAAGAAACTATTGAAAATTTTAATAGAGGACAAATAATACAAACCTTACTAAAAGAAACAACTATCTCAAGAAGTGTTGCTGAAAGAATAACCCTTGAAGTTGAAAATGAAATAAAAGATTCAAAAATCGAATTTTTAACGGCGGCGTTAATTAGAGAGCTTGTAAATGCAAAATTAATTTTATACGGATTTGAAAAAATACGAAGCGAGTATACAAGAATTGGTATGCCAAGCCACGAAATAAAAAAAAGAATTAATAACCAAGCGTATTTTGGAGAAGAATTAAGAGAATATAATTTCACAAATGTTTTACCAAAAGATGCATTGAAATTACATTATCAAGGAACTATATACATAGAAGATGTTCAAGGTTTTTCAAATAGACCTTTTGCATATTCTTTTTTATCAAAAAAATATGAAAATTTAGATAAAACAATTATAGAAAATACTAAAACTTTACTAAAATATAAAAACAATTTTTCAATAATGCCAAGCATTAGAGGAATTAGTTTTGTAACTGCAAATTTTATGAAAAAGGAAAGCGATAGTAAAAAAATAGCAAATCAAATTAATAATTATTTTTCTTTAATTGATAATAATTTTATAAATTATTTAGAATTGTTTGTTCCAAGCTATCTTGAAGAATATGCTAAGAATAGATTAGATGCAGCAAAAATATCAAATAATTTATCAAAAAATAAAAATATTATTTTTGGAGTAGATTCAAAATATGGTTTAAAATTATTAAATTTAGAAAATCTAAGTTTTAAAATTCTAAATAATACTAAAGAAGAATTAGTTCCATTTAATAAATATTTATTCTCAAAAACAAATGGAATAAATTTATTTGTTAATATAAATTTAGAAAATTTATCTAAAGATGAAGATAAGATATTTGACGAATTAGAAGAAGTTAGTAAGGTAATTGAAAAACTAAAAAATCAAAAAAAAGAATTACTTTTACAAAAGAGTTATTTAAAAGAATTTGAAATAGAAAAAATGCAAACTGGAATTGGATTAACTAATTTATTTAGTGTTGGAAAAGATATTAATGGAAAAGAAAAAGAATTTGCAAGCAAAGCAATGAAAGAAATTAATAGAATCTTTAAAGATGATTTAATATTTGGCCTTGGTTCAATAAACGCTAAAAACAAATTTAGTGGAACAATTGGAAAAGAAGTTTATTCACACAGCACACTTGATTTTAAAGAATGCATGGATTTGAAAAAAATTTGTTATATTTCAAAGGCAAGAAATATTAAAGAAGCACAAGAATTAATTGAAAAAGATGTAAAAATAATTAACTTTAATAGTAAATAAAATTAAATTTTCCCGCCTTTAATCTTCTCACGCATTCTTGTTGCATTAATTTTTATTTTTGGTTTTGGTTTATGAAGTGCTGCTAAAAGTTCTGGTTGTTTTATTAGATTAAATTTTAAGACAAATGCATAAGATTTTGCTTGTTCAACAAAAGGAACTAAAAATATGAATGTTAAAATAAATGATAACATTATTCCTGGAAGTAAAAATATTTCAAGAACCCACTCAATTAGAGAAAATATGAATATTGCAATTGATGCAAATATAACAATTGCAAAACTAATCTTGTAATTTAAAATCCAAAATTTAATACTTTCAAGCATAGCATCAATTAATGATTTTTCATCAAGAATAACACTTTGAGGAACATACATTAAAAGAGAGAATATTACAAAAACAAGTAAAACAGGGATAAATAAATTAAAAGTAAAAAATCCTATTTCAAAAATAGCAAAAGTTAATATTGATAATAAAACATAAAAAATGAAAATTTTAACTGAAGCTTTTTTTAACAAATCATTCCAATAATCATCAAAAACCGTTTTTTGAACATCCCTTTTAACGGAATAAACAGTTAGTGAAATAAAAAAAGAAAATACATATAAAAATAAAAGCGCAAACAAAAATCCAATTATAGAAAAAATATTAAAGTTATAACTAAATATTACTGTGCCAGTAGATAACAAAAATTGTTCAAAATATATGAATAATATCAAAAAAACAAACAATATCCCAAAACTTAGCATTACTTTTAAATTGTTTTTATATTCTTCAATTGCTCTTAAAAAAATTAATTTTAACATGATATATTAATATTAAAAAAGATTTAAAAATCACTCTTAATATCAATTAAACTACCTTTAAAGAAGTGTGGGAATGCTTCGTTAATTTTTACATTAACAAACTCGCCAAACCCACCATTAACTAATATTGGGCGATAATTACTGGTTCTTGCAGTAAAATAATTTCCGCCGGCTTTTTCACTAACAAGTACTAAAAAGTCACTACCAACAAATTCTTTATTTTTTTCAAGAAGTAACTCTTTACAAAGTTTAGAAAGCTCTCTTGTTCTTTCTTTTTTTTCAGCTTCAGTTAATTGATTATTCATTATTGCCGCTTTTGTACCCTTTCTCTTACCAAATCTAGAAATATTAACTACTTCGGGTTTTACATTTCTTATTACATCTAATGTTTTATCAAAATCTTCTTTTGTTTCCCCGGGAAATCCAACAATAATATCAGTTGAAATTGTTATTTGTGGAATTTTACTTCTTGCAAATTTTACTTCATCAACAAAATTTTCCACACTATAAAGTCTTTGCATATCTTTTAGAACTTTATTCGACCCGCTTTGAAGTGGTAAATGTAAGAATTTATACATTCTATCATCTTCATACAATTTTAATAATTCATCACGCATTTTATGAAAGTGCTCAGGCGACATCATACCAAGCCTTATTCTATAATTGCCTTCATTTTTTAAAAGAGTTTTAATTAACTCAACTAAATTTGTTTTTTTGTCAAAACCATAACAACCAAGATCTTGAGAAGTAATATGAATCTCTTTTGAAGACCTTATTGCTCTTTTAAAAGCCGAGTTAATTTCTTTTATAGGATAAGAAATTAATTTGCTTCTTGCAATTTTTGTTGCACAATAAGTACAATTACTCATGCACCCAACTGAAATTGGGATTATTGAAATTTGTTTATGAGTTTTATCTTCAATAATTCTTGGAGAAAAAGAATGTTCTTCTAAACCAAGTGCTTTGCATAAATTTTCAAGTTTAGTGTCAAGAACTACTAAGTCCTTATTTATTGATTGTATTTCTTTTGGATTGGTTGCACCAAGACAACCTGTAACAATAATTTTTGCTGATTTTTTTTTCCTTTCAATTAATTTTTCTATTCTTGAAAGCATTCTTTGTTGAGTAACCATTTTTACTGAACAAGTATTAATTATAACATAATCAGCATTTTCTATTTCTAAAACTTTTTCAAATCCGTGTGATTTTAAAAATCCAGAAGTTTGTTGAGTTTCACCTAAATTAAGTGAACAACCATATCCTTCAATATAATATTTTTTCATAAAAATCAAAAATACAATTCTAAACTAACATAGAATTTTAAAAAAATAACAATTATAAATTAAAAGGAGTAGTGGGTTTTTTATTAAAAAAACTATTTTTTTTCTTCAAAAAATCTTCTAATAAAAAGTAATTTCCAAGCAGCAATTGCCCCAAAAACAAATGTTAGGAAAATATTACCTTTTAATTCTTGCCAAAAATTAACTCCAATATATTGAGTTATTCTTTGGGCATTAGTAGCTATTGCCTGTTGTTGTAGTTCAGTATTTAATCTATTAACTGTATTATTACAAACACCTGCATCACCATCAAAACAAAAATAAAGAACTGCATTTACACTAGGGTTTCTTGCATTATTTAAAGAAACATATTCTCCATAAAACCAACCTAAATTTATACTAAAACCAACTATCAAGAAAATTATCATTAAAATTGGAAAAATAAAGCTAGTTGCTTCTTTTGAATCAAAATAATTATTCCACCATTTTATTGTAAAATATGCAAAAACAAAACCTGCTATTGGACTAAACCAATAAAAAAATGAAACCCACGCAGTAAATGGTAAAAATAAACCAATTATTGGAATAGTTGCTAAAAATGCAACTGAATTTTTTGCTAAACAAAGTTGTGCTTCTTGGCTTGGAGCTACAAAAATACTAGTGCATGCTCCCCCAATAAGCCACATTATTAAATAAAAAATTAAAAACCAAATAATACTAACTAGAACTAGTTGTTTATTATTTATCTTACTCATAAGAAAATGAACTAATAATATATTTTTAAGTATTGCTAATTAACATAAAAATAGAAAAAATGGTTTAATAACGCTGGTCTTTTAATATTAATCTTAGTTATTTTTATTTATGGAACAAGAATTGCCATGGGTTGAAAAATATAGGCCACGCGGACTAAATGATGTTATTGGACATAAAGAAATAACAAAAAGACTTTCAAGTTATGTTGCTAAAAGAAATATTCCAAATTTATTATTCTCAGGACCAGCCGGAACAGGAAAAACTTCTTCTTCAATAGCTCTTGCAAAAGAATTATTTGGAGAAAATTATTCACAAAATTTTTTAGAACTTAATGCAAGTGATGATAGAGGAATTGATGTTGTTAGAAATACTATTAAGGACTTTGCAAGAACTTTAGCGTTTGATAGTGATTTTAAAATAATATTTCTTGATGAATGTGATGCACTAACAACTGATGCACAACAAGCACTAAGAAGAACTATGGAAAAATATACAAAAACTTGTAGGTTTATTTTATCATGTAATTATTCTTCAAAAATAATAGAGCCTCTTCAATCAAGATGTGTTATTTATAGATTTAGACCACTTAATGGAGAGGATATTAAAGAAAGAATAAAATATATTTCACAAATTGAAAAAATTAAAATTGATGATAAAGCACTTGAAGCAATAAATTATGTTTGTCAAGGAGATATGCGTAAAGGAGTAAATATACTTCAAGCAAGTTCAAGCATTAATGAGAAAATTGATGAGGATACTGTTTATTCTGTTTCTTCAAGAGCTAGGCCAGAACAAGTTCAAGAAATGATACTTCTTGCACTTAATGCGAAATTTCTTGACGCTAGAAAAAAACTTGATGAATTACTTTATGATTATGGAATGAGTGGCGAAGATATTTTAAAACAAATTTATAGAGAAACAATGAATCTTCCAATAGAACAACTTGGCGAGAAAGAAAAAGTTTCCCTTGTTGATACTATTGGAGAATATGACTTTAGAATTGTTGAAGGAGCAAATGAAAGAATACAACTTGAAGCATTACTTGCACAATTTATGAAATTTAAAAAGTGATAAAAATGAAAATAGTTTGTTTTGATCTTGAGGGAGTATTAATTCCTGAATTTTGGGAAGAACTTTCAAAAGCAACTAACATAAAAGAATTTATGTTAACCACAAAAGACATTAACGATTATGATAAATTAATGAAAATGAGAATAAAAAAGCTTGATGAAAATGATATTACTTTTAGTGAAATGAAAAAAATAATTGAAAAAATGCAGCCGCTTAAAGGAGCACCTGAATTTTTAAATTGGGTAAGAGAACGAGCGCAAGTAGTAATATTAACGGGAAGTTTTTATGAGTATATTATGCCACTTCTTTCAAAACTTGGTTATCCAACAACTTTTGCAAATTTTTTAGAAATAAAAGATGATAAAATAGTTGGTTACTGTATGCGCGAGGGAGATGGGAAAATTGAAATGATTAATAGGTTTCATGATGCAAATTTAGAAACTATTGCAGTCGGAGATAGTTTTAATGATTTAAAAATGCTTAAAGGTGCAAAAAATGGAATAATGTTTAATCCTAATGAAAAAATGAAAGAAGCAGGACATCCACTTCCAATTGCAAATAATTATGAAGAATTAAAAAAGGAACTTTTAAAGGTGCTTTAATGCCAGTTAAAAAAACTAATGAAAGACTTATAAAAATGAAACCAAAAAATAGGTTAGATTTAACTCCATCAAAACTAAGAAAAATTATTATTAAAAGTGAAAGAGAAACTGGTTTTAAAACAATAAGAGCTAGGCCTGTTTGGAGTGAAGAAAAACAAGACGCTTTTTTAAATGTAAAAATTGAAAGAAAAATAGTTCAAGGAGTTACTGGCAGAGTAATGGATATAATGAAAATGAACGACACAGCTACTAGAAAAAAATTACATTTAGAAACTCAAAAATTTTTATCATCACAAAGAAGTAAACTTGATAAAAAAAGATTTGTTAAAAATATAATGAATTTACTTGGAAAAACAAATGGACAAAAATTCATTCAATTATTTGAAGATGGAACAAATATTAATTTTGAAATTATTGGTTATTAATCATCATAATTTAATTAATCAAAACCACTGAGTTAATCTTGTTTGACTTTTATAGTGTTTTATAAGCTCTGATTTTTTTTTATAATTGTTAATTGGAACTTTTACTTTTTTTGATAAAAATTCCAAAACTAAATCAATATTTGAAAATTCTATTGGTTTATCAAGAAGTGCATGCCTAATATTTTCTCTAACTTGCCAAACTCCAAGAGGCATAGCATATCCCTCACCAATTTCTCTAATAACAATTGCGCTAGCATTTTCTTTTTTATCAACTAAATATTCACTAACTGCCATTCTTGCTGCAAAATATGCCCCTTCTGTTTCGCTTGGATAACCTTTAAATCCAGAATTTAATTCATAATCAGACATTAACTTAAAATCTTTTTTATCAAAATTCCAAACTCCCCCCGGAAGCCAACATTCAATAAGTTCAAAACTAAAATTATACGGCATTAAAATTATCCAAAAATTATTATCCAAATAATTTGAATTAAAAACCTTAAAAGAGTCTATAATTTTATTTTCAGAAATTTTTTCTTGAATAAAATATTTTGATAAATTAGAATCAACCGCAGTAATACTCCATCTTGTTGGAACTAGTTTTCGCTTTTTCTTTTGTCCTAAAACCCCTGCGGAAAGAACTTTTGAAAGTGTTGAAACACTAAAACCTGATTTGTATAATTCTATTAATGCTGTTGTTGATAATGCATCAGTATCATTGTAAAAATAATCTATTTTTTTATCTATTTTTGTATTTTCATTTATTTTTAATTTATTTAATTTAGCACTAGGCCCGGTTGGTGCTGAAAAAGAATCAAAATTAACATCATTATTTGGAAGTTTTTCTAAATTTATATTAACATCCATTACTTTTTCTGACATTGCAATTTCTTGAAAATCTCTTAATTCATAACTTGGTTTTGTAGCTAAAGAAACTGGCATTATTTTATAGCTCCTAAGTAATGATTCTCTAAAAGCAATTATTTTCTCTTGTGGTAAGCCATACCACTCTTCAGGAGAATCACTAATGGGGGAAAGTTCTTCAGGTATAGAAGAAAGTGGCGCAACTGCAACTTTTGGATAATTTTGCCAAGAAACAAAAAAACCGGGCGGTGTTGCCCCCGCAAATTCATTATTTTTTATTTTTGAGATTAGTTTTGTTTGACTTGATTTTTTTTCAATAATTGGACAAGTTGCAAGACCGCAAAGTAATTTTCCTTTACATTTAATACACAGCTCTGGAGTTATTTTAACCATTATAAATAAAGGGCTTTGAAATTAATTAATTAATTGGTTTATATAAAAATCGATTTTCTACAGAAGGTTTTTATTTGTTTAATAAAGAAATTAGATATGCCACTAAAAGGATTTGTTGACGAAGCTAGAAAAACTAACAAGCTAATGGAGAAACACATAGAAGCAAGAAGAAATATGCAAAATAATTTTGACGGAATTATTGATATTAGTGAAGGACAAAATATTCCTAAAGAAAAACTTGATGAAATAAAATCAAATGGTTCTAATAACAATGCACAAGGTAATTTTAATTATATTAAAAAAAATGTAAAAGTTGAAACTGACATTGACAGTACAAATGATTTTGAAATTGCAAGACCAAGAAATAATTTTATTGCAAAAACTGATTTTGAAAAAGAATATCTTACAAAGCAGAAATATCAAAGCAATCAATCATTTAAAAGAGAAATTCAAATTGGAAGTGGGACTGGCCTTGGATCACAAAATAATAACAATTTAAAACAAAAAATAGAATCAAAACATGGAAATATTATTGCTAATGTTATACGTGCTTCTTCAAATAAAGGCGGACAAAAAGTGCCTTGGCAAGAATGTAAATACCTAAAAAAAGATGGTGAAAATTTATATTGCAAAGAATTTCACTGCTTTTGTAAAAAAGATGCATGTCCTTTTTCTTGCAAATGATTAATAACTTATTTTACATATTCTTTATATGACAAATTTAGTTCAACAAAGAAATGCACAAATAATGAAGCAAGTAAGAATAAGAACTTTTTTTGGAGTATTCAAAGGAAAATCTCTTGGCCCTTTTAGTAATTCAAATACGCCAGGGATTAACAAAAAATGGGTTAAAAAAATAAAAATAAACGGTGAAGAAAAAAAAGTTTTTATTAAAGAAACTAATAGTGGGGAGGGCATAACTAGGTATTGGCATGGAGATGATACAAAATATATGCGAGAAATTTTTAGAAAAATACAAATTGAATTAAGAAAAACTAATAACAAAGAAAGAAAATTTATTTTAAAAACCCCTAAAATTTATGGAAAATTAAATAACAAACAATTAGTAATGGAATATATAGAAAAAGCAGATCTACCAAAAAAAGAAGTTTTATTAGCAAGAATGCAATTAATGCATGAAATAGACAAACTTTCTGGAAAAATAAGTAATGCTGGCCAGTTATTTGAACAAGCTGGACACTTTATGCCAGCTGGAAAGAAAAATGGAAAAATAATATTTTATTTTGTTTATGATTTATTATAGAGTATACAAAATATTACATAAAAAATAACTTATTAATTAAATATCAAAAATACTGACTTTTATTATGATTTATTATTACAATTCAAAAGTTCTTATTATGCTCACTAGTCAATAGTCAAAAAAGCCTGTTTAAAAAGTTTTTCAAATCTAGTCTTCTTATAGAAATAAAAAATTTGGAGCTAAAAAAATGAATAATACTGCTGACAAAGAATATCTAACAAAACTTTGGCACACTACTGCACACATATTTGCAGAGGCACTTTTAGAAGTTTATCCTAAAGCAAAAATTGCAATTGGTCCACCAATTGAGAATGGTTTTCACTATGATTTTTATCTTGATAAAAAATTTGATGAAAAAAATTTAGAAGAAATAGAAAAAAGAATGAAAGGAATTTTAAAAAGAAAAGATGAAATGACAGTTGAAACTGTAACTGTTGATGAAGCAAAAAAAAGGTTTAGTGATAATAAATACAAACAAGAATTGCTTGACGATTTAGCAAAAGCTGGTGAAAAAAAAGTTACAATATATCACACTGGAAAAAAATTTAGTGATCTTTGTAAAGGACCACACATAAAAAACACTAGCGAAATTGGTGCGTACAAATTAACAAAAATTGCTAGTGCTTACTGGAAGGGAAATGAAAAAAACGAACAACTTCACAGAGTTTATGGAATTGGTTTTAATACAAAGGAAGAACTTAATGACTGGATAGAAAAAAGAAAAAAAGCTGAAAATAATTCAAATGTAAAACTTGGAAAAGAACTTGATTTATTTATGATAAGTGAATCTGTTGGAAAAGGACTTCCAATATGGACGCCAAATGGAACTATAATTAGAATGGAACTTGAAAATTGGTTAACAAGAGAACAACAAAAAAGAGGATATAAATTTGTTATAACACCAAGCATTACAAAAGAAGATTTATTTAAAACAAGCGGACATCTTGGACACTATAAAGATAGTATGTTCCCTCCAATGAAAATGGATAATGAAATATATTATTTAAAACCAATGAATTGCCCATATCACATTTTGTATTACGCAAATGACCTTAGAAGTTATAGAGACCTTCCACTGCGAATTGCAGAAATGGGAAGAGTTTTTAGATATGAACAAAGTGGAGAACTTTCTGGACTTCTACGAGTAAGAGGATTTACTCAAGATGATGCGCATATTTTTTGTACACCTAGCCAAGTAAAAGAAGAATTTGAAGATGTTTTTGATCTTGTAAAAATAATTATGAGCACTCTTGACATGAGTAATTTTAGAATTCGTGTAGGAACAAGAGATGATAGTGAAAAATATTTAGGAGACAAAGAAACTTGGGCAAAGGCAACAAAAAATATTACTGATGCACTTGATAAAAAAAATATTCCATATACTGTTGAAGAAGGAGAAGCAGCATTTTATGGGCCAAAAGCAGATATAGTAATACATGATTCAATTGGAAGAGAATGGCAAATTGGAACAATACAAATAGACTATAACTTGCCAGTTAAATTTGATATTCATTATATTTCAGAGAATGGAAAAAAAGAAGTACCAATAATGATACATAGAGCTCCTTTTGGAAGTTTTGAAAGATTTACAGGAATTTTAATTGAACACTTTGGTGGGGCATTTCCTTTATGGCTTTCGCCAAAACAAGTAATAATAATTCCTGTTTCAGAAAACTTTACAAAATATGCAAAAGAACTTCATAGTGAATTAATAGATAATAATATTAGAAGTGAATTAAGCGATAAAAACGAGACACTTGGGTATAGAATTAGAGAAGCTCAAAAGCAAAAAGTACCATACATTGTAGTTGTTGGAGCAAAGGAAATAGAAAATAATACAGTGGCTATTAGAAATAGAACTGGCGAACAATTTGTTTTAAGTAAAGCTGATTTTATTAAAAAAATAAATGAAGAAATTAAGAAAAAAGAATAATTTTTCTTCAAAGAAAAAGATTAAATAAACCAAAAAACTAAAGTTTATCATGCCAGCAGACTATTTAGATGAACTAATAAAAAAAGCTAAAGAAAATGAAACTAATAATGAAATAGACACTAATTCTAATATAAAAAATGAAGATAAAGAAGAAGAAATTGCTCGCGAAATAAAAAAAGAAGATTTAAAAGAATTTAAAAAAAATGTTGAAGGAGAAAAAGATATTGAAATAGAACCTCAACCAAAAGAAAAAAGTACTATAGAAAAAGAACTTGAAAATCAAAAAAAGACTGAAATAAAATCATATGGAAAAGTAAAAATTTATGAAGTTGCTGGAAAAACAATGAAATATTATTTTATCCCAACATTAAGACCAACTTTAATTGAAAGAAGAATAATTAACACTATAAAAGAAGCAACTACAAGACTTATCAGCATAACGCCATTTAAAATCAGAAACCCTGAAGAAAGAAGATTTGTTTACAAACAAAAAGTTCTTGAAATAATAAAAAACAATCCAAGCCTAAGAATTCCTTCATCAAGAGTTAGTTTTTATGCAGATGCAGTTGTTCGTGAAATGGTTGGATATGGACTTATTGATGATTTAGTTAAAGATGATAATTTAGAAGAAATAATGATTGTTGGTTCAAAAAAACCAGTTTATGTTTTTCATAGAGAATATGAAATGATGCAAACAAATATAGAATTTTTTAGTGAACAAGAAATAGAAGATTTAGTAAATAAAATTGCAAGAGAAATAGGAAGAAGAGTTGATGTTTCTTCACCATTACTTGACGCAAGATTAATTGATGGATCAAGAGTTAATGCAACAATACCTCCTGCAAGTATAAGTGGCGGAACACTTACAATTAGAAAATTTAGAGAAGACCCATATTCTATAATTGATTTAATTAGGATGGGAACTCTTTCAAGCGAAGCTGCTGCATTTTTATGGGTTTGTGTTGAAGGATTAAGCACAAAACCAGCAAACATGTTAATTTCTGGAGGAACAGGAAGTGGAAAAACAACTCTTCTTAATGTTCTTGCATCTTTTGTTCCTGAAAGAGAAAGAATAATTACTATTGAAGATACTTCTGAATTAAATTTACCACTTAAACACTGGATAAG
>CAZOVD010000022.1:0-14669 GCA_964583285.1 uncultured archaeon
TGGTTGTTCTTGCTTTGTATAGTCTTGTATGTTAATATTATTAATTTCATATTTATCCTTTACTAATCTACTTTTGTCAATTTCTTTAGAAACATTAATTAACTTTTTATTTTTAGATAAGAATTTTTTTAAACAATTAAGAGTTCCAACAGTAATATATTTTCCATAATATCCAATATTTTTATCATTGCAATTTTTGTTAATTATTTTTTTATATTCATCTCCGGTGTTATAATTTAATATTTTTAAATTTTTTACTTTTTTATATTCTTTTTTTACTTGTTTATAATTAAATGGATGTGAAATAAAAACATTTTTTCCATTTTTTTTTAAAATAAGTGTTCCTTCATATTTTGTCATCGCGCCAGGAAGGTATTTATTGATAAGTGGGCAAACCCAGTAATCTTTATAATTTGGAATTATTACTGAATTTACCCTTTCAAACATTTTTATAACACTTTACTTACTTTCAAAAAATACTTTATATGCTTTGTATGTTGAATAAAGATCAGCTTTGCTAATTAATTCAAATGGTGCGTGCATTGCAAGTACTGGCGGTCCAGCATCTATTATATTCATATTATATTTTGCAAGTAAATACGCGATAGTTCCACCGCCACCCTGATCAACTTTTCCAAGTTCCCCATATTGCCAAGGCACATTATTTTTTGAGAATAATTGTCTTAACCAAGAAATAAATTCAGCGTGTGCTTCGCTTCCAGAATATTTTCCACCAGATCCAGTTCCTTTCTCTACACTAATTCCATATCCAAGTTTGTTCATATTGTATGGATCCATTTTATCAGCGTATTTTGGGTCATATCCACTTGTAACATCCCCACTAATTGCAATTGATTTTTCAAGTATTAATCTTGCAGAAAGCTTTTCTTTTCTTATTGCAACTAATTTATCAATTACATTTTCAAAGAAATATGAACTCATTCCAGTATTACCTACACTTCCAATTTCTTCTTTATCAACAAGTAGTGCTGCAGTTGGTAAATCATTTTTTGAGTCAATAATTGCTTTTACTGCCATGTAAGAACAGATTCGATCATCATGTGCGGGCCCACCAATTAATCCACCATCAATTCCAACATCTCTTTGTTTAAGTGCTGGGTAAAGTCCAAGATCTGCACTTACAAAATCAGTTTCAGTAATTCCATATTTTTCATTTATTGCTTTTAAAAAACTTGCTTTAACTTTTTCTTTAGTATTTTTATCATCTACTGGAATACTTGCACCTATTGCATCCATTGCTTCGCCAGCGATTATTTGATTCATTTTTTTCATTTCTTCGCCTCTATCTTCAAGGTGTGGTAATAAATCACTTATCACAAAAATTGGTTCATTTTCTTTATCTCCAATTGAAACATTTATTTCTTTACCATTTTTATCAAAAATTACTCCATGAAGCGACATTGGTAAATTAAGCCAATGAAATTTTTTTATTCCACCATAATAATGTAAATTTATCATTGCAAATGGTTCAGCTTCATAGATTGGGTTTAGTTTTAAATCAAGCCTTAAAACATCAATGTGTGTTCCAATAATTCTTAAACCATCTTCAAGTTTTCCTTTTCCAAGGTCAATTAAAAGAATATTTTTTTTGTGGTTTGTTGCATATATTTTCTTTGTTGAGCTATTAACATTTTTTAGTTCAACAAAACCATTTTTTTTTGCAATTTTTTCAATATAACTAACAGCGTCCCTCTCTGTTTTTGCAGTATCTCTAAATGATTTATATTCTTCACTCATTTCAAAAGCTTTAGCGATTTCTTTTTTGTCAAGTAATTCCCAAGCGCTTTTATCTTTTCTAAAAAGATTATCATATTTTGATTTTTCTTCTTTTTTATTTTTAACTTCTGTCATTATTAACCACCTTATAATATTCTAAAAATTTAGTTAATTATATGTTGTATTAAAAGTATTTAAATAATTAGTTTGAGCGCAATTTATTCATTTTAATTCAATTATTGCATCAAATATACCATGATCGTGTTTTAATCTATCATAAGCTATTTCCATTGCTGATCTATAATGTATTGCCCAGCTTCCACCTTTTTTTTCCATAACATCTGCGTATATTGATGCGGCAACACAAACATCCATTGCTTTTACTCTAGTATTTTGCCCAACTTTTGATTTATTTATTATTCTTTCAATTTCTGCTTGAAAATTTTGTGAAGGTGTTAATCCATTGTGTTTTATTTTGTCTTCAATTTTTTTTATCATATTCCAGTGTCTTTTTCTTGCTTTATAAATTCCTTCAGGAATTACAAAATATTTGTGCAATCCATCAATATATTTTTTCAATTTTGGAACTTTACTTATTTCTGGAAAGTTAATCATTGCTTCAACAGCATTACTATATTCTTGATGCCAAATATCATTTCTTTCTTTTAATGATTTTGCCTCAAATTTTTCAATGCCATGCATAGCATCAACTGCCGCGTCAGTTAGTAAAGAAGTTTGTCTTATAAAAAATAAAGCTTGTCTTAAAGCGATTTCTTCTTTTCCAAGTTTTGAAAATTTATTTTCAATTCTTTGCATCCCCTTTCTAACCCTTGCAACTAATTTTACTCCATTAATATGTCGTCTTTTTTGCATGGTTAATATTAAGTCTTTATAACCCTGCCCATATCTTTTTTTTCTTTTTTCAATTGTAAATGGATCAATTTCGTATTTTCTTTTTGGCATATTATTCCTTCTTTTTTAACATAGGTAGTCCAGTTGTTTGATTTTCAACAACATTAAATCCTTCTGGTAAATCAATTGCATTTTCTTTTTGAGTACTGGAAAAATAAAATAGTCTTCCCTTTCCATGCAAATAATATTTCTTTCCTTTTGAATTAGTATGTTCATAAACCATCATATCACCATAATAATTATGATTTAATCCTTTAAATTCTTAATGGATTATGCTTTCTTTAGTAAGTATTTTAAATGCAAATAATGAATTTGTGTATGATTAAACCAATATTTATTAAAAATAGAAGTCCAGAAGCACATTTTTCAAAAAGAGTAAAATTAAAACCAGTAAATGTTCAACAAAGAATTGTAAGAAAATTTGATTATTCATTAAAAAAACTTGAAGTTGAATCTAATAATCTAGAATCTAATTTAAATTTGATTTCAAAAGATACCTATGCTTGTAAAACAAAAGAACAATCATTAATTTTAATAAAAAAATTACAAAAAATATTTAGTGAAGCAAGATTAAAAAGAAAAGAATTTGATATGCTTTTTGAATTTGGAAATAAATGTTTTGATAATTTTAGACCAAATGTTAATGGAGCAAGGCATGCTAATGTTTTTGATGCCCGACTTCATGAAGTATATAAATCATTAGAATTTGTAGAAAATCAATCAGCATCAACAATTTCTGGTTTAAAATATAATTTTAAGTAACAAGCAAGTTTTTTAAATTCATAAACTTTACTTATAATATGGATAGATGGGAAAAAGAAAAAATTATTGAAGCCGCCCTTTTTATGTCTCCAAAACCAATATCTATTGATGATTTAAAAACAATTGCTAATGTTGAATCAAGAATAGAAACAAAAGCACTTATTGAAGAATTAATTCACTTTTATGATAATAGAAAAACTGCTCTTGAGATAGTAGAGCTTCCAGTTGGTTATCAAATGAGAGTTAAAGAGGAGTATGAAGATGAAGTAGGTCATTTAGCAACCGACTCTATGTTTAATAAGGGTGTTATGAAAACTTTAGCATTAATTGCATATAAACAACCAATCGAACAATCACGTGTTGTGAAATTTAGAAACAATAAAGCTTATGATCATTTAAAAGTTTTATTTGATAGTGGGTTTATTAAAAAAGAACCAAAAGGAAGAACATTTGTTCTTTCAACAACAACAAAATTTATTGAATATTTTGGAAAAGATTTTAGTAAGAAAAAATGATTTTTATGCAAAAAGATGTTAAAGTTGGAGTTGGCGTATTTATACTAAATTCTAAAAATGAAATTCTCTTTGGAAAAAGAAAAGGTTCACATGGTGAAGGTACTTGGTCTCTTCCTGGAGGACATTTAGAATTTGGTGAAGAAATAATAACTTGTGCAAAAAGAGAAGTTAAAGAAGAAACTGATTTGGACATTAATGAAATAGAAATTTTAACAATTACAAATGATATTTTTGAAAAAGAAGCTAAACATTATATTACAATTTTTGTAAAAGCAAAAAGTTTTTCTGGTGAATTAAAAATAATGGAGCCAAATAAATGTGCTGAATGGAAATGGTTTGAGTGGAAAAATCTTCCAAGTGAATTATTTTTACCAATTATAAATTTGAAAAAAAGTGATTTTAATTTATAATTAGAAAAGTTTATCTAAATTTTTGTCTATCTTTTTATATGAATGATTTTATTAAAGTGTGTCCAAATTGTAAAAGTAGCAATATAAAATGTAGACAACTTGAGGGTTACACTCAGTGGATTTGTATTACTTGTGGGAATGTTAATTTTTATCCAATAGAGTTTTTAAAAAAAGATATGAATAATTTAAAATAATTTTTGTTGTTTCGTTTCGCCCATGTCCGCATATTTTTTACAAGTGCTCCAAAAAATTCTTGAAAAAGGAGGAAGTATCTTATTTTTTTTAAAATATTCTTCTAAAAAAGTTTTTGTTTTTGGGTCAGCTGGATAGCCACTTCCAAAATCACCATATTTTTTTTGTAGTTTTTCTATTTCTCTATCACGAGTAACTTTTGCTAAAATACTTGCGGCTCCAACAACTAAATATTTTGAGTCAGCTTTATTTTCAGCAACAATTTTAATATCTTTTTTGTTTTTATTTAGGTATTTTCTAATTCTACTTTCAAATTTTCCTTTAACTCCATCTGGAGAATCAACATAAACAACATCAAATTTGTTTTTAATATTATTAATTAATTCAGCAACTTTAATTGCTTCTATTTCATTTAAATTATTTTTAACCATTAAATCATTAATCTCAATATTTGTTATGACTATTGTTTTTTCTTCTATTATATATTTTTTTAATTCATCAAATAATATTTCTCTTTTTTTTGTTAAAATTTCTTTTGAATCTTTAACACCAATTTTTGCAAGCTCATTTTCATTTTCTTTTTTCATTATTACTATGCTCATTGTCATTGGTCCAAAACAAGGGCCTCTTCCAGCTTCATCAATTCCTGCAATTATCATTTTATCACTTAAATTATTAATTAGAAATATTTAATATTAATTTTTTATTTGCATTAAAATATTTTTCATTCTTGGGGCACTTCTGTCACAATGAACACATTCATCAAATGCATCAAGACAAATACTTTTTGCAATTTTTAAATTTTCTATTTGCTGATTAGTTGTTTCATCCATTCTTCTTCGCATATCAAATTCTTCTCTAAATAAGTCAACAACTCTCTTGCAAGCTTTTTGCGCAGCTTCTTTTTCATTTTTATCTTGCTTAAATGTTTTTTGGATATAACATCTATTACAACTTCTTTTTGCAATGTTAATAGTGTCTAAAAGTTCATGATTCATGAAATAATTTACTAGTAAGTGATTTTAATTATATTGATTGTACTAATTTTTCTTTTAATTATCAATTTTGATTTAAAGTGGTTTAGCGATTATGCGCCAACCTCAACTTTAAAACCACCAAAAGAAAACTTTTTCATGTCAAATGGCATGTCCATTTTATTACCATATTTTTTTTCAAAATAAGCCATTACTTTTTTGTTTACTAAGTTTCTATGAGTTTTATTTTTATATACTATAAATGAAAACCATACATTCTCAGTTGATTTTGTTTTTGCCATTTTTTCAAATTTAAAAAAAGGCATCCCGCCCATATTTGGACTAAGATCATCACCAATGCATTCTTTATAATCAAGTGCGCCAAATTTTAACCACACTTTAAGTGCTTCGTTAGCCATTTTTTTATATTTTGCAGTATTTTTTTTAGGAATTGATATAACAAAACCATCAACATATGTTCCTTTTTTCATTTTCTCACTCTCCACAAACTTATGAACTTACTTATTTGGTCTTTTAATTTATATAAAACAGTTGTTTCAAAAAAGATATTATATTAAAGTAAAGTTTTTTAGAAATAGGAAAAATGTTGTAACGGCTTTTATGCCGCTACATCAATATCAAGTCTTTTCTTAAGTTCTCTATATCTGTTTCTTATAGTTACTTCTGTTACTCCTGCAACATTAGCAACTTCTTTTTGAGTTCTTCTTTCTCCTTTTAAAAGTCCAGCAATGTACACTGCAGCTGCAGCAACACCAGTTGGTCCTCTTCCAGAGATTAGTCCTTTTTTAATTGCTTCTTCAAGTATTCTTCGTCCTTCTTCTTGAACTTCTCCACTTAAATTTAATTCACTAGCAAATCTTGGAATGTAATGAATTGGGTTTGTTAGTGGAACTTCTAAGTTTAATTCTCTAACTAAGAATCTATAGGTTCTTCCAATTTCTTTTTTTGTTAAACCGCTAGCTTCAGCCATTTCATTTAAAGTTCTAGGAACATGGTAAGTTCTGCATACTGCGTATAAAACAGATGCAACAACTGCTTCAATTAATCTTCCTCTTATTAGGCCTTTTTTAACAGTTCTTCTGTATAAAAGTGCTGCAGCTTCTACTAATGTGTCTGGTATATTTAGGTATGAAGCAACTCTTCGCATTTCAGTTAATGCTATTGAAAGATTTCTTTGCATTGAACTTGAAACACTTGCTCTTTTATGCCATTTTATTAATCTGTACATTTGGGCTCTTCCCTTACTTGAAAGTTTATTTCCACGAAGGTCAGTTCCGCGTCTATCTATCATTGTTACTAAACCTTTGTTTAGTTTAACATATTTCATTGGGCTTCCACCACGGCTTGAGTCTTCATCCCCATCAAAACTACGCCATTCTTTTCCTGTATCAAGCATTTCATCTTCTGAAACAATTAGTCCACAATCCATACAAACAGCTTCACCTTTTGCATGATCTATTTTAATTCTTTCACTTGCACATTCAGGACATTTTTTACCCAAAATAATCACCTTATCCTTATAAAAACCAGAGTTCTATAAACTAACTCCTCAAGTGAACATTTATAAATATTTCTGTTGAGTTTAATTTTTCAAAAAAAGGTTAAAATAGGTTAAAAACCCTATTTTTATTGATTTAAACTAGTTTTGCATTAACGATTCCGTCTTGACCAGGTCTATTAGTAACCTTAGCTTCAACTTCTTTTCCATTATGTTTTAATTTAATAATTGCGCCTTTTGTTGTTATATTTGATCTTGCATATAATCTATTAGCATCATTTTCTTTAACTGCAATTATTTCTGCTTTTATTGTTTTTTTTGTATTTTTGTCAAATACGTTTGCGAACTTAGTTGAAATAAGTTTTGTTTTATTATTTTTTCCTCTTCCTCTTAGCACAGTTCTTTCTTCACTAGCTGTTTCATCAGTTTTAGTACTAGCTTGTCTTCCGCCCTTCCATGCTTTTTTCTTAGTACTTCTTTCAATAGAATTTCTTTTTCCACCTGAAATTTTTCTTTTTGATTTAGTGTGCCATTCAACCATTTAATATTCACCTAATATGTATTTTTTATAAGCGCATATTTAAAAAGCTTGTTTTTTAATCTTTATTTTCATTATATTTAGCTTCAAATATTTTTTTTAGACTTGTTGCTTTTTTCTTTCCAAGATTTTCAACTTTTTGTAAATCAATTTCATTAGCGTTTACTATATTTTTTATTGAACCAAATTCTTTAAGCAAATTTTTTGCTAAAAGCGGTCCAACAAGAGGAAATCCTTCAACAATAAATTGTTGTTGATCCTTAGTGCTAAATCCTTTTCTACCCATTCTTAGTCTTATTTCTTTATCTTTTGCTATTTGCTCTCTTTTTGCAATTACATATAAATATTCTGAGGTTTCAGTAGAATTTTTTGTATTTATTATTGGCACCATATAGTCAAGCGCAATAGAAGTAAGTGCTCCCATTATTGCGTTTTTATGTATGTTTCTTAAAGTGAATATTTCTCCCATATTGCCTTCGATTATTAATAAAGGTTTTTCATAGTTAGTTCTTAGGTCAACAAGTTGTGTGAAAAGTCGTCCATCTATCATTGATGTCAAAAAATCTTCAATAGTTTTTCTTTCAACACAAACATCTTGACTTAAAATATAATCTCCAACAGTCAATTGTTTCATAATAACTTTACATTCTTTTTCAAATAAGTTTTTTGTAACTGAACTTGCTTGTTCTCGGCTATCAACAAAAATAATTATTTCGTTTTTTGATTCGCTAAAATTAGCAAGAGTTGATTGCTCTGGTAATAAATTTTTTAATTTTTTATTTTGCTCTTTTAAAGTGCTATTTCCATCTTTTTGCATATTAACTAAAATATTTTTCATTTTCTTTTCTTTTCCTCTTGCTGCCCAGTAAAATGCTTCATCTCTTGTTCCTTTTGCCATTAATATTATTGTTTTTCCTTTTGAAAACCTTCCTGTTCTTCCTCTTCTTTGGATAGTTCTTATTTCACTTGGAACTGGTTCAAAGAAAATAACAAGTTCTACTGAAGGAATGTCAAGTCCTTCTTCAGCAACACTACTACTAACTAAAACATTATGCGTTCCATCTCTTAATTTGTTTAATATTTCCTCTTGCTTTTTTTGGTTCATTCCCTTTTCGTTGCCTTTAGTAGCTTGTCCAATAAATTTACTAACTTTTATTTTACTATCAGTTTCTAAAAAAGCAACGACTTCTTTTATTGAATCTCTATAATGATTAAAAACTAAAATTTTACTTTCTGGTTTTTCATCTATTTGCTTTAAAATAATTTTTTTTATCTCTTTATATTTTGGGTGTTGAATTTTATTTTCAAATAAATTTTTTGTAAGTTTTATTGCTTTTTGTATTTCTTCATCATTTGCAATTAGTTTGCTAGCCTTACTCTTTGACTTGTTTGCATCATCAATTATTTTTTCAAAGTAATTGTTAAGAGATCCAATTCCTTGTGTTTCAATTAACTCTTCAGCATGTGCAACTTTCATTAATGCAGCACACTTTGAAGCAGCAATATAGTGGGTTGGGTGTGCGGATCCACTGGTTAATATTTTTCTTAAATCTCTTTGCATTTCAAGAATTCTAATTCTATTATAATATTTCTTATTTTCAGTAACTGCAACATGTATTTTTTTTAAAAATACTAACTGTTTTTTTTGAAAATTTTCAAGATAATATTTTATTTGATTAAACTCATGTGGTAAATCAACTTTGACCCAATCTATTTCTATTTCATTAATATATGGTTTTACATCAGCATCTTCAGTATTTTTTATTTCAATATTAGTAATATTTAAATTTCTACAAACATCTTGTATTTTTTCTTCTTCACTGCCTGGACTTGCAGTTAGTGCAACCACTAATGATTTAGGATTTTGTTTTTTAAGTTGTAAATTAATAAAAACATAAGCATAATCGCCAACTGCTCTGTGTGCTTCATCAAAAATAACTAAGTCAAAATTTTTTAAACTAATATTTCCTGTTAGAAGATCATTTTCTATTGTTTGTGGAGTTGCATTTATTATTTGTTTATTTTCATAAATTTCTTTCCTTTTTTTTGGGTTGGTTGAACCAGTTAATGTTACAATTTTTTCTTCTTCTATTTCAAGAAATTTTTTAAAAGATTTTTCATGTTGTTGTGCTAGTGGTTTTGTTGGTGCTAAAAAAAGAATTTTGGAATTTTTATTTTCTTTTAATTTATATGCTGCAAGAAGTACTGCAATAATAGTTTTTCCAAGAGCCGTTGGTGCAACTACTAGTGTATTTCCTTTTTCTATAATTCTACTAACCAAAACTTCCTGATAGATTCTTGATTCTATGGTATTTTCTTTTATTAGTTCATGTTTTATAAATGCCATAAATAAGATACTTAATAGTACTTTTTAAATCTCTTATTAGTTTTATGCCGGTGCCTATTTTTATTAGAAAATGTTCTTTTAAATAAGTTTGTGGGATTTAGTTTATTATGATTAAAAATATCATCTTTGATTTTGATGGAGTTTTAACTAATTCAGAAGGTCTTGGTAGAAAAGTACTTGCAGAATTGATTAAAAATGAAAACTTATCTGGTGAAGTTGAAATAGACAAATCTACTGGAAGATTATTATATAATGGTAAACAAATAACTCCAGGCACAAATATGCATGATATTTTCAAATTGATTTTTCCAGATAAATCAGAAGAATATTTTTCTAAATGGTATAATTTATTTGAAAAAGAATATCATAATCAAGTAGTTACCATAGAAAATGTAGAAAAAACAGTTCCCCTATTATTTAATAAAAAAATCAATTTATTCATAGTTTCAACAAAATATGCCTCTTTAATAAAAATTGGTTTAGATAAATTTGATTTAACAAAATATTTTAAATTTGTAATTGGTAGAGAAACAGTTGATCCTCCAAAACCTAGTAGTGCACCATTTGATTTTTTAGCTGATAAATTTAAAATAAAAAAAGAGGATACTATTTATGTTGGCGATACTATTACTGATGAAAAGTTTGCAATAAATACTGATTTGAAGTTTATTTATTTTGCAAGTGGTGTTGAGGACTCAATAGTTAAAAATTACTACAAAAAAATAACGAATTTTTCTGAGATTATGAAAATAGTTGAAAATGAAAACCAAAACCTTTAAATTATAAAATAATATTACTTATTAGTATTAAGGTGAAATTATGGGTGAATTACCACTGGCAGCAATGGAAAGGATTATTAGAAAGGGCGCAGGTCTTAGGGTTAGTGAAGCCGCTGCAAAAGAAATGGCACAATATTTAGAAGATGAAGGTGTTAGAATATCTCAAAAAGCAGCAATGTTTTCAAAACACGCGGGTAGAAAAACTATCACTGATGAAGATATTAGATTAGTTTTAAAAAATAAGTAAAGTGATTTTATGCCAAGGGGAATAAATAAAGCAAGAATTGCAAATATGAGAACAAATGCTTCTGCAAGAAAAAATCGAGCAGAAAAAAATGCTCTTGCAAGAAAAGTAATTAGTACAATTAATAAAATTGAAAAAAATAAAAAGTGATAACAATGGTTGATAATAATTTATTTGATGAGGTTTATTTAGATAAAAAATTTAGTTTTAAAAGAGTTTTTCAGGCAATAGTTGCTGCAGGCGCTATGGCCATTGCATTATTAATTTTAATTTGGATTTTAGAATATTTTAATCCCACAAAAGAAAATATTGTTTTGTTTCATTTAAATGAATTTTTTATTTATAATTGGTATTTTATTGCAGGTTTTGTTTTAATAATTGGAATTTGGGATTATTTATACAAAATATTTTCAACTACAAAAATAAGGTATTTTGCACCATTTTTTGACGCATTAAGTACGTTTTTTGCAGTATGGATTATTGCAATTATATTAAATGGTTTAAGATTATTTATTGAAACAGATAACTTTCTAAATATTTTTTTAAGATTTTTATATGATTTATTTTATCAGCAAACAATTCTACTTTTTTTGTTGTTAATATTAGTATTTTATTCTAAGTTTTTTTTAAAAGATAGATATTACTAATAACTAGGAAAATAAAAAAATTGAAATTTATTTTTTTATATGCTACTAATTGTTGTTGTTCCGTCTTTATTATCAATAAGTTCAATACCTTGTTCTTTTAATTTATTTCTTATCTCATCACTTTTTGCCCAGTTTTTTTCTTTTCTAGCAATTTCTCTTTCTTTTATTAATTCTTCTTGTTTTGAAGTTAACTCAATAAATTTTTCTTCCCAATCTAAAACACCTATTACTTGGTCAATTTTTTTAAAGAAATTTAAAACATTTTCAGCATCTATTTTTGAAATTGCCTCATCATCAATTAATTTATTTATTTCTCTATTAAATTCAAAAACACTTGCCATCGCAAGAGGTACATTTAAATCTTCGTTCATTGCGTCAGTAAATTTTTGAATTGAATTATTTATTAAGTCGCTAATTACTTTATTTTCTCCACCTTGACCACTAATTTTTTTTAATCGCCCTATTGTTCTTTGTAATCCTAAAATAGTTTTTTCAGAATCCTTAACAGAATCAACTGTAAAATTTAGTTGTTGTCTATATTGAGAATTAATCAAAGTATATCTAATAGCACTTGCGCTTAATCCTAGTTTTAACAAATCTCTTAATGTGTAAAAGTTTCCAAGTGATTTTGACATTTTTTTTCCATCTACAAGTAAGTGTTCACAATGCATCCAATATTTTACAAATTTTTTTCCATTAGCCCCTTCACTTTGTGCAATTTCGTTTTCGTGATGTGGAAATTTATTATCTACTCCTCCGCAGTGAATATCAAAGCTATCTCCTAAATATTTACTACTCATAGCACTACATTCAATATGCCAGCCAGGCCTACCTTTTCCAAGTTTTGTTTCCCAGTAAACAGATCCATCATTTTCATCCCATGCTTTCCAAAGTGCAAAATCACCAATTCCTTCTTTTTCATATTCATCTTGTTTAACTCTTGCACCTTCTTTTAATTTGGCAACATCAATATTAGCTAATTTTCCATATTCTGGAAATTTTTTTATTGAAAAATAAATACTATCATCATCACCACGATAAGCAATTTTCTTCTCTATTAGTTTTTCAATTATTTTTACCATTTCCCCAATATGATCAGTCGCTGCTGGATAGATATCAGCTGGTAAAATATTAAGTGTCTTTATGTCTTCAAAAAAAGATTTTTTGTATTTTTCTGTAAAATCAAATAAAGAGATATTCTGTTCTATTGCGCCTTTAATTGTTTTATCATCAACATCAGTTAAATTCATTACGTGTTTTACATTATAACCTAAAAAAATTAAATATCTTTTAAGTAGATCTTCAAAAATATATGCTCTAAAATTTCCAATATGTGCATAGTTATATACAGTTGGCCCACAAGTATAAAGCCCAACTTCTTTTTTACTTATTGGAATAAATTCTTCAAGTTTATTTCCAAATGAATTTTTTATCTTTAGTGGCATAATAAAATTAGAAAAAGAGTTATTAAATAAGTTATTGTTTTTCTTTTATTTTTTGAGCTCTTTCTTGCCAATATCTACTCATTTCAGTGTCGCCCTGTCTTGCAAAATCTCTTGATTGAGAGTGGCAAAAATCTATTGCTTCTTTTGTATTAGTTCTTGTAAAATGTTCAAATTGTTCTGGATTCATAATATATGGATTAGCTTTTTTTGTAATTGTTTTTTTTACTTGATTTCTTCTAAATCCTGGCATATTAATCACTTAAAATCGTAATCTTCATCTTCATCAAGTTCAAATTCTTCATCATCCATTTCAAGTTTCTTTGATTCAATTAATTTTAGATTGTTCTCTGAATCAGTAATAACTGTATATTCAAGTCCGCATTCTGGACAATCAAAAGGATCTCCGTCCTCTAAGTCACTGATTGGAACATCAAAGCGAGTCTTACAATCCTTACATATTTTTCTCATAAGTAAATTCCTAACTTTTTCGTTTATAAATATTTGTTTTGTGTGCAAAAATTAAGAAAAATGGTTTTTCTTTATTTATTATAAAATTATAAATAGGTTAGTTGCAAGTGAAGCTATAGCAAGCAATAAGAAGTAAGTTATTATTAGTAAAAACCAAACAACTAATGTTCTTGCATTACTAGCATCAAGAACCACTTTAATTGCAATAAATGACGCATATATTGCCATTATTGAAACAATAAATATTAAAATTCCTGCAATAACTCCAATTATTCCACCTGCTGTAAAAGCAAATATATTGAACAAAATTGCTGTTATTAATGCATAAATCCAAAGCTTTCCAACAACACTTAAAGATGCTCTAAAATCTGCTCTTATTTGGTGTCTTTTTTGTCCCGAAAATAGTATTTCAAAAGCAAATAATAAAACACTTAAAATAATCCATTGAGCTAAATTAACGAAAATTAATACGCTTGCTGATAAAATATCATTAAATAGTACTAAACTAATTGCTGACCAAATAACTCCTGTTAGAAGCACTATTACAAATGCAATTCCAATTGATGGTGCTTCAATTGCATGCTCAAAAGCGTTTTTAGTTTGAGTAAAAACATTAAATGTCATGAAAGAATATTGTTATTTATATATTTAAAACTTAACTATTGGGCATTTATTATAAAATTAGTTTATTTCTTTATACATTAAATAATTATCCACTAACTTTCCACCAACTTTAGATCCTTTTTTAAGCAATCCATATTTTTCAAACCCCATTTTTTTATACAACTTTATTGCATTTTTATTTTTATTATCAACAGCAAGAGTTACCATTTTTATCTTTTTAGGTAATTTTGAAATAGAATAATTCATTAATTTTAGTCCAATTCCTCTTCTCCTAAAATCTGGACTAACTACTAATGATGAAATGTCAGCAATATGTTCATGAATACTTTTTTTTAATTTTATTTTAACATGTGCAATTATTTTTCCATTTGATTTTGCAATAAATCTTAAATCATGATTATTAATAGTATCTTGTATTTTTTTTAATATATTTTCTCTTTTCCAATTTGGAAAAAGTTCATTTAATTCGTCAATATTTTTTAAAGAATTTTGAGTTAGTTGCAAATATTCAATAGTTTCTTTTTCTTCTTTTTCAATTTCTAAATTTTTTATATTT
>CAZOVD010000023.1:0-13473 GCA_964583285.1 uncultured archaeon
CCAACCTTTTTTGAAAAGGTTGAGTTGGTAATACTATGGGGGGATTTTATCCTTTAGAATTATTTTAAATAATTCCAAAATAATTGAGCCAGCGATTATTTAAAAAGTTTGTCATTTTTAGGTATAATTTATATTCTTTTAAGCTTTTATTTAGTTTATGTGGATAATATTTGATGTTAATGGGGTTATAACTCCAAATATAGAAATTTCTATAGTCAACGATTATTGTAAAAAAGTAAAAATAAATAGGTTAATTGCTGGTTTGAAATATTTATATTTATTGCTTGATTATCAAAAAGGTTTAATTGAAGATAAACATTTTTGGACTTTTGTTCTTGATAAAAATGCTTATTTATATGTTAAAAAAAGATATTCAAAAAACATATTTCTTGATGATAAAATAGTAGAGGATATTAAAGAATTAAAAAAAAATAAATTAAAAATTGCAATACTTTCAAACTCATCACATTTAATGTCTCAAGAATATAAAAAAAGAGGATTTTATTCTTTAGCTGATAGAGTTTTTTTAAGTGATAAAGCTCACATGATAAAGCCTGAACCAAGAATGTATAAATTTGTTATGAAAGAACTTCACGCCAAGTCAAAAGATTGTATGCTAATTGACGATTCTTGGTATAATGTAGTTTCTGCAAGTTTGATGGGTTGGAAAGTAGTTTGGTTTCGCGATATAGACGACTTGTCAAAAATATTTAAAAAAATAAATAAAAAAGAATATTTGCAAGAAATAATTACTAAAATTCAAGATAAAGAAATACCAAAAAAAGCAAAAGAAATTCCAAAAAAAATCAAGGCATTTAGTAAAAAAAAGTTAAAAAGAAAGTAAAATTACTCTCCTTTATATTTTAATTAAACTTTTGTTTTCTTTAACCTATTCATTCCAGGTATTTCAACTTCAGAGTAGTCAACAATTATTTCACATTCTTTTAGAGCTTTACGCATTGCATAAGCTTTACAAAAACCAGCGAGTTCTTTTTGTACATTCTTTTGAAAATCATCAATTTGAGTAATTTCATTAATTACTTTGTTAACTTTTCTTGAATTAACTTCTTCAATAGCTTTTGCAACATCGCCCTTGCCAATTCCAAGTTCTTTTATTGCAACATCAACTTTATTTAAATCAACAATTTTTCTTAAATTTGATTCAATTTTATTATCAACACTATTAGTTAAACTAGCTAAAAATTCAGCAACTGTTAAAGGTAATGTTTTATCAGTTATAGTTATTTTTTTAACAGCCTTCCAATCATCATAATTTGCCACAAGTTGTATTGTTCCTTCCATTATTAATCACCTTTTTATGTATTTTAAGAAAACGCTATTTAAAAAAACTTTTCATTTGAAAAATAATGCTTTAATTAAAGATAAAATGTCAAAAATAATTTGGAAATTTTTGAAAATATAAAGTATATAAATAATAATAACATTATTTTATTGCTGGTTAAAATGGATAATTTTGAAATGGAAAGTTATTATAATACAGATTCTGAAAACGAATATCAAAATGATACAAAACACCTTCCGGATAAAAAAAACCTAGTAATAATTGCAATTATAATATTAATTATACTAATAGCTACTTTTTTGTATTTTTCAAGTAATCCATTTGGGCCTAAGTTTAATTTAACTAATAAAGATGGAAATCCAATTGGTTTTACTGGGACAATTTCAATAGATGGAAAAATTGTTGATTCTTTTGGACAAATTGGTGAGCCTATAAAGCTAAACTCAAACGGAATTGATAATTTTAATGTTGTAATTGGCACTAGTGGTATTGATGGAATAAAAATTGGTAATGTAAAAATTGCAAATATAAGTGGTGGACAAATAAAAATTACAAATAAACAAGGACAAACAATTACTCTTAGTGAAGATGCTTTTTTTATTGATGAAAATGGAAATATAGTAGTAACAATTGACCCTAATTTTGATGTTGGAATTGATCCTAGTTTAATAGATTTCTTATCTGGCGATTCACTAGATTTTGAATTACAAATAATTTTAAATGATGAAATTACTGGTGAAGAATATAATATTGTAATTCCTGTTCAAATATTTTTTAGCGAATTTATTGGAACTGGTTGCATATTGTTAAGTAGAGAATATGTTGCTGGAACAACAACTTATGGTCAAATGGAGATAGAAACAAAAGTAAGAATAAGTTGTAATAGTGAACAGGACTTACTTTCATTTGTAACTTGGAAAGATAATCCAAAAGGAAGTGTTGAAGTTCATTTTGAAAGAACCTACCCAACAACATTAATAAGTTATCCACTAGCAGTAAAAAGTAGTCCTGTTCCTGGTGATTATTTAGCAAGAATAATTTATACTCCGCACATAAAAGAAAAAGGTCAAAAAGCAGATTTTAAAGTAAATTTTGCAATTGAAAATTCAATAAAAGAAGTTACATTTTCAGTAGTAAATGAAAATTTAGAACAATGTGTACAAGTAACAACAATAGATGATACTATTAATAATTTTGAAGATACTGCAAGCATTAGAATTGATACAACAAAATGTTCTAATCCTATTGAAATATCAATTTGTGATAACGATTATGGTTGTAGTGGTGGAGTTGAAGGAGAAATACTTCCATCTGCGAGCACTTTTATTTTAGACAAAGCACAAAGAAATATTAGTTTTAGAAGAGGAGAAATTCCAGGTGTTTATGGTGTAACAGTTCACGCAAGAGTTTTTGGGTTAAACACAATAAATAAAGCGTTTGTTGCTGAAAAAGAAATATTTGTTAAATCAGTTGATGAAACAATTTATCCAGAACAATTTGTTGTTTCTCTACTTGGCAAGGGAAGTCGTGATTCAGTTAAAATTACAAACAATCAACTAACAAAAGATGTATTAGTTGATACTAGTATTTGTAATTTGTATGAAAGTTCTTTTGGAGTGGATGCTGGTGGACTTCCTTTATTTGGACAATTTGTAAATGAAGCAGAATGGCTTATGTATTTATCAAATAATCCTGAAAGTTATGCTGGAAGTGGATTTTATCAAAGTGCACTAATTAATTCAATGCAAAAAATTTCAAGCGCAAGAAGTAGTGCATATAGCATTGCAACAGGAGAAAATGCAAAAATAAAAACCGCTTATTTAGAAGTTTTCAAAACGGATGATTTATTAAAAAAAATAAAACCAAGTATTGATTTGTCAAAAGATGCGGCCGACAATCTTCGCGCTGAACTTGAAAATCAAGTTGCAAGTAATGATTCAAAATTAACTGGACAGATATCAGGACTTCTTGCTTCGCTTACTGCTCTTCTTGGAACTGAAACTGCAAATTGTGCTGCACTTGAGTCAAGTTCTGTGGCAGTAAATTCTTTTATGATGACTCCTGGTGTTCCAGGTTGGTATCCAACAATGACTGGTGTTTCTACTGCTACAACATCAGCAGCAACAACAAAATGTTCAGTTGGTTTAGCTGACTTAGGCAGTGCCGTGCTTTTAATTAATAACATTTACAATATTTATAATCAAATAGACGCTCTTTCAAAAGATAACTCAAGTATAAATGCAAAAAATGCCTTTGAAAATATTAAAGGAGCAAGTGAAAAATTAGATGATGCTGCGGTTTACACAGAAAATGCCTTAGATTATGTTAGTCTTGCGCTTGCTTATGCTGCATCAAATGATTTTGAAATGTCTGCTAGTGATTATTTAGAAGCAAAAAATTATTTAGAACTTGCTTTAATTGAAAATGAAAAGTCAAGAAAAATTATTGAAGAAATAAGAAACTTAGTAGTTGATGCTGATGATGAACTAACTATTTTATCTGATGGTGGATATAGTACAACTGATTTAACTATTCAATTAATAAGTTCAGTAATAACACTTCTTGACTTGCTTGCAGTTATTCAAGGAACTAATACTGTGGTTATGGGAAGTTTAGATACTGCCGCAGCTTCTTGTGCTACTGCAGAAACTGCACTTGCAGGATATGTTTCTGCTTGTTCATCAGTAGTTGGTGGTAGTGCATGTACGGCAGCATCAGCTGGTGCTGCAATACCTGGTCTTTGTGCAGGAATTGCAACAAATATTGCTTCAAATAAAACAACTGCTGCTCAAATTTCACAAGTTTTATCAATAACTGGTTTAGTATTAAGTTCTCTTGAAATGTATGATCAATTTAATTTAGATTATGTTGATGATTTAACTACTGCAAAAACTGGTTTTGGTGAAATTGTAAATGATATTGATGCATCTTTTGTATTAGTTGCAAATGCCTCAATATCTCTTCAAGCAGCAATTTTAGCTTCGCAAAATATTTCAAATTTACAAAAAGAATTTAGTAGTTCTTCAACATATTTGCAAAATTTAGGACTTGAACAAGAATTTCATAATTATAATAGAGAGCGTTTAGTTGGTCTTGTTTCAACATTAATTCAAACAGGTTTTTTTAATGGAGCATATAATGGCGGAGTATATACAACAAGTGACACTCAACCAATTTTGTTTTCAAATAATTTAAATAATGTAGAAAACAAAATTAGTTTTGATGGAACATTAAAAGAAAATTGTGAAAATAGGGTTGAGTTAATGCTTCCAACTTATAAAACTAATTTATTAAGAGATGCAAAAGAAGTTCAAATAAATGGAGCAAATGTTTTATCTCAATGGATTTTTAAAAATGCAAAAGTCAATGGAGTTTATGAAAGTCAAAATGTTGATTTACTTTTTGTAAATGATAATTTACAAAAAAATTCTTATGCAACAGTAACAATAAAGTTTGATGAACATAATTATGCTGAAGTAGTAAAACCAAATGCAAAGTTTGCTCCCTTTAATTTACCAAATAATGAAGTAAAAGAAAAAGAATATAAATTTCATATGAAATTTAATGCTACTCCTAGAAATGGAGCAACTCCAAAATATAGTGCAGTTTGTGAGAATTCCCTAATGCTTGGTGCTACTGGGAGTGAAGCACTGCCAAAAATAATTTTAGGATGGAACTGGGATGACATTACAAATGAAAGTGTAAAAGATAATTATCTTGACGCAACACAGCTTTCAATTTTAGTAAGTAAAAACCTATCAAAAATAGATAACTTTTTATCAAATTCTCAAATAGAATGTCCAAATAATCCAGTTAATGATATAGTAAATAGAATAGTTCCGCCAGTTTTTAGTTTGGAAGATACTTCTCAAAGTTGTTTTGTTCCACTTTCAACTATTGAAATTGATGAAAAACCTGCGCTTTATTACTATCTGGATCAAAGTTCAAGTATTATTTATAATGAATATTTATTTGAAGAAGAAAAAATAAGTAATGCTGATGAATTATTACAAGTTCTTGATTTTAATGTGAATTTAATTAGAGATGGTTATGGTCTTGAATTTCAAAGTGATTTTGTAGATTATTTTACAAGAAGAATACTTGATGCATCTCCTTCTTTTTTAGATGCTGATAAGGGCATGTCAAAATATTTTAGAAATAACAGTAACTTTTATTTTACTTCAAGTGAAATAGACTTACTTTCAAAAAATGATTTTTCATTAAACGACACTGGGCTTTATAATGTAAAATTTTTAATTGATTTTAGAGAACTCCCACTAATTAATGCTGGGCAAGTTACTTCGAAAATAAAAGTAGTTCTTAATTTAATAAAACCAATAAATAAAGATTACTCTCCATTTTATTATATGCCTTTTAATGGTGGGGTTGGAATGAGTATTAATAATGATAGAAGATTTTATGGAACTTCTCTATTGACAGATGATAAGTTTAATTTAATTAATAGTCAAAATATTTCAATTGGTGCAAACCAAAGAGATTCTTTAGTAAAAATAAATTATACTGAACAAAGAGACATATTTGAATTAAATTCAATTAAGTCAAATAGATCAAAACTTTTAACTGTTGATAATAAAAATAATAATCTATCAGTAATAAGTTCGTTTACTACTGCAACTCCATTATTGTTTGAATTAAATGGTAGTTTAGGTCAAAGTGCAAATTTTGAATATTCTATATTAAGTGGTAGAAATAAATTAAACGGTAAAACACATAATATGTTTTTACTTAATTCAATTGATTCTTGTAATGATTTTTATGGTGTTCCAATGAATTATATTAGAGACACTCCTGATTTTTTATCAAGTGGGAATTATTCATTTGGATATGATGAAGTTTTAGTTCCTGGAAAGATATTTGCATCAACAATTGCATATGCTCCACAAAATTCAGACTTTTCAATTTCATATTCACAAAGTAAAGAAAAAGGAAAAATAACTTCAGTTAATGAAGTTAAAGATGAAATAGTAACACTAACTGGAATTAATGGCATGCCATTTAATAACAATTCAAATAATAACACAATTAATAGTTTAAGTACTTTATTTGAAGCAGTAAGAGCAGGAAGTGTTTGTGTTACTAGTTTAGGTAATAAAGAAATTTATTCTTGGCCAGAAAATTATTTATATGAAGTAAGTAGTGTAGATAGCACAACAACTACTGCAACATCTCTTCAAAAAGAAATAAACTTAGCTAGATTAATTTGTATTAAATAGTTTTTTTATTTATTTGTTTTAAAAAAGTTAAAATTAGCTAGGCTTACTTATATTATTTAACAAGAACTTCCAGCACCAGCATTTATACTTCTAATTTCTCTTTCTAAATACTCAGGGTTCCAAAATATTTTTACTCTTTCTGGATTTGCATTTGTAATACACATATTGCCTGCGCGTATATTATCAAACATTCCTTTTAATGTTGTATAATCAGTTCTTTGTATTGAATCAAGATAATTAAGAATCACATTTGTATTGTTTTGCGTAGAAGGTTTTCCAAGCATTTGTGTATTTTCTTTTGGTATTATTGATATTAGCTCGTCTGCATTTGTTACTTGTGGTGTGAAAAAAGTTGTACTTAATCCTATAGTTCCAGGAGTTGTTCCGTTCCAATTAATACTGTATGTATTTCCTGTTTGATTTGCAACAAAGTTAAACACATTTCTGTTTTCAAAATCTTGACAAGTTCTTCCACCAATAGTTGATGATGTTAATTTCCAAGTAGTACTTCCTTGAGTTGTATTCTTATTTATTTCATATTTTGCATTTACCTTTCCAGTAGTTGAAGTTATTTTCCACACTATTGGTGTTGGTTGGGAAGGATTAAACTTAAACTCTCCATCTTTTGTATAATCAAGAACTATTCCATTTTTTAATTCTCCAAGCCCAGTACTTGTTGTAGTATTTAAATTTACAATGCCATTACCATTTTTTGCTAGATTTATAGAATTATCAATTGATATATTATTTGCTGAAACAACACCATATCCATTTCTATTTTCTTGACCTATTGGTCCATTAAATGGTAATTCATAAAATGGAGAATAATTTTGACCAGCTCTATGCGGAGTTAATTTTATTTTTACATTTTGATTTGGCCTACCATTAGTAAACATACTATTAACTCCTTGATTGATATTAGTAATATCAATTTCAACTCTATAAAGTCCTCCATAAGGCATATTGCTATCAAATTCTAATTTGTTATCAAGTATAAAGTATTTATAATTTTCATTAAATGATGGAGTTGATGCTGCAACATTTGTTGAATAATAATTTGCAAAATCATTTAGGAAACTTTGATTATAATTATCTTTAATCAAGTATGCATAATATGAAGTTTCTTTTGCAACTTCATTTAATCTATTTGTTAGTAATAGATTTTCTATTTGAGTTAATTTCTTAAATAAACTAATTGTAAACTGAGTTGCATCGCAGTATGTGTAATTTGGATTTCTTGGGTCGCATTGTCTATCACTAATGTTTTGCCAATCCCAGTTAAATGATAATCTTGGAACAAATTCTCTTCCACTAACTCCAAGATCGCCCATTGTTGAAACACAGCTATTAATAGGTCCTTTTAATTTTATTTGGAAAGATTGTTTTTTTATCTCATTTCCAGTCCAATCATATATTTCAAGTATTGCATATTCATCGCCTAAAATATTATTTTTTGTAATTCTAAAATTAATCTCAGCATCATTTTTTGTTGGCGTTCCAATATATTCTGCGTAGTATTGTCCATCTTGTAAGTAAACATTTAATTCTTTTGGAATTGTTTCTTCTGGAATTTTATACATTATAATTCCACTAGGATCATATTCAACAGTGTAATTTCCACTTGCATATAATTCATTTAATCCATCTTCAAGTAATAATGGGAATTCCATTTCAGATTTTGCACCTGCTGCTCTTTCAGGATCAACAAAACCATTTGGTATCACGCAAGTTGCTGTATTTAATGAAAATGTTCCAGGTATTACCCATGTTTCTCCAGGTTCATAACCATGAACAGTTTTTTCATTCATTGATTTTGGTTCAGGAGTTGCTTCACTTACATAACTACCAATTCTATAAACTCTTCCTTCTATTGGAACAATATTTGTGTCCATTTCCCATGTTTTTGCTCGCATACTTACAAATTCAGCAACTCTAATATTATCTACTTGTGCTTTAATCCATGAGGTCTCATATTTATAACCTTCCCAACCAAAATCTCTATCTCCTTTTACTTCATATCTTGCAAAATAATCTCCACCACCAAGATATACTGCAGTTAAAACATCTGCTTTATCATAACTTTTTTTATCAATTACTGTAAATAAAGGTGGGTTAAAATGCTCTATTACTCCGCCCCAAAATTCTTTATGGTCAGGTGGCCGTGGCATTCCAGTAGTTAGTGTTCCATAAACATCGTTTAAGAATCTCCATGCATATTCCATTATATACCCTCTTGGGTGGTATGGGCCTCTGTTAAAGCCAGGGCAGCAATGACCCCATCTATCATTTTTTGAAGTTGGTGCTTCTGATGCAGTTTCATAATAGTCAGGTAAACTACCTGTGCCTATCATGCTAGTACTTTCTCCAATAGTAAATTCTTTTGCATCGGTATCACCCATTTCTGAAGATGATTGAGTTACTCTAATATCGCCTTGAGTTGCATAACTTTCACTTTGAAAAAATATTTTTTGAATTTTACTTAAAGTACTTTCTCCTTCTAATACCCAATCATCAAGTTCAGTATTTGGATTATCATTTGTATTTTGTGTTCCTTGTATAATAGTTGTTGATCCTTCTATTGGAACTGTTCCACTTGGTTGATAAATTTCATATTCTGGCAACTCTTCAATAGGAATTTCTACCATTGGTTTTGGATAGTATTCTCCCATATAAGTTCCAAGCTCACATGCATTTTTAGCAGCTCTTGCTGCTGCTTCTGTTTGTTCTTCAGCAATTAGTGGTACATCATAAGGATCATTATCTCTTCCTCCAGTTTCTTTAACATACATAGAATCACTCTTAGTAAAACCATACGTAGTTGATTCTATTGCCATTCCAGTAACTACTGCTTTAAAATTATAAATTTCTGGTGTTCCTGGTTTGTCATAGTCAAGTCCAACTGATCTTGTTGAAATATTCATTTGAGGATAAAAATTATCTTTTCTTCCTGAAAAACAATTATTGGTAATTTTTGAAGCAATTTCATCAATTGTTGTTAAATCAAAAATTGCATTTTCTAAATCAAAACAACTGCTTTGATCTTTTACAATAATATCAAGATGTTTTATTTGTTTATAACTAGAACCATAAATAGTCATTATTTGAAGTGGATATGCTCCAAGTAAATTTCCTCTAGGTGTTGCAGTAATTGTTACAGTTTGACTACTTTGTGGTTGTATTGTAATAGTTCTTGCTGAAGTAACTAAATCAGTATATAAAAATACCACTCTTTCTTCATCACATTCTGCTGAATTAATTGTAAAGGTACTTGTTGCTGATTTATTCAAAGTTCTAATTAATGGAGTTTCAATAGTTAAACAAACATCTTCTTCAACAATTTCTGGATAATCCTCGCCCAAAACTATTTTCAAATATCCATCAATTGAACCCTCGTCATCATTAGAAAAAAATTCAAATTCATCTCCCTTATTATAACTTGTAGTGTCTAAGCTAATTATTGAAATTCCATTAGCATCAGTTGTTCCACTATCTATTTCTATATTTCCTGTTTTAATTTGCCAATTTGCACTAACGCCTTGGCTTGATGTTGAAAATCTTGTTTTAATTAAAAATATTGGATAATTTCTTTGTGCACTAATAGTGTTTGGCGAAATTTCTATTATTAATTGATTTTTATTTGATATTGCAAAATTAACTGGATTAGCAGTTCCTTCAAGTGTTCTAAGTGTATTAATTCCCCCCTCTATTTTTTCTATGGTTTGATCAACTGTGGCATTACTTCTATTAATTAAATTTAAAGTTACATTTTTGTCTTCTGCAATAGAAAGTGGAGGTAGGTTTAAAGAGTGTCTTACTTGATTTAAATCATTTTGAAATGTAATATTATCTATCATACTTTTTTTAATAGTACTTACAAATTCTATATTTGAAAAATCAGTATCACTATTGTTTTTTAGTTTTGTTATTAATTTGTAATTATCTCCAAGTAATAATTTTGTTCTTGGTTCACTTATTGGAAATACTTGTTTTATTTGTTTATCATTTTCCCATTCTAAATAATTATCAAAAAAGAATGCTGGGCAATTATTAAAGCAAAAGCTCTCACCCATTATAAATTCTTTACTATAATTTAGACTTTGTTCTATTGCAAGTGTTTCATCATTTATGTGTAATGCTTCAAAAAATATTTTTGCATTTGTTGCATTTTGATCGGTTTGTATTTGAACTATTACTGGTATTGATTTTTTTCCAGCTATATTATTTATTTTAACATTTGCTTGTACTGCATTGCTACTTACTAAATCGTTATTCTCATTTTGTTCTATTATTTTTCCAGTATTACTTTTTGATAGTAATAATATTGAGTTTTCTGTAGAATAAATATTATTTATTTTTAGGTTATTGTCAGGGGTATAAAAATTTCCTACTAATGTTCCTTGATTTTCGTTATTTAAAATAATTGTAAAATATAACCAATAACTACTCTGTTCTATTAATTTGTTTGTCCTAGTTGAGCTATTCATATTTGAGGTTATTGGATTTGTTTTATATACTTGATCAAGAATTACTTGTACGGAATTTTGATTTGGTAGAGTACTTTCTTTTTTTAAGTAAACTTCTTTTTCAAGTTGCCCTCTATTTACAGTATATGGTATTGTTTCATGAGAAATTATATTTGCATCAATTGTTTTAACTATTGCATCAAGTCCTTTTTTTATGTCAGGCGTTGTATATGTTCCACTAATTGTTGGTCCATTATATATTGAAATTAACTGATTTTCTTTTTCATATGCAGTAATGGTTGTGTTTGCGGTTGATCCACTAGCATCATAAAATCTATATCTTATTTTTCCAAGACCAGTTACTAAAATTAATGTTATTTCTTTTTCATCATTTTTTGCCAAAGTAATTATCGCCGTTGCTTCATCTTTTTTTGCATTATCAATTGCAAATATTTGATAAGTTCCATTTGGCAAATTATTAAATGTTATTTGCCCATTTGAATCAGTGTATGCATTTTGAAATACTGCATTTAAACCTTGATATCTTAATTGTACTAATGCTTTTGGTTCTACCTTATTTACATCGTCAAGTATATTTACTTTTAATTTTGCTCCACCTAAACTTAAATTTACTTTTTGATACATTCCATTTTCTTGTAAAATTACGTCAAATATTTTTGTTTCATATCCTGTTGCTGATGCTATGGCTTTTAGAGTTAATGTTTCATCACTTATTGCTGCAGGAGTAGTTCTTCCACTAGTACTAGTTTTTCTAGATGGCAATTTATTTCCATCGCTTTTATAAATTTCTATGGTTGCTGCAGGTATTGGTTCATTTAAATCATTGGTTAATTCTATTGCGATATATTTTTGGTTATTTGGATTTACGCCACTACTTGATCTTTCAAATTCTATATTTACTACTACGCTTGAATTTAATTCAAAACTTCCAGTAATTATTTCTCCAACAGTAGATGTTGCGGTGTAAGTGTAGTTTCCTTGTGGAATTTTAGTATTGCCTGTTCCTAAATTATTTGTTATATATGTGTGATTTTCACCAAATTCATTTGTCATTAAAATTTCTGCTTTTTCGCCATTTCCTTCTAAATTTACTGATTCAAAGTAAACTGTTCCGCGCACGTCTTCCTCTTCTAAAACAATTATTTTTCTTTGTTCACTTTTATTTAAAATTACTGTTTTTTGTTCATATCCAATTGCACTTGCTTTTATTTGAGCTGAATTACATCTTAGTTCTATTTCCCAACCATTGATTGTTTGATTTTGAAATGTTAAATTATTATTATCACAATTAATCTCAATTTTTGCGTCATTAATTATTGCTTGTTTATTATCAACTACTTGTACAGTTACTATTGTTGAAAGAAAACTAGCAGTTATTGGTAATAATTTTATTATTATTTTATCATCAGCTAAAGTTACTTCTCCACGATAATCAATATATCCATTTTTGCTTGCTCTTATATAAATACTTTCATTACAAATTGCTACAATTGCTTTTCCAGAACTATCAGTTTCTATTTCAAGTTGTCCAAAAGAACATTCTGAGTCAACAATTAGGTTAGCATTAGGGATTGGAATATTTTCTTGTGAAAGTACTATTATTTCTTTTTGAGCAATTATTTCTTGATCTAAGATGCCACTTACTAAAATTAATATGATTAAAAGTAAAAATATTATTGCTAAAAATACTAAAAAACTAGGTACTACTTTATCTACTTTGTCAACTACTTTCCCGATTGGCACATATTCATCAACCTTGTCAACTAATCCATACCATTTGTCTTCTAAATTAGTATAAATGCCCATTCTCAACCTATTTATTAATACTTTCAATATTAATAAACTTAATTACGCATTTTTTTATTAAAAATAGTTATTTATTTAATAATTAATTTTTAGTTAAGTTATTTACTAGCTCTTGCAATTTCATATGCGCCTATTCCAACAAGAACATATGCAACAAGTCCACTAAATCCTCTACTAAACATTGTCATTTCAAGCATATCTAGGCTTGCAATTAAGAAGAAAACTGATATTATTATTGCAACTAATCCATATTGCATATCTCTATTGCCCATAAGTACTAATGGAATAGAATAATATATAAATCTTTCCTTAACTGTAATAAGTTACAATTATTAACTTTTTATTATAAACTTAATATAAACACATTTTTAATTAAGTTTAATGAAGATTAATGTAGGCTTTTAAATAAGCTTTAAGAAAAATAGGTGAATAAAAAAAATGGAAAGAAATGATAGAAATAGAAATAATAGTAACGACAACAGAGAAATGTTTGATGTTGTTTGTTCAGAATGCGGAAAAGAAACAAAAGTACCATTCCAACCAGACGGAGAAAGACCAGTTTATTGTAGAGACTGCTTTGCAAAACACAGACCTGCAAGAAATGATAGATCTGGTGGATTTAGACGAAGAGAATAATTAGATTTAT
>CAZOVD010000024.1:0-12995 GCA_964583285.1 uncultured archaeon
AATTTATGTATTACCAATTTTTAAATATTCTCAAAAAAATAAAAAAGGAGAAATATTGCTTTTAAAAAGAAGTAAGGAAAATAAGCATTATATTGGCAAATGGCAACTTCCTGGTGGAAAGGTAGAATTTGGTGAAAAAATTGATTTGGCAATTAAAAGAGAAATTCTTGAAGAAATTGGAATAAAATATAAAGATATAAAATTATCAAAAGTTTTTTCGCTTGAAAATGGGTTTTCTAATGGTTGTATGAAAAATGTTTTTTTGATGGTATTTGAAGCAAAATTTTTTGGAGATATAAAAATAGGAAAAGATCATGTTGAATATAAATTTTTTAAAATAAATAATATTAAAAAAAATTCTCTAACTCTTCTGTCAAAAAAATCTATTTTTGGATAATTAAATATAATATTTTCCACTCTTTTTTTGTTCTCTGTCAAGAACCGAATCATATTTATTTATTCTAGGTCTTTTTGTATCCTTATCTCTTCTAACTGTTATATCTAAATATTTTAGTAATTTATTCATTCCACTATTAACATCAAAAGGCCCGGTTGCAAATCCATGTATTGCGCTTTCTCCTTCAAAAACCATTATTTTATCACTAACATAATCAATAAATGTTAAGTCATGATCAATTATAATTACTGATGAATTTCCAAGCGATATGTTATTTCTAATTACCTTTCCAACAGATATTCTTTGTTCAACATCAAGATAAGCACTAGGTTCATCAAGTAAATAAAGATCTGCTTTTTTTGCAAGGCAAAGTCCTATTGAAACTCTTTGTAGTTCTCCACCAGATAATGTTTTTGCTTTTTTTTCAAGTAATATATCAATTTCAAGAGGTTTTATTATAGTATTTTGTATTTTGTTAAAGTCAAATTCTTTAAATAGTTCAATAACAGTATTTTCCCCAGTGTATGTTATATATTGTGGTTTGTATGATATTTTTACGGATTCATTTATTTCAACATTATCTGGTTTTATTTCTTTAGCAAGTATTTTCATAAATGTTGTTTTTCCAATTCCATTTGGCCCAACTATTCCAACAATGTCATTTCTAAA
Source organism: uncultured archaeon (assembly GCA_964583285.1). GTDB lineage: Archaea > Iainarchaeota > Iainarchaeia > Iainarchaeales > JAAZKV01 > JABIDZ01. The sequence goes on from CAZOVD010000024.1 coordinate 1,067, forward strand.
AAGATAATTTTTTTCAACATCGAGTTTGAAATTACCTAATTTTTTTTCTATTTTTGGCCACTCAACAATTTTACTTGCTTCTTTTTTGTCAGTAACACGACTTCCAGAAAAAAAGTCTATTGAATATTCTCTAAATCTATAGTTTTCAGTTCTTGCATATCCAGTTAAATAATCATTTATTCCTTCTCTTGTGGTTTTTATTTGTGAAGATGCTCCATAAACACTTGGTCTACCATATATTAAATTTACATAATCACTTAAATAATCAAGTAATATTAAATCATGCTCAATAACTATGACTGATTTATTTTCCGATAATTTTCTAATAAATTTTGCAACTCTTAACCTTTCTCTTATGTCTAAAAAAGAAGTTGGTTCATCAAAAAAATAAAGATCTGCTTCTTTTAACCCTGTTGCAGCTATTGCAACTTTTTGAAATTCTCCCCCTGAAAGTTCACTAGCATTTCTTGTTAGTAAATGTTCTAAGTTAAGTTCTTTTGCAAATTCATTTAACTTATTTTTTTCATCTATTTTTGATAAAAGTTCTTTGACAGTTTCATTTATTTTTATATTTTCTATACTCTGTGGTTTTAAAGCAACTTTAAATTTTTTATCATATATTTTTTCAAAAAATTTTTGTTCTTCTCGGCCTTTATAAAAATTTATTACTTTTTGCTCATCACCTTGGGGTTCTCCAAAATTAGGCACTATTTCGCCATTTAATATTTTTAATATAGTTGTTTTTCCTATTCCATTTCTTCCAACTAGCCCCAAAGTTGCATTATTTTTTGGGGTTGGCAAGCCATATAATCTAAACATATTTTGTCCAAATGAATGTATTGGTTCATTTAAATCAAGAGAAGTATTTATTATAGTAATTGCGCCAAAAGGGCATTTATGTTCACAAATAATGCATCCGATGCATAATTCTTCAGAAATTATTGGTTTTTGGCCCTCTTCATGAGTTATGCATTTTTTACCATTTCTATTAACAGGGCATGCTTTTTCACAAGCATATCCTCCACACTTTTGTGGGTTACACTTATCATAATCAATTACAGCTATTCGTTTTTTTGCAAGTATCATAGAAAAAGAATTACTCGAAATATATAAATACTTAGTTAATTTAGGTTTTTTTTACAATAATATTTAATGAGAAATTATTACTAAATATTGTTTGTTGTTTTGAGATTAAATGAGTATTACAAACTAGTTTGCCTAAGTACTCATTAGAGCTAATTTCTTCAAAATTAAAATTATTACAGTTATATGGTTCTGAAGTTAAACCAAGGTTTGTTAATATAAATGATGAATTTGAGTCAATACAACTAGTAATATTGCTTTCATTAAAACAATTTTGCGATGCTTGATTTAACAAAATACTATAATTACTAATTTTATTTTTTGTTTGTAAAAAAATAATTGAATAATCATCAAAATTATTGTTTAAACTATTTGTACTAATTACAAAAACACCAAGAGTTACGATTGATAATATAACAATTATTGTAACAAACCCCTTATTCATTTTACCACCTTGCAAATATTTTTTTGAGAAACTATATTTTGATCTGTGTAGTATAATATTTTATCACAAATTAAATTTTCTGACATTGTGCTATTGTCTTCTATTTCATTAAAATAAAATAAATTAATTTTTTCTGAATTAAACTTTATCTCACTAAAATTAATTCTAACTTCGCTATTATCCACATTATATATTATTCCAACAACACTTATTACAATTATAATTGAGATTATTGCTTCTATTGAAAATATATTTCCTTTCATCTACTCACCATCAATGTCAATTTTTGTTTTTCAACATCACAATTATTTCCATTTAAACATTCTTTAATATTCAAAAATTCTACAGTATCATTACAAGTTAAAATATCAATATTATAAGATGCAATATTGTTTGATGTAATATTTCCATTTTCTTTAATAGTTAAACCATTTAAAATAATTTTAAAATTTTTATCAATTAAGCCAATATCTTTTGAAATTTTTTCATGATCAACAGAGTTCACCAAATTTAAATTTAAACTATTTGCTAACTTTATATTATTAAATTCACAAGCATAATTTCCATTAGTTAAATTAATTATAGAACTTTGACTAATGCTGTATAGTTCATTTTTTATTAAAGCTTCTTTTTGCTCATAGTTTTTTATTTCAATAACATTTATTAAAATTCCAATAAAAAGAATTATTAGTATTGTTGCAAATAATAAATCAATAGAAAAAACTTGTCCTTTTTTAGTTAACATTTTTAATCACCAAATAGTCTCCATTTATTTCTTTTGCCAACAAATTATCCACAAAAAACGTTTTTGCGATTTTATTATTATATGTGAGTGTTATTGAATTTTGTCCAAGTATTATTTCTGGAGTTATAAGTTCGCCTCCATAATTTATTTTTTTTATAAGAATTTTTGTTTCAAAATTTGTATCATTCATAATACTTGCGCTGTTAATAAAGCTGGCTAAATTTATTGATTCATTTTTAAGATTGTTTTCAAGAGCTATATTTTCTTTACTTGTTTTGTAATCACTAATAAAAAAAAGCATTGTTGTAATAAAAATTACCACAATTAACAAGCTAAATATTAAGTCTAAGCTTATTTGCCCATTTTCGCGCCTAATCATTATGAATTAACATTCTTTCTTCTTTTTAATATTTTAGATTACTTCAATAAAAATAATGTTTCCTTTATTATCAAACATTTTATAGTTATTTTCATTATTAACGCCAATAATTATATTTATTTTATAATTTAAAAAAAACTCTAAATCAGCTTTGCTTGGCGTTATATAGTTGTTTGGGTGCGAATGCACGCTTGCAATTATATTAAGCCCGATTGGAAAATGATTTAGATCAATACTTGCAGAATTTTCATCAGTTTGTGTTGGAAAAAATATTATTTCATCAATTATATTATTGTTATTAGTTGATCCTAAAAAGCACAAAAATTCGTTAGGATAGTTGTTTTTCGCAGCAACAAATATATCTGAGATTAAACTTCTTTTTATTTTATATTTCATATTTATAATAGAACAAAAAGATAGAAAAATAAAGCTGGTATTATTAATGCGCCTAAACAATTGCTTCTTTTTACTTTGTTTGTTATTGTAAATAAACCAAGTGCTGTTGAGAATATAAGTGCTAGTAAACCAAAAAATCCATTAAAAAGCAAAACCATTACCGCTAAAAGAATAATTATCAACATACTTAAAATGGTAAAATCAATTTTAACTAATTTTTTACATAACTGTTTTGATAAAAATATTGTTATTATTGCTGCGCTACCAGCGGAAATTATTATAGTTATTATTGACAAGATATATGTTTGTTCTGTAAAAATAAAATTTTCTTTTAGATAAATTGCCGCGCCATTTCTTGCTCTATCTATTATAAAAAGAACAGGTATTGAAAATATAAAATTTGATGTGTTAATACTTCCAAGCATAACTAAATATTTTTTAGGAGTGATATTTTGTCTAAACAATTTTATTATTCCTGCGGCGAGGTTATTTCCAATTCCTGGGAAGATTGAAACTACTGCTCCGCCAATTAAACCAACAATGCCGTCGTATATATTTTCTTTATCTATTTTTGTTGTTAGTTTTTGTTTAATTAAATTATTTTTTTTATTTGAAAGTATTATTGTTGATATTCCAAAATAACCTGTTATTAAAGGAAATATTTGATCTTTAAATAATAATCCTTGGCTGGCTGCCACAAAAAATACAAAAAACGCAATTATTCTTTTTTTATTATTTTTTTCATTTAATATTAAAATAAAACTTGAAAAAATTAAAACGATTGGTATTAGAAATATTATTTTGTCATTATTAATTGTTAAAAATTGTTGAAAAATTGGTAAAAAAATAATAGAAAATATTATTGCAATTATTCCTCCAAAAATAGTCAAATTTATTGCTTCAAACCCGTGCCCCTTTATAAATAATTTATGTGCTGGAAGTACTCCTTCAAAAGTGTCTGTTTGTGGTGCGCCAAAAAATACTGCGGGAATAAAATCCACAAAGCTTTGAGTTATTACCATGCTTATTACAAAATAACTAAATTCGTTTTCAAACAAACTAATTGTTGTCAAAAAATAAACTATATTATTTGAATGAAGTCCAGGCACAAGCCCAGTAATAGTTCCAGCAATTATTCCAAGAATTATATAAATAATCATTCTTTTATCACTTTGTGTGCAAAGAGCTCTTGATTATTTTTGTATTCATTGCTAGTCGCATAAATCCAAACAAAATCATTTTTTTTAATATTAATTTTTTTTGGATAAAAAACTTTTATGCTTTGATCTTTTGTGAAAATAAAAATAGTGCTATTTTCATTAGAAATTACATGATCAACTCTTCCAAAAATTTTTCCTTTATTTCCATTTTCTTTTAGTAATTCTAATATGCTTGTTTCTTTAAAGTCTTCAACATAAAAAATAGTAAAAAAAATTAAACCAATTATTATAATAATTAGACTAATTAATGAAATGTTTTTTTCATTCATAGTAATATTTTTTATTTAATTTAAAAATAGTTACTTGTTTTTTCGTTTTATGACGAATTAATTAGTATTTGCACAGTATCAAAATTAGTGTTTTGTAATATTTTTAACTCTAAATCATCTAAATCAAAATCATTGTTTGTGTAAGTACTTGGAGACGTTTTTACAATTATTTTATTAGTTGCGCCCCTTTCTAATTTAATACTTTCAATGATTATAACTTCATCAAACGAATTTATTTTTTCAGTCAGACCATTTCTAACTAATCCATATACAATTGTGGTATTATGCGTTTGATAATAAAGTCCACTAATATATATTGAAGCACTAATTATTACTAACAATAAAATTAAACTTTCAAATGCAACTTGTCCATTTTTATTCATAATTATTCAACTTTAAAAATAATACTATTATCAATATCTTTTTCAATTATTATTTTATAATTTCCTTCGCTTAATGTATTACTTTGACAACGTAAAATTAATTCATCAAACGTATTCATATTTTTATCACAAACATTGTTTTGACAAGTCCCAATTGTTGGATTTTTATTATTTTCATTTATTTGTGAGGTAAATCCAATAATATTCTCTCCATTAAAACAATTTATTTGACTTTTTTGTGGAATAAAAATATTAATTGTTTCTTTTGTCCCGCTTCCAAGTAAATAAACTCTATTTATTGAGTTTGCTATTTTTTCAGTCTCGCTGTTAATTCTGTTTATTCTTTCAATATCATTAATTGCATCTTGTCCACTTTCAATGAGCGGTTTTGTTACTGTAAAAATATACACAACAATAATTAGTAATATAAATATGAATTCAATTGCAACTTGTCCTTTTGATTTATTTTTATTAAAAATATTCTTGCCTGATGTGTTTTTGTTTTGTTTCATAAATTCACCAATAATATTATCAAAAAATCTCCTATTAATAAACAAAGTAAGTAACTAATAAACATTGTTGGTACAAACGGCATTGATTCTTTTATTTTTATTTTACTAGGGATTAACTTTTGTTTTTTTAGTTTTTTTAGTATTTTTATTTCATCATCAGTTAGTCCTCGTGCTTTATTTGCCGATATTATTTCATTTTTTTCGCTTATTATTTGATTAGCTTTTCCTTGCAAAGTATATGATATTATTTTTCTTATTGATATTCCTTCAATCTCAACAACTTTATTGCCTTTTTTAACTAAACTTTTTTGAGGTATCATTCCTTCCTTTAGGTTATCAATATTAATTTCTTCAGATAGTAAAATTCTTGATGAAAGTAATAATTTTAGTATTCCAAAAAGAATTATTATGGTTATTGCAATTAATAAAAATGATTGAATAAATAGAGTAGAATTAATTATTATTCCAGTGATTAGAATTATAAATTCTAAAATATTTCGTATTTTTTCTTTTAACCTATATACAAATAATCCTGCAATTATTATAGTAATTATTTGCAGTATTATTGGTACAAAATCAAAATAGCTTGTAAATATTAAACTAATAAAAGCAATTATTATTGATATTCTAATTCCTTTTATAGAATCTTCTTTTAGTTTTTGAATAATTATTTTTCTTTCTTTTTCTTTTTTAAATAATTTTGTTATTATTACAAATAATCCATATGGTAAAAATCCAATTAGTGAATATAAGAACAGAGTTATTGGAAATATTGGCGTACTAATGTTAGTTAAAAGTCCAATATTTATTATTGCAGGAGTAAAAGGATTTAATGCACCAAGTCCCATAAATAATTTAACGTCTCCTCCGGCAAAAACACCAAGTTTCCACATTATCCATCCAAAAAAGAAACCAAAACAAAGCCCAAAAATAGAAAGTAATATTGGAGTAAAACTAAGCTCAATTATTGATTGTATTAAATAAATAGTAAGTCCTGCAATTGCTAAACCAAAGTTTAATTTATTTGGAACAATTCTTTCTTTTAAATCAGTATATGTAGCAATTAATAATCCAATTAGAGAAATAATTATTGCTATATAAAAAAACATAAAAGAATTAGTAATTTATTGCTTAAAAATTTAACTTATCTAAGTATTTCTTCAATTACTCTTGCTCTTGTTGTTAGAAGTTGTGCTTGCGCATCAAGTGCAATTTGTCTTAAGGTTTCAATTACTACTGCTGCGCTTATTGCAAGTATTATTGCAAAAACACTAGTTAATAAATATTCAAAAGAAACTTGCGCATGCTCTTCATTAAATATATTTTTACTTGTTTTAATTACAAGCATCATCGCCACCATTAGCTTCTTTATATTTTGTTGTTAAAAAAGAATCTTTTGCACTGCAGCAATAATTTTTTAATGCAAGATCTCCATCAGGAGTATTTGCATAATAATTATTTATATTATTATTATAACATGCACAATCTGATGTATTTCCATCAAGTGTGCTGCACAAAAAATTATAAGTTTGTTCACTTCCAGCTGTTTGAGTTGGCCCAAGGGTTGAATTAATAAAAACAAATACTATTGCAACTACAAACATTGCAGCTACTAAAAGTAATAAGTATTCAAGTGCGCCTTGTCCTTTGTAATTCATAAAATCATTTCCTTTATTTAGTTATGGATTTAGAGTATTTAAATGTTTTTAAAAAAATATTTTAAAGAAATATCTTGTTTTTTTTTAAATAATGGGGTTTTAAGCCCCCATTATTAATTATTCATTTTATGGTAGTCTGTTGCCTAGTTCATCAAATCCACTTTCAACTGCGCTTTGCCCTGCATCTGATTGTTCGCTAGTTGAATTAAGTATTCCTGTCATCATGATTATTACTATTGCTACTACTATTATTGCGGCTCCTATTATTAGTAGGTATTCTATTGCTCCTTGTGCCTTGTTTTCCATTTAATTTCTCCTCCATTTAAGTTATATTATTACTAATATTTTACTTTTTTGATATTTAAATGTTTTTAAAAATAGAAAAAGGCTACTACTAAAGTAGCCTTCTAAAATTATTATTTAAATTAATTTGTTTAAATCATCGTATCCTGTAACAATTGCAGCGTTTGCATCATCTGTAGCTCCATCAGTACTTTGTAGTATTCCTGTCATCATGATTATTACTATTGCTACTACTATTATTGCGGCTCCTATTATTAGTAGGTATTCTATTGCTCCTTGTGCCTTGTTTTCCATTTTTTATCCCCCTTCATTGGTTAAATTTAACTAATTATTAGTTTTTGGTGTTTTTAATCATTTGCATTTTCTTCTGCTACATTTTGTACTGCGCTTCCAGTAGTTGTTGCTACTGATTTAATAAAAAGTGCAGTGCTTGTGGCAATTACTATTACCAATACTGCAATTAATATAACTTCAAATTGTCCTTGTGCTGTTTCTTCCATTTTAAAACGACCCGCCTAGTAATATTCCAAGCATTATTGTTGAAATATAATACATAGTATATGCTATTAATAGTAATACTGGAATATATATAATGCTTTTGTTAATTTTTCCTTCTCTAATAAGTGCCATCATTATTCCTGTTGCAATTACTGAAATAAGTATGTAACTTTGAATTAAAATTGTTATAAATGTTGAACTTTGAGTAGCAATATCTTGTGATTGTGAAAGTGCATTAACTGTAACTTTTCCAAAAATTGCAAGTACTGAACTAACTTCTCCAAATATCATTGGGGCAATAAATCCACCTGCTGCAAGCATAAACATAAATTGCATTGTGGTATTTGCCTTTCTACTTCTTTTTAATCTATGCATTTCTCGCACATCATCAGCAATATCTTCTAAAATGTCTGCTAAACTAGATCCAGTTTTTATTGAGTCAAGAAGTATTACAATAGTTCGTTTAACTAATTTTGAATCAATCCTACTAGAAAAACCATTTAGGGCCGTGTTAATATTTTCTCCTTCTTCAAGTCTTCTAAGTGAAATACTCATTTCTTCAGAAAGTCTTCCATATTCCGATTGAACAACTTCTCTTAATGCACTTTCATAAGTGTCTCCTGCTTTAAGAGTTTCTGCCATTTGTTTTAATGCATCACTAAAATTATCTTCTATTGAATCAATAATAGTTTCTTTTTTTAGATATGGATAACCCATTAGTAAAACAAATATTGCAAACGGTATTGCAATTGGAAGAAGTGTTGTTAAGTTTAATAAAACATTTAAAATTATATAAGTGCCAATTCCAACAATTAAAGTTATCATTATTGAAAGTAATATCCAGTATTTTGCAGTATATTTTGATTTGTTAAATTCAAGCCAGCCATCATATATTTCAATAAGTCTAATAATTCCAGTTGATGTTGAAGTGGTATTTTCATCTGTTTGATTAAATTCTAAATCTTGCACCATATTCTACACCTGTGGTTGTATTTTGTAAACCATATAAATCATCATAAAATAAAGCAGTGGCATTATTATTAAAAAGAAAAATAGCAATACTTCTGGTCCAAGAGGAATGTTTTTGAAAATATCTTGCCCTGAAACTGCTATTGGAGAATTTCTTATTGCTCCAAGTATCATTATTGCAACAGGCATTACAATCCCAACAAAAATAAAAATTACTGCAAAAAAATTCATGTTTTGAGAAAATTCTTGTATTTTATTTCTCATCTCATCAGCAACATCATCAGCGATATCACTCATTGCAGTTGAAAGATTCCCGCCAATCCTCATTGCTCTTAAAACATGGTTGATTGTTTTTTTAAGAGGTCTACTTTGTGTTCTTAATGCCAAATGTTTTAATGCAATTCTTGTATCAGCACCTTCTTCAATTTCATTAATAGTTCTTGAAAATTCTTCACTTAAAACACCATAATCATTACTAGCTATTGCTTGTATTGTTTTATATAAACCAATTCCTGCTTTTAGTTCAGTTGACATATGTCTTAATGCAAAAGGCAATTCTACAGAACAAGCATTTCCTCTAGATATTGCACGACTTTTTGGTATTGTTAGAATTATTATTGTTGCAATTATCCAAGAAAAAAAAGCAACACTAATTGGTAAAATTATTATAAATAAAATATTTCCAGCAGCAATAGTTATTAATAAACTTATTATAAAAAAAATTAGAGCTACAACAAGTCCTCCCGCAGCGCTAAGAGCTAGATATTGATTTGGTGAATATTTCATATTTGCAGAATATAAATAATATCCTATTTCTTGACTTAATGGAAAATTTTTTATAAAATTTTGAAAAGGTTTTATTATTCCTTTAAATTTTAAATAAAACATTCCAACCTTTTTTGCCATGTTCCAATCAAATGTTTCAACATCATCATTTGTTTCAAGATCAATTTTTGAATAAGTATCGCTTGCAATTATTCCTCTTAATTCTTTTAAACTAGAACTAACATCATCTTCAAATTCAATACCATCATCTTTGTATTTTTTTTTCATTGTTTCAACAATTTTATTTACTTCTTGTTCATCAACATCAAATCGTGCCATTTTACTCACCAAATATTTTTCTTTTTTCTAAAAAATTCCTTGCAAGTTCATTAACTTCTAAAAGTTCACGAGTATTATTTTTTAACAAATTTTCAAGAAATAATTTCCTTATTTCTATTTCTGCTTCTATTTTTTGTTTTGAAAGACCAGTAAATCCTTCAAGTTCTTTTAAGTATTCACTTGACATTAAAGTTCTTTCAAGAGTATCTTTTATTGGATCTCTTTGAAATATTGTCTGGGTTTTTGGATTTCCTTCAAGTGCTCCATACACTTCAGAAATCTCACTTACTCTTCTTATAGTTCCTTTTTTTCTATCATAATACCTATGTTCAACAATTATAAAATCAAGTCCTGCAAGCATTATTTTTGGAACATTCATTGGTGGGTTAGTTACACGAATTAATGTTTCTTCTGGAGAATTTGCGTGCACTGTTCCAAGACAATTTGATATAATTATTCCATTTGCTATATAATTATGGTTATTTTCTACAGTAAAATCGTAAACATATCCGTTATAATCTATTTCTTGTTTTAAAATTATTTTTTCAAACCTGGTTTGTCATTCAGATAATGTTCTTACTTGTGATGACATTTTTCCAGTTGTAATTTGTGATATTTTTTTCAATGTGTTTCTTGTGGGATTTCGTGAATTTATTTCATATGAAGAAACTATGCTTGGAGTATTGTTGCCAAGTAATGAAGAGAGTTCTTTTTGGGTTAAATTATTTTCACTTCTAACATCTCTAATTATTCTGTCTAAATTTGGGAATATATCTATGGAGTTTTTTGTTTTATTTATTAATTTTTTTAAATTCATTTTTTTAGTTGGGTGTTTAAAACCTATTTTTTCATAATAGTTAATTAAATTTTCTTTTCCATATATGGATATTCTATAATATGGTCCAAAATTCCCTTTTCCATCAAAATCTTGTTTATTTGTTGAAGAAAATATATTATATCTTTGTAAAATTAATGGTAATTTTTTTGCTAAGTCAATATTTGATGTTGAAAATTGTATACTGTTTGAATGTAGATTTATGTGTGCTTCGCTATCAAAAAGACCTTTTAACAAGTTAGATAAACTTTCATTTGCTGAGCAGAGTATTTCTTTTTCTAATTTAAATATTTTTGTTTTATTCCCAATTGGTATTTTATAATTTTTGTTTAAATTTAAAATTTCTTTTCTGTCACTAAAAATACTTCGATATATTCCGTTTTTTTCTTTTAAAGTTATCTTATTTTTTGTGATTTTTTTTGCATCATTTTTAAAAGCATTTATTAAGTTAAAGTTTTTATTTGTGAATTCTATGCTTTCTTGTCCAATATGTCCATCTCCATAAATTAATCCTAAATAATATGGATTTTTAATTTCTAAATTATTTTCTATTTTTATTTCACTTGGCACTGCAATAAAATCGCCTTCTAAAATGTCTTTTGCATTAGTTTCAATTATTCCATTATTAATTTTATAAATTGGATGGTCTTTTGTAAGAATTATTTCTTTTCCAGACTTTAATTTTATTTTTATTAGTTTTTCTGAATTTTTTTTTCTCCATATTCTATTGACTTTTTGATTTTCTATTTTTAATGTTTTTTTATTTAAACTAGGTACTTTTAAATCCTCTTTTATTTCTGCAAATTCATAATTTCCGTCATTAATAAAATTTTTATTATATTTTTCGGCTATTTTTTTAATTTCAATTAAATTTCCATCACTTAATTGTATTAATGTATCTTCAGCTACTGCTCCATCGTGCCCCGTATTTATCGCAGTAAATAAAGTGAAAGCTTCTTCGTGTCTAATTTCTCCAACAATTATTCTATCTGGTCTCATTCTCAAAGAGTTTTTTGTTAAAATATCCATCTTTAACTCTCCAGTTCCTTCAAGGCCTGGTGGGCGAGATTCAAGCCTTATCCAGTGTTTAAGTGGTAAATTTAATTCAGAAGTATCTTCAATAGTAATTA
>CAZOVD010000025.1:0-12650 GCA_964583285.1 uncultured archaeon
ATCATAACTTGATCTATTTTAAGATAAATAATTGTAAAAAATCCAGATAATATTAATGGCCAACTTAGTGAGATTAAATATTTTGCTAAAGAAAAATCAAACTTCCAATTAAAAATGCTTTCTTTATCTTTAAAATAATAATAAATTAACATAAAACCTCTAACAATAGTATCAAAAATTAAAGCTAAAATAATCCAAAGAAGTGAAAAATTTAAAAAAATAAATAATATTTTTAATAAATTACTAAAAATTAAAGATATTGTTCTTGACTTAACAATTTTTTCTGATTCAATTTTGGACTCAAAAAAATAAGCTATAATATCGAATGAACTAAATATATTACTTATTCCTAAAAATAAAATAATTATCAAAAACAAATTAATTTCATTATTTATAAAGAAAGAAATTGATAAAGCTATTAAAGTAATCAATAAAGAACTAATAATTGATATTAAAAACACTGTTCCCATCAAATAATTAATTTTTTTAGGCCTGCTAATTATTTCCCTAAGCAATATATTTTTCGTACCTAATCCAATAAATGGACTAAATAATGTAAAAAAAGCTATTGCATAATTCATTATTCCAAAGTCGTTTGGACCTAAATATCTTACAACTAAAATACCAACAATTAATGAAACAAATAATTGTAAAATTCTATCTATTGATAACCAACTAATATTTTTTACTATTTTTTGCAAAATCGGCCTATTAGTAAATTTTGAGCGTATTTTACTAGGAATTAATGATTTTAATTTATCTAACATGAAATAATTAGTCAAATTTATTATTTAAAATAGTATTAGTACAATTAATTATTATGAAAAAACTTGCTTTTGTTGCATGGTGGGAATGGTTTAACCATACCAAATCTTGTGATTTTTTAGTTGAGACATTAGAGAAAAAATTTGAAGTTAAAAAATTTTCAAGACCTGATTATTTTGAGAAAAATAATGTTGCTGTTCAAGAACTAAATAAAGAAAATTTTGATGTTATTTTATTTTTCTTTGCATTACCTCCTGCAAATTACTTAAGAAAATTAAATTGTAAAAATTTTATTTGGGTCCCAATGTATGATGGTAGTAAAGGATTAATGCTTGCAAAAATAAAATTTTTATTTTATAAATTTTTTAATTTAAGAGTAATTAGTTTTTCAGAAAAAATGCACAATGAATTAAAACCATTTTTTAATTCAAAATACTTCCAATATTACCCAAAAGCAAGAAAAAAAGTTAAATTAAATAAAAAGAAATTGTTTTTCTGGGAAAGAAGAGATGATATTAACTGGACTTTTTTAAAAGAAAATATAATTAATGAAAATGATTTTGATAACATATTAATAAAACAAAATAAAGATGGGCTTGCAAAACAAAACAAAAAGATAAAAGAAACCAAAAAAATAAAAGTAATAGATAAATGATTACCTGAAAAACAATATGAAAAAATATTAAATAATTACAATATTTTTATCGCACCTAGATTAAAAGAAGGAATTGGATTTAGTTTTTTACACACATTAAGCAGAGGATATGTTGTAATTGCAAATAATGAATCTACTATGAATGAATATATTAATGATAAAAAAACTGGTTTTTTATTTGATTTTAAAAAACCTGCAAAAATTGATTTAAATAATATTAAAGAACTTAAAGAAATTTCAAATAATACTTATAAATCTTTTAAAGAAGGAAGAAAAAAATGGGAAAAATCAGAAAAATATTTAATAAAATGGATCTTAAAATAATAAATTTATTAATCCAACCAATATTATTTAATTATGATAAAAATAATTAGAAAATTTATTAGAAAATGTGTTCCTCAAGAAATTATAAAATTCTCAATAGTTGGAATAAATATAATTAATTTTGTTAACTCAAAATATTATCAAATAAAATTATATCCATTAATAATTAGAAAGAATACTTCGGATTTGGAAGTATTTAAACAAATTTTTACTTATAAAGATTATGAATTTGATTATAAAATAAATCCAAAAATCATTATTGATGGAGGAGCAAATGTTGGGTATTCAGCAATATTTTTTGCTAGAAAATTTAAAGATGCAAAAATATTTGCAATAGAACCAGAAAAATCAAACTTTGAGGTTTTAATTGAAAATACTAAAAAATACAAAAATGTTATTACAATTAGAAAAGGATTATGGAATAAAAATGGATTTTTGAAAATTGTTGATAAAGGATATGGAAAATATGGGTTCATGACTAAAATGGTCAAAAAAAATGAAAAATATGATGTTGAAGTTATTACTATTAATGATTTAATAAGAAATTATAAAATAAAAGAAGTTGATATTTTAAAATTAGATATTGAGGGGGCTGAGAAAGAACTTTTTTCTAGTAATTTTGATTGGTTGGACAAAGTAAAAATTCTAATTATTGAATTACATGAAAGAATGAAACCTGGTTGTGAAAAATCATTTTATAATTCAATTAAAAAATATAATTTTGTTCAAGAAATTTCTGGAGAAAACATTATTTTAAGAAAAATTTAATATTTCTCATTCTTCAGAAACCATTTGATGGTTTCTTTTAATCCATCTTCAAAGGAAGTTGTTGCAACAAAACCAAATTCTTTTTTTGCTTTACTTGTATCTAGGCTACGTCTTGGTTGGCCGTCTGGTTTTTCTTTATTAAAATAAATTTCTCCTTTATATCCTACTAATTCTTTTATTTTTAATGCTAGATCTTTTATTTTTATTTCCATTCCACTGCCTAAATTTACTGGGTCAGTTTTGTTATATTTTTTTGTAGCTGAAACTATTGCGCGTGCTGCATCTTTAACATATAAAAATTCCCTTGAAGCACTTCCACTGCCCCAAATTTCTACTTTTTCTAAATTATTTTCTTTTGCATCAACAAATTTTCTTATTAATGCAGGAATTACATGAGAAGTTTCTAAATCAAAATTATCTTTTGGTCCGTATAAATTAACAGGGAGTAAATATATTCCATTGAAATCATATTGTTCTTTATATGCTTGAAGTTGTACTAGTAGCATTTTTTTTGCAAGGCCATAGGGGGCATTTGTTTCTTCAGGATAACCTTGCCAAATATCACTTTCTTTAAAAGGAACTGGCGTAAATTTTGGATAAGCACAAACTGTGCCTAAACAAACAAACTTTTCTATATTTGCCTTGCGAGCTTCTTCTATAAGTTGAACTCCCATCATTAGGTTTTCATAAAAAAAAGAGCCAGGATTTTTTTTATTTGCGCCAATACCACCAACTTTTGCTGCTAAGTGAATTATTATATCACTTTTCTCTGCAATTTCGCGACATTTATTTTTATCAAGTAAATTATACTCTCTATGAGTTGGAATGAAAATGTGAGTTGCACCTTGTTTTTTTAGTTCTTCTACAACATGTTGACCTAAAAAACCACTTGCACCAGTAACAGTAATTCTTTTTTTTGATAAATCTATTTCATTCATAAAAATAATTAGATGTAATTATTTTTTATAATATTACTTATTTTTACTCTTTACCTTTAATGCCATAGTATTCTTTTTCTACTTTATTAATATCACTTTCGACCATTAATTTTACTAGTTCTTTAAATTTTATTTTTGGTTCCCATTTTAATTTTTCTTTTGCTTTACTTGCATCACCCAAAAGTAAATCTACCTCTGTTGGACGAAAATATTTTGGATCTATTTTTACTACTACTTCACCAGTATCTTTTCGAATGTATTCTTCTTTTATTCCTTCTTTACCATTACTTTCAATTTCAATTCCTGCTTCTTTAAAAGCAAGTTCTAAAAATTCTCTTACTGAATGAGTTTCTCCTGTTGCAACAACATAATCATCACCTTTTTCTTGTTGCAGCATTAAATGCATTGCTTCTACGTAATCCTTTGCATGTCCCCAATCTCTTTTTGCATCAAGATTTCCTAAGAATAATTGTTTTTGAAGACCAAATTTCATTCTTGCAATTGCTATTGTTATTTTTCTTGTAACAAAGGTTTCTCCTCTTCTTTCTGATTCATGATTAAATAATATTCCATTAGAAGTGTGCATATTGTATCCTTCTCGATAATTTTTTGTTATCCAGTAAGAATATACTTTTGCTACACCATATGGACTTCTTGGATAAAATGGCGTGTCTTCATTTTGTGGAGTTTGAAGAACTTTTCCATACATTTCACTGCTTGACGCTTGGTAGAATTTTGTGTGCGTGGAAAATTGTCTTATTGCTTCAAGACACCTAAGTGTTCCAATACCTGTAATGTCACTAGTGTATTCTGGAATATCAAAACTTACTCTAACATGGGATTGTGCTCCTAAATTGTAAAATTCATCAGCTTGTATTTCGCGAACAAGTGCACCAATTGAATTACTGTCACTAAGGTCTCCAAAATGTAATTTAAAACTTGTACTTTTGTGAGGATCAATATAAAGATGATCTACTCTTTCAGTGTTAAATGTAGAAGCTCTTCTCATTATGCCATGAACTTCATAACCTTTTTCAAGAAGTAATTCTGCTAAATATGAACCATCTTGACCAGTAATACCAGTGATTATTGCCTTTTTCATAAAGTAAAATAGTTTGGTTTTGTTTAAATAAGTTATTGGTGCAATTAGACCAAAGTAAAAATAATCAAAACATTTAAATATTATTTAGTATTACCTAGTATTATGGAAACTATTAGTTTAAAGATTGACGAAAATATGGAAAAAAAGATAACAAATATAATGAAAGAGTTTAATTTTTCAACAAAAACTGAATTTATTCGTGAATCTATAAGAAAGAATTTACAAGAGTATGAAATAGAAAAAGAAAAAAAAGAACAATGGAAAAAATTACTTTCAATGAAAGGTGCATTTAAAGGAAAAACAAAAAATCTTAGTGATGAAGAATTTAGAAAAGTAAGAGAAGAAATTGGCAATAAAATTCTAGAAGAATATGAATTGTCTAAATAATTTCTTCAGGATTAGATACTTCAATTAACTCATTTAAATTAAAAAAATGATTATCACGAGTAATAACAATACACTTATTTTCTTTTGCAACAACAATGTGCAAGGCATCAGAGAAATGTAATTGATTATATTCTTTAATTAGATTTTTAGCTTTTAAAATATGTTTATTTGAATAATTAACAAGAATAATTATATTTGAAAAATTATAAATTAGATTATTTATTTCAATTTCACTAATATATTTTGATAGCTCCTCAAAAACTAAATTTGAAAAGAATATTTTATGATTTTCTTTGGCACATTTATTAAAAAATAAAGATGCAAATTCCCCAAGCGGTTTTAAACCATCAGATCTATTTTCAAAATAATCAATCCAAATACAGCTATCAACATAATAATTCATTAAAAAAACAAAATTTTTAATTATTTAAATAAAACTAAATTTTTGTCAATTGTCGTTAGGGTTAATTAACTTATTTGAAATTATTATTTGTATGAAATACACCCTAAGTCCAAGTACTTTTTTTGTTAAGGAGTTATTTAAACCAAAACTTGCGGCTGATGGAATTTACTATTATTATATTTTAACAAAAAAAGGAATTAGTGATAGTGAAGCAAGAAAAAGAATTCCAACTGATGCTTTATTTTGTGGGAAAAAAGACAAAGAAGCTACAACTACTCAGTGGTTTTGCACAAAATATAAAATTGATGATATTAATGAAGAAAATTTTAAGGTTGAATTTAAAGGAGTTAGTAATGAAAAAATTTTTATTGGGGCACACAAAGCAAACTATTTTAGAGTTAAAGTAGAGCTTAGTGAAAAAGAAGTTAAGAAATTAAAAAAAACTAATTTTAAAAAAATTTTAATAACAAATTATTTTGGAGAACAAAGGTTTGATAAAAGAATTAATGAATTTAATGGATTAATTGAAAAAGAGGATTATGAGGGTGCGTTAAAGTTTTTTTTAACAAAAGAAAGTGAATTTGATAGTGAAAAAAGTACAAAAATAAAAAAAGAAATCTTTAGTAATTGGAACAAATGGAAAAAATTAATTGATAGTGAAATTATACCTGAAAGTAAGAAGGATATTTTTAGGAGTTTAGAAAAAGGTAATGATTTTTTAAAAGCTTTTGAATTTACTGAGAAAAAAAGTTTAATTACAATGCTTAAAGCTAATCAATCATTAAAATGGAATAATCTTCTACATAGTTTAATTATTGAAAAAGTAATTCATAATTTAGATGGTTTAGTTGCTAGCAAAAATATTAAACCAAAATTAATAGTAGAAACAAATAATTTTGAGAAAAAAATTACTCCAAAACTGACTAAACTAGAAAGAAATACTTACTTTTCAATTAACAAATTAAATATTAAAAAAGCAAGTGAAAAAGATAATTATTTTATTGAATTTACCCTATCAAAAGGAGAATATGCAACTATATTCTTAAAATTTTTAGAAAAATTTCTAAAATAAGCGGCAAGAAAGTCTAATTTTCTTTTTAAATAAAAAAATTTAATTTATTTAATGAATATTTATTTAGACACTTGTATTTGGTTAAGTATATTCAATAAAAATGAACAAAATACAATAAATGGAAAAAATTCAAAAAAACTAGTAGAAACCATATTATTCAAAACAAATAATAAAATTATTTATTCAGGATTTGTTTTAAAAGAATTAGAAAGCAAATTAAATAATAATTTTGCTGAAAAAAGAGAATATTTTCAAAGAGAAAATAATATTATTTTTGTTAAAGCTAATCAAAATGATTATGATACTGCAAGAAAAATAGAAACTACCTATAAAAGTAACTTAAGTTTTTTTGACTGTTTACACATTGCAATCTGCAAAAATAATAACTTTATTTTAATAACTCTTGACAAAGAACTACTCACAATTGGAAAACTTGAAACAAAAACTTATTCTCCAAAAGAAATATTACAAAGAATTAATTTTATCTAAATCAATTTTTTGAGAAGATAATTTTTTTCTTATTCTCTTGATTTCTTTTACTGAATTTCCTTTAAGATTTAAAGATGCAACTTGTTTATCAAAAATAAGTCTTCTAACTGCATCACGAACAACATCAGATTTAGTTTCATAAAATCCACTTTCAACAAGTAAATCAATATCTTCCAAAAGTTTTTTTGGCAATCTCACTTGAGTCATTAACATAGGCATAAAATCACGTAATACAATTGTAATACAAAAAGCTTTTAAAGATTTTTGAAATACTAAAAGCTAAACAAAAATTAATCACAAAAAATAAAATTAATTAGAAACAAATAAGTAGTGAAATAAAACAATATAAAGTTCAAAATAGATATAAAAAGGTTTTCATAGTAATATTTGTATTTAAATGTGGAAATGAGAAATAATGACAAATAAAATTTTAGCAATTTTTTTAATTTTAATCTTAACTTTTGGCGGAACTTTTGCAATAACACCAAATATTTCTGGTTTTTCAATTTCCCCAAATATTTGGGATAATACCACTGATGTAAACGCTATAATAACTTCTGCTATTGATATGAATGAATTTTGTTTATCATTAACTGATGTTAATACAAACTCAAATTGTATTATTGCAACAAGCCATGGAAATTTTGCATTAAACCAATTTAATTTATCACTTCAAGTAGGAAGTAATACAATTTATGCATTTGCAAAAAATGAAGATGGAAATTATTCAACTAGTTTATCAGCTAATTTTATTTTAGATAATGTTGGCCCAGGAATTACAATTACTGGAATTAATGATGGGAATGATTATAATTTTGGATCTTTTACAAATGTAACTATAACTGCAGATGATGAATATAGCAATCCCACACATACTATAAGATACAAATTTGATTCAAACGATTTTGCAGTTTATTCTGCACCATTTAATGTAACACTTAGCGAAGGAACACACACTTTAAGCGTTGATGCTAATGATTCTTTAGGAAATGTTAGTACAAAAACAATAACTTTCAAAGTTGATGTAACTGCGCCCATAATAAATTCAATAACTGTAAATTATAATAGTGGCTATACGCATACTAATGATTCTACTCCAACTTTAACTATAAATGCAACTGACACTACCCCAACAACACTTTATTTTTCTTGTAAAACAAATGCAGGAAGTAATGAACGTTACGAGGTAAATTATGCAAGTACCATATCAAGCTTTGATATTACTAAATCTGATTATGAATGTAATAATACAAATGGAGATAAAACAATTTATGCTTTTTTAGTTGATAAATTTGGGAGAGTTAGTGCACAAAAACCTTTTACAGTTAAATTTGATAATATAAATCCTTCAAATGTAACAAATTTAGCTGCTGAGAGCAGAGATGGAGAAATAAAATTAACTTGGACTGCTGCTAGTTCAGACAACCCATCTGGAAATAAAACTTACAAAGTTTATAGAAACAATACTGAATTTACAACAACTACATCAACAAATGCCACAGTAACTGGCCTAACAAATAATCAAAGTTATGATTTTAAAGTAACTACAATTGATAATGCGGGAAATGAAAGTAGCGGAGCAACAATTAGTGCAACACCTTCAAAATACAATGCTAATTTAAGTATTAAAAGAGGAAGCGAAAATGTAAATTATGTTAAAAATAATGATTTAGTTGCAGTTACTTGTAGTTTTGGCGAAACTGTAAATAATGCAAGAATAAGATATAGAACATATGTAGGGACAACACAAAGCAGTGTTCAAACTCTTGGAATTCTAAGAAATGGTGTTTCTCAAATAAATGAAGAATTCACAGTAAATTCAAACAACTTTGATAGAATCATTATTTGGTGTGAAGTTGATTCAACAAATATTGTAAGTGAAAAAACTATTTATGTTGATGATGTTCCTCCAACTATTAATTGGCCAAGCGATTTTAATACAACTTTTAGTGGAGAAAAAACAATTACTGTGAATGCTACAGATAATAGAAATATTAGCAAAGTTGAATTTATTTTTGATGGAACAACTTTTACAGCAACAAAAAATGGAAATAATTATTCAAAAGTAATTATTACCACAGCTCAGCAAAATGGAAACAAAACATTAAGAGCAATAGCAACTGATGAAGCAGGAAACACTACTGAAATAAGTAGAACTGTTGTTGTAATAAATGAATTAAACTCAGAACAAAAAGCAACAAAAGCAGTTAATGACAGTAAACTTAGTCGTCAAATAATGAATGATTTTTTTAAATATTTAGAAACACATGCAATAACTCTTGATATAAATTTACTTGAACAAAAAACACTAGCCGATAATTTACTTTTAGAAGCAGAAAGTGAAACTGATTTAAATAACAGAACTCAAAAGGCAAATATGGCAAAAGAAATTTATGACGCTTTAATTAGTAATACTGATATTGAAAGTTTACATAGCCAAACAGCAAAACTTAGCGAGGAAGAAATTGAAAGCGGATTAAACAATCCTGTTATTAATCAAGCAATGAAAGAAATTTTAAAAGAAAGAGCAATTAGTTCAAACTTAACAAGAGAATTTAATATTATAAAAATTGGCGAAACATATGTTGCACAAATCATAATAAAACTAAATTTTGATACTAATGATGATAATTTTAGAGTAATTGAAATAATACCAAAAGAATTTGCAAAGAGTGCAAAACAAATAAACTCTGGATTTGAATTTAATATAATTGAAGATGATCCAATAATTGAGTTTATTGTACCAAGTGGAATTACTCAGATTAGCTATAATATAAGTGATATTGATTATAATAATGCAATGAGATTAATAGAAGAAGAAATTATTACAAACTTTAGCGCACCTCCTTTAATTTTAAAAGAAGATGAAAAAACACTTGATGTAATAACAAATCAGTTTAATTTTGTACTAATCATAATAGTAATTGTATTAATTTTACTTGTAATAATTATTGCTGGAATATTTTATATTAAAAATCAAGATAAAGGCTTTGGCGAAAAAGACTTTAACCCAGTAAAAAATATAACTGAAAAATTAAATAAACCTGTTGAAAAAAATAACAAATGGGGTTATAAAAAGTAGTAAAAAAGTATTTAAGCTTTAGAACACTAATTATCTTATGAATCAAGTAGCAATAGTTGGAGCTGGACCTGCAGGCCTTGCAACTGCAATAAGACTAAAAAAAGAAGGTTTTGACTCAATAGTTCTTGAGGAACATGCTAGTATTGGAAGTCCTGAAAATTGTAGTGGACTTATTTCAAAAAAAGGAATTGATGATCTTAATTTAGATGTTAGCGACTGCTTAATGAATCAAATTCGTGGAGCAAAAATATATGCACAAAATGGAGAAATGATTAGAGTTACTAGAAATAAAACTGTTGCATATTTAACAGATAGAGAAAAATTTGATTTAATGTTGTTAAAAAAAGCAAGAGAATTAAATATTCATGTTGCTACAAATACTAAACTAATTGATGTTCGTAAAAATACTTTATTTGTTCAAAGTGGTGGCAGGGGAGAAATAAGAAAAGCTGAAATAGTTGTGGGGGCCGATGGAGTTAATTCAACAGTAAGACATTTAATGGACATAAAAACAAACAAGGAGAATTTTATTCATACAGTTCAAGCTACGTGTTACGGGGATTTTGAAAAAGAATATGTTAGTGTTTATGCTGGCGATTTTGCAAAAGGATTTTTTGCTTGGGTCATACCTATTGATGAAAAAAAAGCAAAAATTGGTCTTGGAGCAAATCTTGGAGAAAATGTTTCTGAAAATTTTAAATTATTTTTAAAAGAAAAACTTCCTAGCGTTAAACCACTTAAAGTAAAATCTTTTTTAGTCCCATATGGACCACCACTTCAAAAAATTGTAAAAGATAATATGATGCTTGTTGGAGACTCTGCATATCACACAAAAGCAACTACCGGGGGCGGGATAATATTTGGAATGAAAGCAGGAAACATTTTAGCAACAACTATTGCAGATCATTTTAAGCACAAAACCTCGCTTACTGAATATGAAAAAAGACTTGGAAGCATTAATAGAGAACTAAAAATGCACTGGAAAATTAGAAAATACGCAAACTCTTTAACTAATGAACAAGCAAACCAATTATTCATGAAAATTAAATCAAAAGGAATTGAACAATTTTTAGAAGAACATGGAAATATGGATGAACCTAGTGAATTTATTTCAAAACTTGCAAAAAGTCCAAAATACTGGTTTATGGCAAAAACATTAATTGATATTTTAAGAACTTAAAAAATAAAATATCTTATAATATATATGAAGATCTGATATATTGATTCATTAAAAAACCAAAACAATGCTTTATAACAAATAACTACATAATTGAATTCTAGCTATTCAAAAGAATAGCTAAATACTTCGTACCCACCAGGCGAAACTGGTGAGGCAAAAACATTAATTGATATTTTAAGAACTTAAAACACTAAACATATTTGAAAAATAAATTAATTTTTCTCTTTATACTCAACTATTTTTCCTGCAGAAATTTCAACTTTATCTGCTTTTCTTAAATTTAAAATTTGTTTTTTTGTAAGTATTTTATAATGTTTTATTTTTGTTAAATACTCTGGGATAAACCAAACATCATCTTGCCAAGTTATCCAATTTTTATTATCAAAAATTTTTAAATTAACTGGTTTTGAATATGACCTTAATGTTTTTTCACCATTCTCATTTAAAAAATATTCATGAAAAAAAGACATTACAAGTTCTCGCAAATTTTTATAAATGGGTTCCCTATATCTTAAAACAGCATGATTTGTTTTACTAATAGAACCAAAAAAACCATCTTTTTTAAATATTGCAATAACATGATCAAAATCTTTTTTATTACTTTCAAGATCAACTATTAATGGTTCTTGGCCATGAAATCTTAAAATTATTGCAGCAAGAAGAGCTCCTTCAATACAATGAGCTTTTTTTAATTTTAAAACGGTTCTTGGGGAAAAACAAGTATCTCCTTTTGGTTCAAAATTCATTTTTAAAGTATCTAAAAAGTCCTGAATTTTTTTAGGAGTATTTAGTTTTTTAATAATAAAAATTTCTTCTTTTGTTAAATCTTTAAAAAAATCTAAATCTTTTTGCATTTTAATAAGAGGCATTTAAAATATTTAAAATATACTTTTTAAAAAAAATTAATTTTTGTCACCCTAATAAAAAACTTCTGCTAGAAAAATCAATTAGTAGCCTCGTAGCATAGTTGGTCAAGTGTACCGCCTTCTGGCGGCGGTGACCCCAGTTCGAATCTGGGCGAGGCTATTTCCCAAATCTTCTTTCTCTTTTATCAAAAGCATTTATTATATCAATAACATCTTTTTCTTCAATATCAGGCCAATATTTTTCTATAAAAGCAAGTTCACTATATGCACTTTGAAATGTTAAAAATCCAGAGAGTCTTTTTTCTGGAGAGGTTCTTATTATTAAATCTGGTTCTAGTGGCAAATATAAATAATTTAAAAATTTACTCTCAGTTAAATCACGCGGGCTTCTTCTTCCTTCTTCTATTTCTTTTACAAATTTTCTTATTCCTGTAATTATTTCTTCTTGTCCATCATAACCAATTGCAAGATATATTGATCTTGCACCATTCTTTGAGGTAACTTCTTCAACAAGAGACATCTTTGTTTGGATGGGTTTTGAAAATAATTCTTTTTTTCCAACAAACCTTATTTTTATTTTATTTTTTTTCAAAAAATCTTGTCTTTCTTTTTTTATCAT
>CAZOVD010000026.1:0-12075 GCA_964583285.1 uncultured archaeon
AAATTAATTCTTTATAATAATAAAACAAAAGAAACTAGTGAACTTGCAGTTAGTGGTTCTTTTACTTATATAGGTCATATTCCTGGAACAAAAAATTTTAATTTTAAAAAAAATGAAAATGGTTATATTATAGTTGATAATAATAAAGAAACTAGCATTAGAAATGTTTTTGCTGCAGGAGACTGCGTTGCTGGAAGTTTAGCACAAATCGCAACTAGCGTTGGAGAAGGAGTAACTGCTGCAACAAAAGCCTTTGCAAGAATTGAAGGCGAAATATAAAATAAAAATTATTTAAAAAATATATTTGCTTTTTAAAATGATAATTCTTATGAATAGTGAATTTGATGTAATAGGTCCTGAAAAAATAATAACTGTCTATGATTCAAAAACAGGGATGAAAGGTTTTATTGTCATAGATAATACTAATCTTGGGCCAGGAAAAGGCGGTGTTAGAATGACACCATCTGTTAATGAAGAAGAAGTAAAAAAACTTGCTCGTGCAATGACTTTAAAATGTGCTCTTGCAAAACTTCCTTTTGGCGGCGCAAAAGCAGGAATAATTGCTGATTCAAAAAAAATTTCTCAAAAAAAGAAAAAAGAATTAGTAAAAGCTTTTGCTAAATCAATTAGTATTATTTCTCCTTCAATTTATATTGGGGCTCCAGATATGAATATGGCTGAAAGTGAGATGGAAATTATAAGTAAAACTTTAAATTCAAAAAAAGTTGTTACTGGAAAACCAAAATCGTTAGGTGGGCTACCTCACGAACTTGGGAGTGCTGGTTATGGAGTTGCAATAGCAACAGAAATTGCAGTAAAACATTTAGGGAAAAAAATGAAAGACATTACTTTTGCAGTTGAAGGTTTTGGAAATGTTGGTTATTTTACAGCAAAATTTTTAACAGAAAAAGGAGCAAAACTTGTTGCAGTTAGCGATTCAACTGGGTGTATTTATGAACCAAAAGGAATTAATTTTGAAAAACTTTCTTTAGTAAAAAAAAGCACTGGCTCAGTTTCTAATTACAAAAAAGAAGATAAAATGTTTTGCAGTAGTATAATTTCTGTTAATGCAGATATTTAAATAACTGCCGCAGTGCCTGATCTAATAAATTCAAGCAATGTAAATATTGTGAAAGCAAAAATAATTGTAGAAGCAAGTAATATTCCTATTAGTTATGAAATAGAAGAAATTTTATACAAAAAAAATGTTTTAATAGTGCCTGATATTATAGCAAATGCTGGTGGAGTAATTTCATCCTATGTAGAGTATATTGGTGGAAATGAAAAAGAAATGTTTTCTTTAATAGAAAAGAAGATTTCAAAAAATGTTAAATTAATTCTTGAAAAATCAAAAAAAGAAAAAAAATCAACTAGAAGTATTGCTCTTGAAATAGCAAATAAAAGAATACTTAAAAATTTAAACTTTTAAAATTCCTTCGCACATAGGATAAGCACTACATCCCCAAAATGAACCATATTTACTTTTTCTTATTGACATTAATGATCCACAATCTGGGCAACTTGGGGATTTTATATTTTCATTTATATGTCTTTGACAAACAGGAATAGAATTTTTATTATACAAAGTTGCAGTACCCCCACATTTAGCACATTTCATATAAAAACACTTTTAAAAATAAAAAATTAATTATCTACTTTAAACGAGTCTATCATTTTTTGAGCAGTTGGAAGAAAATCATAAAATCTTTCTCTTGTTGAGACATAAGTTATTGTATATGATTTATTATTTTTTATTGTCCAAACTGATTTAAACATTAAATCCATATTAACATCTGTTCTATATCCAGTGTATATTATTTCATGGGCTGGATTGTTATCAATAATAATTGGATTTGATGAAAGTAAAGAAAATTCTGGCAAATATTCTCTAAACGATAAAATATTATCTGCAGTGTATTCTTCAAGAGTCATTTGTCTATCATTAACAACTTCAAAATCAAATAAATCTTCTACATATAAATTAACTGATTCTTGAAATAATTCACTTTCACTAACACTTGGTCTAGTAAAAGTTGTGTAATCTCCAAACATAGTTTCTTGCACTATCCAATTATCTGGATATTCAATATTAATTTCTGAGATAACTTCATCACCAACTGCAAAGCCTCTAAAATTTGAGCTATTTTCACTAACAAGATTTTTTGGATCAACAACAACTGGTGGTTGTGTGCAACCAAAAAGTAAAAAAGAAAATAAAACAATTAAAACTAAAAATTTCAATTTATTCAATAAAATCACTATTATGATTAAACAAAACAATTATTTAAAGGTTTCTAGTATCTATTTAGCTTTTTTTTAAGAAGTTTAACGCCAAAGGCATTTTTGATTAAACTTTTTTAAAAAGTTTACGAGCAACAGCTCAATTTTACTTAATTTTTGATTAAACTTTTTTAAAAAGTTTACGAGCCTGGAGGGAATCGAACCCTCGACCTACTGCTTAGAAGGCAGTCGCCCTATCCACTAGGCTACAGGCTCATAATATATGAAATTGAATGAATGAACTTTTTAAAACTTTGTTATTTTAGTTAGAAAATAAATTTTTGATTTTTTTTTAAATTAGCTAGTTATTAGCAAATAAGTTAGCTTTTAATTCTTTTCATAAACAAATTTTTAGTATATTATGAATAAAGTAGACTATATTTGGAAAAATGGTAATATGGTAGCTTGGGATTTAGCAAATGACCATGTTTTAACGCATTCTCTTCATTATGGCACTGCTGTTTTTGAAGGAATTAGATTTTATGAAACAAATCAAGGTCCGGCAATCTTTAGACTTAAAGAACATATTGAACGATTATTTAATTCTGCTAGTACTATTGGTATGAAAGTTGATTATACTGTAGAAGATTTAATTTTAGCAACAAAAAAAGTTGTGAAAGAAAATAAATTAAGTTCTGGTTACATTAGACCACTAATTTATTATGGCTATGGAAAAATGGGTATTGATACTGTCGGCGCAAAAATTGATGTTATTATAGCCGCTTGGCCGTGGGGAGCTTATCTTGGAGAAGAAGGTAAAAAAAACGGAGTGAATGCAAAAATTAGTGCATATTCAAGACATAATCAAAAAGAAGGACTTAATTTAGTTAAGGCGAGTGGATTTTATATAAATAGTATGATGGCTAAAATGGATGCACTTAATACTGGTTATAAAGAAGCAATACTTCTTGATGGAAATAAAAATATTGCTGAATGTAGTGGCGAAAATATTTTTGTAATTAAAAATAATATTATCTACACTCCAACAGATAAACATTGCCTAAAAGGTATTACACGAGATACTATAATGACTATTGCAAAAGATAAAGGTTATGAAGTTGTAGAAAAAGATATTACTCAAGAAGAATTACTTAATGGTGATGGTTGTTTTGTTACTGGAACGGCAGCAGAAGTAACAAGCATTGTAAATGTTAATAATAAAAATATTTTTGATGGAAAAGTTAATTCTATTGCAAAAGAATTACAAGAAGAATATGATGCAGTTATTCGCGGAAAAAATAATAAATATTTAAATTGGCTAACAGTAGTGAAGTGAATAGTATGAAAATTGGTTGTTTAGGCCCTGAAGCAAGTTTTTCTTTTCAAGCTGCGAAAAAATTATTTTCAAATGATGAAATAATTCTTTGTAATTCAATAACAACTGTTTTTGATTTAGTAAATGATAAAGAAATTGATAAAGGAATTGTTCCAATAGAAAATTCTACGGGGGGCAGTGTATCAATAACACTTGATGAATTAATATCAAAAAATGTTTATATAGAACTTGAATATTTTTTAAAAATAGAACATTCACTTTTATCTAACTATAAATTAAATGATATTACTCAAATATTTTCTCATCCACAAGCATTTGCACAATGTAAAGATTGGCTTAAAAAAAATGCTAAAAATAAGGAATTAATTGAAGTTTCAAGTACTGCAAAAGCTGCAGAAAAAGCTAGCCAAACAGATTTTAGTGCTGCAATAGCGTCAAATATTGCTGCTCAAAAATATGGTCTTGATATAGTTGAAAATAAAATTAACGATAGAGGAAAAAATGAAACTAGATTTATTGTAATATCTCGTGAGCAAAAAAACCCAATTGGTATGAAAAAAACTAGTTTAATTTTTGGAGCAGATAACAAACCAGGTTCTTTATTTACAATACTTGAAGTTTTTAAAGATTTAAATATTAATTTAACAAAACTTGAATCAAGACCATCAATAAAAAGAGATTGGGAATATTTATTTTTTGTTGATTTTGAAGGAAGTTTAGCTGATGAGAATATTAAAAATGCAATTAGTAATATAACCAAAAATGCAGTTGAAGTGAAAATTCTTGGAAGTTATTTAAGAGTATAAATCTATTTTGAATTTACTATAAAGTGAACTTCTGCATCAAGAGTAATCTCTATTAAACTCTTGGCAAATTCTTTCATTAATTTATCATTATTTATTCCATATTTTTTTGAAATTTCAATAGTTTTATTTATTACTTCAATTTCTCTTTGTGGAGTAATCAATTTTTTTCTAATTTCTTTTAGATTTTTTAGCTTTTTTAATTCTGGATTTTTACTAATTTTGTATGCAGCCACTTGTTCTCCAATTCCAGCTGTTCTTTCATTTAATGTTAATATATTCTCAACATCAAGTTTTACTGTCTCTCCATAAGTTGAAGATTTTTCTTCATTTATGCAAAGTTCTTTAACTGTATTTTTATATAATTTAACTATTTTTTTTGATAAATCAATTGGAACTGGTTTTAAACCAAGGTTATTAACATTTTTTATTTTTGACTTTGACAATTGTTTTTTTGAAAAAATAAATGGTTGTTGGTCGTAATATAAAAACCTACCAAATTCGCTATCAAGGTCTTGTTCTTTTTTTAATCTATATTCAAACCAAGTCATTTCATTATAAAACTTTTTTTTAAAAGTACTAAAATTAGTTGAAAATCTTGATCTATCCTTAAGTCCAGATATTATTTTTTCATTTAATTGATCTATTTTAATTCTTAGGTCAGCTATATCCACATTTTCTTTTTTTGCCATTAATATTATACTATTTATTCAAATATTAACTTTTGTTTTTGTGTTTGATTTAAATACCTTATCAAATATTAAATTTTAATGATTAAAGTTAAAACTTACTATAAAAAGATTAACAAAATTGTTAGCCCAAAAGACTTTTTTAGAGTAATTTCAAATAATGGGAAAAAAGAGAATTGTATTCTTTTTGAATCAGCCGATATTTTAAAAAAAACTGGTGAAAAAAGTATTGGAAGCACTAACCCAAGTTTAAGAATAATTGGAAAAGAAAATAATTTTGAGATAATTGCTCTTAATGAAAACGGGAAAAAATTAATAAAATATTTTAAAAATAAATTTGATTTTGCACAAAATTTAACTCTTGGCAAAAATAAACTTAGTGGAAGTATAAAAAAAATTAATGGTGAGTTTAGTGAAGAAGAAAGAATGAAACTTATTACTCTTGCAGATGTTTTAAGAGTTATTGCATTTGAGTTTGTTCCAAAAAAAGAATTTGAATTATCAATTGGCCTTTTTGGAGCAATATCATATGATTTTATTGATCAATTTGAAAAATTACCAAAAAACAAATCTGATTTAATAAATGATAATGATATTGATATGTTTTTTTTGGATAATTTATTTATAATTGACCATATAAAAAACACAACCACTTTTTATTCAAATGACTTATTTAATGAAAAAGAAAACTGTAAAAAAATAATTTCTAACTACGAAAGTTATTTTAAAAAAATAAAAAATAATAAAATTAAATTCAAAAATAAAAATAATGGAAAAATAACAAATATTACTTCAGATACTAATAAAGAAGAATTTGAAAGTATGGTTGAAACTGCAAAAAAACACATTGTTGCTGGCGATTCATTTCAAATCGTTTTAAGTAGAACAAAAATAATCAAAGCAAAATTAAACGATTTTGATGTTTATGATCAATTATCAAAAATAAATCCTGGCCCTTATATGTTTTATTATAAATCTAAAGAAGATACTTTGCTTGGAAGTAGTCCTGAAACTTTTGTAAAGGTTTTTGATACAAAAAATGGAAAAAAGGTTTTGACAAAACCAATTGCTGGAACTAGAAAAAGAGGACTTAATGAAGATGGAAGCTTTGATTTTGATCTTGATTCAAGATATGAAAATGAATTAAAAATTGATAAAAAAGAAATAGCAGAGCACACTATGCTTGTTGATCTTTCAAGAAATGACATTGCAAGAATAAGCAAACCTGGCACAAGATATGCTGAAAAATTATATTATGTTGATAAATATTCTCATGTTATGCATATTGTTAGTGATATTACTGGAATGTTAAAAGATAATTATGACGCATTAAATGTTTATTTAGCCTGCATGAATATGGGTACTATGACTGGTGCACCTAAAATAAAATCTATGGAAATAATAAGAAATCTTGAAAAAAATAAACGTGGTTTTTATGCTGGAAGCATAGGATATATTACTTCACATAAAAACATGGATTTTGCAGTTACTATAAGATGTATTAGAATAAAAAAAGAAAATTTATTTATAAGAGTTGGGGCTGGAATTGTTTTTGATTCGATTGCAAGTCAAGAATATTTTGAAACGGAAAACAAAGCAAAAGCTTCAATTAGAGCAATTGAAGAGTCTGTTAAAGGTGAGGCAAAATGAATGTTTTATTTATAGATAATTTTGATTCGTTTACCTTTAATTTAGTTGATGAATTTGAAAAAAGAAATTGTAATGTTTTTGTTTATAGAAATGATATTAGTATGGAAAAAATTGATTTAATAATAAAAAATGAAAATATTAATTTAATTGTTATTAGTCCTGGGCCAAGTGCCCCAAAAGATGCTGGAAATTCAATTAATATAATACAAAAATATGGTGGAATAATTCCTATTTTTGGAGTATGTTTGGGACATCAATGTATGATAGAAGCATTTGGCGGAATTGTTAGTGGTGCAAAAGAAATAATTCATGGAAAACCATTTTTAGTTAATCATGATAAAAAAACAATTTACAATAATTTACCAAATCCATTTAGAGTTGGAAGATATCATAGTCTTGCAGGAATAAGAATTCCTGATTGTTTGGAAATTACTTCAAAAACACTTGATGGAGAGGTAATGGGCGTTAGACATAAAGAGTTTTTTATTGAAGGAGTTCAATTTCATCCTGAAAGTATACTAACTACGGTTGGTGGAAAAATAATTGAAAATATAATAAATATGTGCAAAAAGTAGTGTTTTATAAATAATTTTAACAAAAAAATCATTATGAATATACTAATAATTGGTGGATATGGAGCATTTGGAAGCTTTTATGCAAAACTTTTTAAAAAAAATAAATTTAATGTTTTTATAAAAGGCAATAATATTGATGAAACAAAAGAGTTTTGTGAAAAAAATGGTTTTGAGTTATTTGATGAAAATTATTCAAAAATTAACACTATTATAATATCAGTTCCTAATAAAATTGCTCCAAGCATAATAAAAGAAATTTCAAACAAAGCAGTAAAAGGAACTTTAATTTGTGATTTTTGTTCAGTAAAAACTTTTGTTGTTGAAGAATTAAAAAAACTAAAAAATATGGGTTTTGAACTTGCTTCACTTCACCCTATGCATGGCCCAAGAATTTCAAGTATTGCAAATTACCCATTAATAATTATTGAAATAGAAACAGGAAAAAATTATGAAAAATTAATTAATTTTTTTATAAATGAAAATATTACTTTAATAAATTCAACAAGTGATGAGCATGACAAAGTACTTAGTGTTGTTCAAGGTTTAACACATTATTCACAAATTGTTTCAGCCGAAACTATTAAAGAAATTGGGGTTGACTTAAAAAAAACAAAAGAATTTAGTTCACCAAATTTTGAGTTATTTATTAGTTTGATGTCAAGAGTATTACTCCAAAATCCAGCGCTTTATTCTCAAATTCAAACAGAAAATCCGTTTAATTTAGAAATGAGAGAAATATTTTCAAATAAAGCAAATGAATTAAAAGAAATTGCAAAAGATGGAAATAACAAAGAAATTGAAAATGAAATATTAAAATCTAGCGAAATTTTCAATTCAACAGATAATATTTTAATTAATAGTGACCTTGCAGTATCAGCCCTTAAATTTGTGGAAAATACATTAAGAGAACACATTGGAAAAAAATTTTTGGTAGAAAATATTTCAACACATAATTTTCATTATGGAGTAATAATGGAAGTTAATAACAAAGAAGTCAAAATTGATGAAGGGAAAATAAAAATATCCATTGCAATTAGTAAGATAAGATTAACAACAAAAAAAGAGATGTTTAATTGGAAAAAAAATAATATTTTGGAAAAACATTTGGATTATAGTTTTTTTATTCCAAAATCAACCACTTGTGATTTTATTGCAAATATTTTTAATAATTTAAAAATAGCAAAATTTGTTTGTATTGATGAATTTGAAAATGATAAATTTCCAGATGATAAAAAAAGTATTACACTTCGAGCTAATTTTTTTAGTGATGATGATAAAGAAAAAATAAATGATAAAATAAATCAGACAATAACAGGCCTTGGTTTTGAGAAAAGATAATAAAACAATTTAAAATAATGAATGTTTCTATTAAATATAGGTATTATAATGCAAAAACGTAAATTCAAACTAAATTCCAAAGTAAGAACTTGCGAAGTTTTTTCTGGACATAATTTAGAAGAAGAAATAATTAAATATATAAAAAGTTTTAAAGCTAATAAATTTATTATTATAACCGATTCAAAAGTAGAAAAGTTACATGCAAGAAAGTTTTATGAAAAACTTATTAATGAAGGAATAAATGCATTTATTGTTTCTTTTTTAGAGGGTGAAAAAAGTAAAAATAGAGAAACAAAAGAAATGCTTGAAGATTTTATGTTTGAGCAAAAATGTGGCAGAGATAGCTGTATAATTGCTTTTGGTGGTGGAGTTACTGGAGATCTGGCTGGTTTTGTTGCTGCTACATACATGCGAGGAATACCAATTTTACAAATACCAACAACAACAATTTCAGTTGTTGACTCAAGTTATGGTGGAAAGACAGGAATTGATGTTCCTGCTGGAAAAAATTTAATTGGAGCATATCATCAACCAGAAGCTGTTTTTGTGGATGTTGATTATCTTAAAACACTTGATAAACGAAATTATATTAGCGGATTAATTGAAACTATAAAACATGGATTAATTTATGACGAAAGATTATATAATGATTTTAAAAAAAACATTAATAATATAATCAAAATTGATGATAAAAATAATGAAATTTTAAGCGATATTTTATTTAGAAGTATTTTAGTTAAACAAAAAGTTGTTGAACAAGATGAGACTGAATCTAATTTAAGAAAAATTCTTAATTATGGACACACGATAGGACACGCTATTGAAAAATTATCTGATTTTGAATTACTTCACGGTGAAGCTATTGCAATAGGAATTTGTGCTGAATCATATGTTGCTTATAAAAATAAAATTTGTTCTCTTCAAACTTTTAATGAACAAAAAAAATTTATTGAATCAATTGGTCTTTCAACAAAAATACCTGAATATATTAAAACAAACGATATAATACAATTAATGAAACTTGATAAAAAAGCAAGAGACTCAACACCAGAGTTTACATTAATAAGTGATATTGGAAAATATGCTGTTTTTGAAAATGGTAATGTTGCAAAAAGATTTAATATTACTGAGTTAGAAACTTTAATTGAAGAATATAGAAGAATTTAAAATAAAAAATATTTTAAAAGGGATAAATATGAAATATAAACTATGTACTTGTTTGGCTGAAAAAAATATTGATGATTGTTTAAAAGAATTAAATAATGTTAAAACTGATTTAGTAGAACATAGAATTGATTATTTAGAAAAGATAGAACATTTGGATTTAATTTATTCTAGTTTTAAAGAAAAGGATTTTATTGCAACTTGCAGAAGAGAAAATTGTGGAGGAAAATTTAATGGAAGTGAAGAAGAACGAGTTGGAATATTACTTAGTGCAGTTGAGTTGGGCGCAAAATTTGTTGATATTGAAATTGAAACTGAAAAATTTTTAATTGATAAAATAGTTTCTTTTGCAAATGAAAGAAATTGTAAAGTTATCATCTCAATGCATAATTTTAATAGTACTCCAACATTTAGAGAACTTCTTGGAGTAATGCTAAAAGAAAGAAGTTATGGAGCAGATATTGGAAAAATTGTTTGCACAGCAAGCACAATTAATGATTGTCATAATTTACTTGATCTTATTTTGGAAGCAAATAAGATTGAATTTCCAATGATATCATTTGCAATGGGTAATATTGGAAAATTTAGCAGAGTTTCTTCTCTTTTATATGGCGCGCCTTTTACTTTTATTTCACATAATGTTAAAAGTGCACCAGGTCAATTTAATTATGAAGAAATGATTAGTGTGTTAAAATTAGTTGGTGAGAATAATGAAGATTGATACTAAAACAAAGTTATTTGCAGTAATTGGTAGTCCTGTTGAACACTCAAAGAGCCCACTTATACATAATATTGCTTTAAAAGAAAATAAAATAAATGCAATTTATACTTCTTTTAAAGTAGAAAATGTAAGTGATGCAATAAATGCTATGCGAAAGCTAAATTTTAGTGGATATAGTGTCACAATACCTCACAAAGTAGAAATCATAAAATATTTAGATGAAATAGATCCGTTTGCAAAAAAAATTGGAGCTGTAAACACAGTACATAATGTAAATGGAAAATTAATTGGCTATAACACTGATTGTGATGGCGCTATTGATGCATTAAAAGAAAAAACAAAATTACATTCAAAAAAAATTTATTTACTTGGAGCAGGCGGTGCTGCTAGAGCAATAATTGCTGGATTAGTTAGAGAAAATGCATTAGTTACAATCTTTGTTAGAAATTTAGAAGAAGCAAATATAGTTGCAAAAGAATTTAATATAAATGTAAAAAATATTGAAAGTATTGATAGTGAATTTGATATTTTAATAAATGCAACCCCTGTTGGAATGTACCCAAATATTAATGCAACCCCTGTTT
The DNA here is from genome assembly GCA_964583285.1 of uncultured archaeon. Lineage (GTDB taxonomy): Archaea > Iainarchaeota > Iainarchaeia > Iainarchaeales > JAAZKV01 > JABIDZ01. Next base: position 11,081 of record CAZOVD010000026.1, read on the forward strand.
CTGATAAAATTTTTAAAAAAGGACAAGTTGTGATGGATATAATTTTTAATCCACTTAAAACAAAACTCTTAAAAGAAGCTCAAAAAAAAGGTTGCGTTATAATTCTTGGAACTGAAATGTTTCTAAATCAAGGCATAGAACAATTTAAAATTTGGAATAAAAATAAAAAAGCGCCAATCAAAAAAATGCGAAGTGCTTTAATTAAAGAATTAAAAAAAGAACAAAACAAAAAACATTGATTTTTATGGATGAAAAAAATTTATTTTTAATAGGATACCGAGGAACTGGCAAAACAACTCTTGGAAAAATTGTTGCAAAAAAACTTAATAGAAAATTTATAGATACTGATGATTTGATTGTTCAAATTGCAAAAAAAACAATTCCAAGGATTTTTAGTGAAGATGGAGAAGAAAAATTTCGTGAGATAGAAACTAATGCATTAAAAATTGCAAGTGAAGAAAAAAATGCAATTATTAGTTGTGGTGGTGGAATAATTGTTAAAGAAAAAAATTTTAAAATTCTAAAAACTGGAATTGTTTGTCTTTTGACAGCAAGTGAAGAAACTATTTACAAATGTATTTATAATGATAAAAATAGGCCTTCTTTAACTAATAAAGATCCAAAAACAGAGATTCATGAAGTTTTGGAATTTAGAATGCCACTTTATAAAAAAGCAGCCAATTTTGAAATAAGTACTGATTATTTTGTAGAAACCCAAAAAGAATTTGATGAATTACATAATGCTTGTTCAGATGAAATTATAAAAAAATATAAAAATCTTTTATAAAAAAAATTGAAAAGTAAAAAAATAATTAAAAAAAATAAAAATAACTTTAAAAAAATAATTTTAATTTATTTTTTTATAATTTATCTCTTAATTAAATACTTTCTAAAATATCCCAAAATTCAGGAAAAGATTTTGAAACACATTTTGGATCTTCTATAATGATTCCTGACACTTTTACTCCAAGAACAGCAAAACTCATTGCCATTCT
>CAZOVD010000027.1:0-11626 GCA_964583285.1 uncultured archaeon
GAATTTGGTTTACTTCTTCAAAAAGTTAATATTATTAGAGATTTTTCAAAAGATCATAAGGAAGGAAGAATTTTTTGGCCAAAAAAACTATTTAAAAAACATGATTTAAAAACAACTGATGTTTTTGATAAAAACAATTTAGAAACTAGAAATAAAATATTAAAAGAAATGATACTTAGTGCCAGAAAAAATGCTTTAAGTGCTTTTGAATATATTAAAATTATACCAAGTAAAGAGGTTGGAATTAGAACTTTTTGTGCAATACCTCTTTTTATGGCAATACCAACTCTTGTAAAATGTGAAGATAATGATGACATATTTAATTCAAATCAAAAAGTTAAAATAGATAGAGTTCAAACTTTAAAAATAATAAATTCAATTAAAAAAAATATTTCTAGTGATGATTATATTACTAATGAATATAATAATTTTCAAAAAAGTTTCAAATAATTTTGAATTTCTGAAAAATTTTTTGAAATTAAAACTGGATTATATTTTTTCAATTGCTTTTCTGTTGAAATACCTGTTATTTTTGCAATAAATTTTATCCCATATCTTTGACACATTAATGCATCTTGCGTAGAATCCCCAATAAACATTACTTCACTTTTTTTTAATTTTAAAACATTTATAGTTTTTTCTATTGGTTCTATATCTGGCTTTTTGTGTTCAACATCATCACTAGTACAAATAAATGAAATATTTTTCGTAATTTCTTTATCAAAAATAGCGCCTAAAAAAATTTTTCTTGAAGCAGTAACTATTGCAATTTTATATTTTTTACTAGCAATCTTAATAAAATCTTTTGAGTCATCAAAAAAATTCTTTTCTTTATTTTTTAATAATTTTAAAAAACATTTTCTTCTATAAATAACAAATTTATGAACATTAATTACTACTTTATATTTATCCATTAAATAATAAGCTACATCTCTTGAATGAAGTTGGGAAAGTTCTCTTAATTTTTGATTACTTACCTTGTAACCAAAATGTTCTATTGTTTGCTTGTAGCTTTTTAGAATATAGGGAATAGAATCAATTAAAGTCCCATCAACATCGATTAGTATTGCTTTTATCATTTTATAGTTAAGAAATAAAACAATATAAACTTGTCGAGAGAATTTCTTTTTATGAAATCAATAGAAGAAATGAAAAAATACTTGAATAATATTCAAGAAGAATTTGACTATTGTGAGAATAAGGAAGAAAAATTAAAATATATTATAGAACTTGGAAAAGAATTGGCTGATTTTCCAAAAGAAGAAATAGTGGAAAAAAATAAAGTAATGGGCTGTGTTTCAAATGTATACATAACTACTTCTTTTAATAATGGTATTTTTTATAGTGCAACCTCAAGCTCTTTAATAGTTAAGGGTTATTTAGTAATATTACTAAATGCACTAAATGGACTTAGTGCAAAAGATGTTATTAGAAGTGAAAAAATAATTGAAGAATTTGTTATAAAAAATGATCTTAACTCAAGCATTGTTCCTTCAAGAGCAAATGTGATAGGAAATATTTTTTTAAAAATAAAAGAAAAAGCAAATGAATTAGATAAATAATTTAAATGTTTTATTTAAGAATTTTTTAACTGAATTTAATAAAAATAAAAAATAATATTGCTTTATTGAGTGCAAAGCACGAAGATAATGCTTTCGCCAACCTTAACAAGGTTGCTCTTGTAGTGCAGCGGTCAAGCACCCCGCCTTCTCAAAACCTTTTTAAAAAAGGTTTGCGAAAATGCATGCCACCCTCTTTTGAGTGTGACATTGTTTTTACAAATTTAAAAGGTTTAGAAACAGGCGGTAACCCGGGTTCAAATCCCGGCAAGAGTATTAAAATAATTATTAAACCTATTTGATTTTTATCTGTTCAATATGGAAATTGATTTTAATATAAAAAATGCAAAAAAAGAAGATTTGCTAAAAGTTTTTGATTTATTAAATATTGCTAGTAAAGAAAAGGTTGTTTTAAAAAGAACAAAAAAAGAACTAGAATTATTAATTAAAAAAAGAAATTTATTTATCGCAACAATTACTGAAAATAATTTAGAAAAACTTGTTGGTTTTGTAGCTCTTGATTTTTATTCAAGAAGAATGTCAGAAATGCGTTCACTTTATGTTCTTAAAGAATATAGAAAAAATGGAATTGGAAAAGCATTAACAAGTAAGGTTTTTGAGAAAGCAAAAAAACTAAAAATAAAAGAAATATTAATGGTAACAATAAAAGAAAGAAAAGAAGTATTTGAGAAAATAGGTTTTTTTGAAGAAGCACACGGATTTAAAATTGCATTATTTAAAAAGATTTGAACATTTATTTTTTCTTAAATTGTTTTATTGTTCCATCTTCAACATTAAGAACTCTGTCAGCGATTTTTTTTATAAAATATCTATCGTGAGAAACTGCTAAAATTGCACCCTCATAATTTAGAAAAGCGTTTTCAATAATTTCACAAGCATCAATGTCAAGGTGGTTTGTTGGTTCATCAAGAAGTAGTGCATTAGGTTTTTCTATTAAAACTTTTATTAAATTAAGCCGTGCTTTCTCACCCAAAGATAACTTTGAAACTTCTTTATTTACATCATCGTCATCAATAAATCCACCAATAGAAAGTTGTTGACGAGTTTTTCCAACATCTTTTGTTAGTTCGTAAATCTCTTCAAATAAAGTATTATTACTTTTAAGATCTCTTAATTCTTGATCAATATACGCAATTTTTCCTTGCGGGTGAATGAAAATATTTCCAAAAAGAGGTTTTACTCTCCCTTCTATTGTTTTTAATAATGTACTTTTACCAATTCCATTTTCCCCAGTAATAACAACTCGCTCCCCTTTGCATAAACTAAAATTTATTTTAGAAATAAGTGCTTTATTATAACCAACACTAACATCACTTAAATCAAAAACGCTTGTTGCATTTATTTCACTAGCTTCAATTACTGTTTTAAATTTTGATTTATCAAGGTCTGGTTTTTCAAGAGCCGTTCTTCTTGCAAGTAATTTTTCTCTGTATTGTCCCTGTTTTACCTTTCCTGGCGCTGTTCCAATTCTACTAATTTTATCTTTTTCATCAGCAATATATTTTTGTTCAAGAAGATATGCTTTTTGTTGCGCTAAAAATGTTTCTTCCCGCATTCTAATATAACCCGTGTAATTTCCATTATATTTTATCAACTTTCCTTTTTCAATTTTTATAATAGTATCACAAACACCATCTAAAAAATATCTATCATGTGTAATTAAAATCACAGTCCCTTTAAATTTACTTAAATAATCTTGGAGTATTTTTAATCTTTTAAAATCAAGGTGGTTTGTTGGTTCATCCAAAAGTAATAATTGAGCATCACTTGAAAGAATTTGTGCAAGTGAGATAATTGCACGTTGTCCAGTTGAAAGAAGTGAAACCTTTTTATCAAGCCAATCTTCCTTTACTTCTAAAATACTTAAAACTGATTTTATTTTATTAGTTGGTAAGTTATTATTATATTTTGTAATTTGAGATTGAAGTTCTAAATATTTATGTGTTAATTTGTTTAATTTTTCATGATCTTCATAAATCTCAGGTTTTGCTAAAAGCTCTTCAAGTTTTTTTAATTCTTCTTCAAATTCATTTTGATGATGAACTGTTGCTCTTAAACTTATTATTTCTCTTGCTGTTTTATTTAAATCAAGATCTATGTGTTGCGAAAAATAAGCTGCTTTTCCATCAAAACTAATTTTACCATGGTAGTCAATTTGACCAAGAATTGCTTTTAGAAGAGTGGTTTTTCCAACACCATTTCTTCCAATAATACCAGCCTTCGCACCATCATGCAGCCCAATACTTTGATCTTTAAGTATTTCACGATCACCAATGTTAATTGAAATATCTTTAATAGAAATGGCCATAATAAAAATCAATTAGGACAAATTATTAAAGTAATCTAAAAATAGTAAAACATAATCTTAACAAAAAATAATTTAAAATAGATTTTTATACATAAAGTAACATCATTAAATAGATAATATGTCACGCGGAACAAAAATTAAAGAAATTGATGAATTTCCAAGAAGAATAAAAATTTTCTTTTTTGTTATTGTTTTTCTAGTACTTTTTGGAACAGTAATGTTTACTATTATAACTCAAAGTTCACTAGAAGATAATGCATTTAGAACAATTCAAACACTCGCATTTATTTTTAGTGATGAAAGTACTATGTTTGAAAGGTTAATTGAAATATTTTTAGCAATTGTTGGAGTATTTCTTGTTTGGTGGGTTCTTTGGAGTGTTGCTGACATGTTACTTGATGGTAATCTGCAAAAGTATTTAAAGACAAAAATTTATTCTTTTATTGTGAGTAACATGAATAATCATATAATAATTGTTGGTGGCGGGAGAGTTGGAAATGAGATAGCTCACAACCTACAACTCAAAAATAAAAAATTTGTTGTTATTGAAAATGATAAAGAAGTTGTAAAATCACTTAAAAGAAAAAAATTTGTAGTAGTAGAAGGAAATGCTGAAGAAGATAGTACACTTACAGAAGCACAAATTGCAAAAGCAGCCAAAATTATTTTAACTCTTCCAAGAACTGAGAGTAATATTTTAATTACACTAACTTCAAAAGAACTTAATCCAAAAATTGATATTTATGCTCGTGCTAATGAACAAAAATTTGTTTCTAAATTAAAAAAAGCTGGCGCTAAAATGGTAATAGTTCCTGAGATAATTGCTGGAGATAAAATAACTGAACTAATTGACAATTAGGACAATTGGTCTTATTTTTTGTAGCAATAAAAAGAAAAAAGAATGAAACAAAATTATATTATGAAGATTAATGGGAAGGATTAAATTATATAAAGTTATTATTAATTAAATGAATTTTAGAATTTTTTTTACAATACTATTTCTTTTCACACTTTTTAATATTGTATTTTCTATTGATTGCTCGGCAAATCCTTCTCAGTGTGCTGCTTGCGGACAAACAATAAATCATAACAATCAGGATTGGATTATAACTAATAATACAGAAATTGCTGGAAATCATATTAATATTAATAATTTTATAATAAATCAAAATATTATAGTAACTGTAAAAGCATATAATGGAACTAATTGTGGAGAAGTTAGTATTAATGCCTCAAATATAGAGATAAATGGAACAATAACTGCTACTGGAAAAGGGTATGGTGGTGGCGGAGGCGGTGGTGGCGGAGGGGGCCTACACGGTGGAAATAATAGTGGCACAAGAGGAAGTGGTGGGACTGGATATGCTGGAGGATTAAATGGAACTGGCGGAAGCATAACTAGAGATGGTGGCGCAGGTGGAAGAGGAGGCGGTGCATATGGCGGAAACGGAGGAAGTGCAAGTTATACAACCCCTTATAGTTCACAAAATGGTTTAAATGGTGGTTATAGAGCATCTCAATCAAATGGCGAATCATCAAGTAGTTTAGTAACTGAAAACATTTGGATGGGTTCAGGCGGAGGCGGCGGTCGAGGAGGACAAGGAGGGAGTACAACTCCTGATAATGGTTATCGTGGTGGAGGCGCAGGCGCAGGCGGCGCAGGAAATCCCGGCGGAGGCGCAATAAAACTTATTGCTAATGAAAATTTTATTTTAGGTGAAAATGGGAAAATATTTTCAAGAGGATTATCAAGTAGTACTCAAAATGGAGCAAGCGGAGGAAATGCAACTACTTCAAGAGGTGGAAATGGTGGAAATGGTGGAAACGCACATCAAACAGGTAGCAGTTTAGGTGGAGGATATGGAGAATCAAATCCAACATGGAATTCATGTTATTATAGTGGTAGTTTTTGGCCAATGTGGTATAGTCCAAACACTCCAAACATAAATACACATGGTTATTGCTTTAGAGGAATACCTGGCGGAGATGGTGGAACTGGAGCAGGCGGGGGAATATTAATTAAAAGTCCAAATACAATAATTAACGGAGAAATAGATAATAGAGGTGGAAGCGGAACAACAAATGGTGGAACAGTGAAAATATTTTGTCAGAATAATCTACCAATTTTAAGTGGATCAATAATTAGAACAGGAAATGAATTTTATTATCAATGTGAAGATATAACTCCGCCAATTATATCTGCTACAAATTCTAGTGAAGAATGGTTTGATTCAGAAAGAAGGGCAGTAATAAATGCACAAGATTTTGGAGGAAGTGGAATAAAAGAAATTAGGTATGAATGGAAAAATATAGGACAAACAAGCGAACTAAGTTCTAATTGTTCAAGTGGGGGATCATTAATAAATAATTTAGATGAATTAATTGCACCAATTGGTGAAAAAATTTTATATCTATGTGCAAGAGATAACTCAAATAATCATTCAAATTGGAGCGGACATTATAAAACAAAATATCTTTGCACAGGGGAAATTTTAAATGCAACAATTTGCATTGGATCTGATGAAGGATTAACAGAAAATACAGGCTCAACATTAGTAAGTTCTTGTAAAAGTTCAACAAATAAATGCATACATGTTTGTAATGATGGATTTATGTTAAAAAACAATTCTTGTCAACCACCAAGTAACTCAATAGATTTTTTTAATGCAGAATTTATTGATGATAGTTTAGTAGTAACTATCTCTTGTTTACTTGATAGCGAAGAATTAACAATACAAGTTTTTTTAGAAGAAAATTTAGATATAACAATTTTTGATGAAAATGAAGAAAAAGAAAATACAAAATTATTTTGTAGTACTCAAGAAAAAAATTATTTTATAAAAACAGAAAACTTTGAAAATAATAAAATTTATCAAATAATATCAAAAATAGAACAACCTTGCAACATATGTTCAAAAGAAATTTTTAAGCCATATAAAAGTCAAAATAATGTTAATATAAACGACAATAATTTAATTTTAGTAATATTTATTTTGTTAGCTATTTTTACTATTTTAAAATTTGAGAAAAATAATTAAACTAAAAAATTAATTACTTTTAAAAACAAAACCTATTTTCTTTATTTTATGAAAGAACTAGATATTGTTGGTTTTGGAAATAGTGTACTTGACATTATTGTTAGAATAGATGAAGAATTTCTAGTTAAAAATAATATAAAAAAATCAGAATTTTTATTAATTGATGATACAAAAGCAGGCGAACTTTCAATGCTTCTAAGAGATACCAAAATGATTTTTTCTCCAGGTGGAAGCACTTCAAATATAATTGCAGGAATAAGTTTACTTGGAGCAAGAACTGCATTTATTGGTGGAATTGGAAATGATGATTTTGCAGAAGAATACAAAAAGCAAACCCTTGCAATAGGAGTTAATGATTATTTTATAAAAAAAGATTGTTCTACTGGGCAATGTTTTACTTTTATTACACCTGATAAAGAAAGAAGTTTTGCTACAAACCTTGGGAAAAGTAATTACATTAATGAAGGAGAAATAAATATTGATTTTAAAACAAAAATAATTTTAATTGAAGGTTATAAACTTGAAAGTGAAGTTGACTTTATAAGTGCAACAAAACTAGCAAAGTTTGCAAAAGAAAATAATGTACTTGTTGCACTTGATGTTAATGATAGTGGAGTAATTAAAAGAATGGGTGAGAAATTAAATAATTTCATTAAAGAATTTGTTAATATTTTATTTATGAATGAAATTGAAGCAAAAACTTTAACTGGTTTTGAAGATGAACGCGCAATTGATTTTATTAAAAATAAATTTAAATGTGAAATCGTTGTTTTAAAACTTGGAGAACATGGAAGTATAATTTCAACAAATGAAAAAAATTTAAAAATAAATATCGAAAAATCAAGTAATTTAGTTAATACTAATGGGGCAGGGGATGCTTATGCAGCTGCATTTTTATTTGGAATAATCAAAAAAATGGATTTTGAAAGTATTGGAAAACTTGCAAGTGCTTTTTCAAAAGCAGTTGTTGAACAAGAAGAAGCAAGACTTATCACAATACCGGATGATATAAAAGCGTTGCTAAATTAATTTTATTTAACTCTGGTGAACTAAACAATGGATAAAACAGAAAATTATATAGTTGCAAATATTTCTTTAGCAGAATTTGGTAGAAAAGAAATTGAAATTGCAGAGAAAGAAATGCCTGGTTTAATGGCCACTAGAAAAAAATACGGTGAAAGTAAACCTCTTAATGGAGCAAAAATAATGGGTAGTCTTCATATGACTATACAAACTGCTGTTCTTATTGAAACTTTAGTTCACTTAGGTGCTAATGTAAGATGGGTTACTTGTAATATTTTTTCTACCCAAGATCATGCAGCAGCAGCTATAGCAAAAGCTGGCATACCAGTATTTGCATATAAGGGAGAAAGTTTAGAAGATTATTGGGAATATACACAAAAAGCACTTGATTTTGGAAATGGTGAAGGACCCGACCTTATTGTTGACGATGGGGGAGATGCTACAATGCTAATTCATAAAGGAGTAGCAATTGAAAAGGATCCAACTTTACTTAAAAAAGATTATTCAGTAGAAAGTAAAGAGTACCAAATTTTTATGAAAACTCTTGCAAAAGAGTATGAAAAAAATCCAACTAGATGGACAAATGTTGCAAAAAAAATTAAAGGAGTTAGTGAAGAAACTACTACTGGAGTTCATAGATTATATCAAATGCTTGAAAAAAAAGAATTATTATTTCCCGCAATTAATGTTAATGACAGTGTTACAAAATCAAAGTTTGATAATTTATATGGTTGTAGAGAAAGTCTTGCAGATGGAATAAAAAGAGCAACTGATGTTATGGTTGCTGGAAAAGTTGTTGTTGTTTGTGGCTATGGAGATGTTGGAAAAGGCTGTGCTCATGCAATGAGAGCTTTTGGTGCAAGAGTTATAGTAACTGAAATTGATCCTATTTGTGCACTTCAAGCCGCAATGGAGGGTTTTGAGGTTACTACAATAGAAGATGTTCTTAGTGAAGCAGATATTTATGTTACAACCACAGGTAATAAGGATATTATTAGAATAGAACATATGGAAAAAATGAAAAATACTGCGATTGTTTGTAATATTGGACATTTTGATAATGAAATTCAAATGGAGAAACTAGAAACATATAATGGAATAAAAAAAGTAAATGTTAAACCACAAGTTGATCAATACCATTTCCCACAGGGACATTATATTACAATACTTGCAGAAGGACGACTTGTAAATCTTGGTTGTGCCACAGGCCACCCTAGTTTTGTTATGAGTAATTCTTTTACAAATCAAACACTTGCACAAATAGAACTTTGGACTAATAAATATGAAATAGGAGTTTATACTCTTCCAAAAAAACTTGACGAAGAAGTTGCACGCCTACATTTAGCTCAACTTGGAGTAAAATTAACAAAACTTACAAAAGAACAAGCTGATTATATTGGAGTAACAATTGAAGGACCATATAAACCTCAACATTATAGATACTAAATATTTTTTATAAAGAAAATATTAAACTATTTTCAAAACAAATTCCTTATAAATCTAAAGTACTTAAATCTTACATGATAAAAAGAAAAATAAAAAATCAAAATGCAAAAAAAAGAGAATTAAAAAACACTGATTTTGATTTTAAAGAATTTGTAAAAAAATATCCTGGTTTATTTATTGGAGTAATTCTATCAATACTAATAATTATTCTTGCAATTTGGTCAATGGGTTTTATTGATGAACAAGGAAACGAAAAATTAGCACAAGCACAATTAATACATCAAAATAATCAAGCTGAACTTAATTATATTTTAGAATCAATAAGGTTAATGGGCGAAGATTATGAAAATGATACTGAAAAGTTTTATGCTAATTCAATAGAAAATGATTTTTTGTGGATTAAGCAAAAGGATCTTGAAATATATCAAAGTGGCGGAAGAGATTTATACATAAAACAATTTGCTTCTTTTATTTTTATTAATATGTTATTTGAATTAAACCAAGAGTTTATTAGTGAATATTATGACTTTGATGAATCAACAATAATATCACAAGCAAAAAATGTTAATTTGACATACAGAAATATTGTTTTTGAACAAATTGACGAAATTTTTGTTGAAAGTCCAAGTGATTTTTTAATATTTGAAAGCACTATAACAAAATTAGCAAAAGAATATGAGGCAAATAAAAAAGAAATTTTAAATGGAAATTATAGCCTAGAAGAAAAATATATAGAAGCTAAAAAATTATTATTACTTTCATATTATTAAAATTAAATAATTACTATCCGCGAATTCTTTTTGAAAGAATTTTTTCAATTTGTTTTGCAGATATTTCTCCAAGAAAAAGTTCATTTAGAAAAAATTTTCCTTTTTTTGGCAAATTTTTCCAAACACCCAGCATATTTTTTTCATCAACTTTCTTAAAATAACTTGTTAATTCAAATTGAAATTTTTTTGATTGTTTTGAATAATTTTTTGTTGTCTTATGAAACAATTCGCAAAATGGATAATTTTCTTCATAACCTGGCAAAACCATAAAAGGAAATAATCTGCATGGTGTTGGTCTACTATCATAAACTTGACAAGTATTGTCAGAATTTAAAAATCTACAATGTCCATTTTCTTTCCTTTTTAATGAAATTTGAGGAACAACAAAAAAACCTGCGGGAACATAATTAAATTCATTATAAAGTAAATCTCCAATTTCTTTTGGAAAAAATGCAGTCGGACAAGTAAGAACACCAGGAGTAGTTTTTGGAAAAACTTTTACAAATAACTCACAATGTTCTTCTAAAAACTTTTTCTTTGAAATTTTTAATTTTTTTGCAATAACACTAGCTTCGCTTGGAAGTATTGTTATATTATAGCGCTTGCAACACTCTCCACAAGAAAGACAAATCTTACTTTCTTGTTTAGTGGTTAATCTATTTAACTCCATAATTAACTAAAAACAAAAGAATTGAAAAAGCTTTAGAATTGTCAATTAAATATTATTTAGGGCAAATTTCTTTGTTAAATTGTACAAATATTGCAAATACTACAAATAATGGGAAGTTTTTAAAAGGTAATTAAGTTGAATTTAATTATTAGTAAAATGCCTTCGTAGCACAGTGGTAGTGCACGAGTTTTGTAAACTTGAGGTCGGGGGTTCGAATCCCTCCGAAGGCTTTTATTAAACTATTTTTAAAAACAAACCAATTAACTTATAATAACTAATAATTTTCTTAATTTATGAAAATAAATATTGTTAGTGGATATTTTGACCCAATACATAATGGACACATAGAATATTTTGAGAATGCTAAAAAGAACTGTGACAAACTTATTGTGATTATTAATAATGATTATCAAACTTCTTTAAAGAAAGGAAAGCCCTTTATGACAGAAAATATTAGAATTAAAATTGTTGGTGCTATTAGATATGTTGATGAAATATTTTTAAGTATTGATAAAGATAGAAGTGTTTGCAAGTCACTTAGAAGTATTAGAGAAAAATATCCTACTGCAGAACTTGTTTTTGTTAATGGGGGCGACCGTGATATTACAAACATACCAGAATATGTATTAAAGGATGAGATTGGACTATCATTTAGTGATGATGCTGGCGAGAAGATAAACTCATCAAGCAAATATTATAAAAAATAAAATTAAAAAAAAGAATAGAGCAAATTTCTTTGCTCTTTAAATTTTGTTTTTAGATAATAAAATATATAGATAAATCTAATTATT
>CAZOVD010000028.1:0-11581 GCA_964583285.1 uncultured archaeon
TAGACTATTTTTGCTTTAATTAGGAAGTAACCTAAAATAGTTCAAAAGTAATAATAAAGGCACTAAAAGAGCTTATTTGGTAAAATAGCAATTGGAAATTTTACAAAATGTGTTATATTTAGGAAGTAAACATTATAATAATAATACATCATTTAGGAAGCAAAATAAAGTATCATATTACAACTTGAGGATTAACGCATAGCCACGCGAAGGGAGTAATAACATACAACTAGTGCAAATTACTAAAATATAACATACTCTATAATAACATAAACGAAGGAGTATTTATTAGTTTTGTTTAAATTATTTTATATGAAAAAACAAGAAGTTAAAATTATATTTATTGTATTTATAATATTTTTAATTTTTAAATTATTATTAGTATTAGCTGGAATAATATTTTTTGAATTAATAAAAAAATCAATAATAACTGATACAAATACCATTACAGTTTTGTATATATTGTGGACATTATTAATTGCAGTAACAATAAGTTTTGATGCAATAAGAAATAATAGAAAAAATAAAATGAATAAAGAAAAAATAACTAATTTAAGTACAATATTATTTTTTATAAGTGCTGCCTTTTTAACTGTTGCAAGTTCATTTCTTCAAAAAGACCCGCTTTTTGCAAAAATTATTCTAATAATAAGTTTATTTTCATTTTTAGGTGCAACAATAACAATTGGTTTAAAACAAAACTCACATTATCAAAAAAAAGAAATTCTATATTCGCTTTGCGTATCAATTTTATTTATTAGTTTAATATTCTTTTTTTATTTAATATTATATTTTATTTTTCTGTTTTAATCTTTATAATGACTTTGCATTTAAGTAGCCAAAACTAATGCCTAAAAATGCAGGAACTTTCTGTAATAACATTTAAAATAGAATTAACTTCTATTATTTTAATGGAACAAGAAAAACAATTGATTTTACTCAAGTAACAACAGAGTTAGAAAGAATTGATACAGAAGAAATGAGACAAAAAATACTTGAAATGAATTATACAGAATGGAAAAAGCTCGGCTATTCAAAAGGAACCCTACACTACTTAAAACAAAACGCAAAATCAGATAAGAACTTTAAAATATATGAAAAAGTAAAAGAAAAAATTTTATGATTGTCTATAAGTAATAACAGTGTCTACTCCACTTTTTACTACTTGGGGAGTATTGTCTTTTGGTAAAGAAACTGTGTTCCTAATACCACTCATGGTTAATTGAATTACATTAGTTCCATCATGTACGAAGACTTCATTATCTATGCCACTTATAACTAATCTTACATCTTTTGTTTCGTTTATTTCTTGATATTGACCAACACCACTAACAGTTATTGCAACTGGTTGTTCAATTGTATTATCATAATCAGTTGTCCAATCAGATGTATTATTTGTCCAGTCAGTATTATTATTGTTAGATAGGTTACTATTGTTTTCTTGTGGCTCTGGATTGTCCACATTTATATTAATACACCCAAAAATTAAGATAAATGCTAAGATTAAACTCAATATAATAACTTTTTTCATATAATCACTACTCCAATATTGGTGTTGAATGTAAATATAAACCTTACGCCAAAATCAGTGTAATGTCCAAATTATATGAAAAAATCAAAGTCCTGTCAAATAAAAACAGATACAAAATAATAGAATTAACACAGAACAAAGAACTTAGTATCACACAACTAAGTGATGAACTAAAACTTTCTTACACAAAATGTGCCGACTATGTCAAATTACTTGAAAAACACAATCTTATAACAAAAAGAAAGGAAGGAAAAAATGTTTTGATAAAAAGCTGTGTACAGATTAAATCAAAGTCAATTATCTTTTGAATATTGTTTAAAAAATTTTTCTTTTGTATCAATTTCATTTCCACAGAATTGACACTTATATTTTCTAAATTCTTGTATATGCACTCCATCATGTGCTTTTACTTCTTTAGCATAAGGTTCTCCAGTCTCTATTAAAGCCCAGTCCTTACCACATTTATTACAATGTGACTTGTCTTTAAATTGAAGTACAACCAGCATAAACAATCCAATAAAAAGAGTAACAATTCCGACTCCCATAGAAATTTCTTTTGAAATAAAAGCAATTACATCATATAAATAATTTAAAAAACTTCCAAAAGCAAGTACCAATCCAACTATTGCGGTAATTAATGTATTCCTTTCACCAAGAATTGTTAAAACCCAATTTGATAACATTTCACCAAGATAATTGTCCTGTTTTGAGATTGGATAAGTTACTGAATTATCGCTCGCAACATTAGTCTGATTGAAAGTATTTCCTGAGCCAGAAACATTCATTCCCTCCATTGTATTTGTTTGATTAATATCTCTAGTCATACAATCACTCTAATAAAATAAATTCATTACCTGATTTTTCATACCTGCAAACTGTTGGATAAATTGGGGTGACCTCACCAAAAATCAAATTAACAACACCTGATATTGTTAGTGGTGTTTTCTTGTCAATAGTTACAAAGTACTCAAAGTTGTCAGAATTATTTTTAACAATTCCTTTAACTGAATGAGAGTAATCAAAATTAGTCATATTTTTTGGTAAATTTAAATTAATTGCAATTTTTCCATTCATATCATTATCAATATATGGTTTATTCTCTACTTCAAAGTCAATGTTAGTACCATTTAAATTTATAAAAATGCTAGCATCACTATTCCCTGAATTTTGTATTCCAAGATTAATATTTATATTAGATGTTGATGAATATTGAATAGCTTCTGGACAACTTTGAATATTATATTTCACAATTGAACGCGTTTCTAAACCATATGAAAAGAAAGCTACAATCAAAGCAAAGACAAAAGCCCCTAAAATAACACTTTTCAACCATTTTTCCATATTAATTTAAAACAAAATTAAATTTTTAAACCTTTTAAAAAGTAGTCCGAAAGTGGTAGATATATATAACCCATTGTACTCACGCGAAGGGAGGGATTTGAACCCCCGCTCCGTAAGGAACCTGCTCTCAAGGCAGGCGCATTTGACCACTCTGCCACCTTCGCAAGAAAATTAAGATAGCGAGTATTTAAAAAAGTTTAGAAATTGAAAAAAAAAAGAAAAAATGATGAGATTTTTAATAAATAAAAATTAAAAATTCCAAAAAGATAAAAAGATATTTAATAAAAAAACATTAAAAAATTCTATTAAACCAACACCTTCAACAACTATATTTCCAAGTTTTAATTGTTTTTTTGCTTCTTCTTTAAAGTCTGGAGCTAAAACTAGTGCATCAAATGCAGTTTCATTTACAATTATTCTATAATTAGGGTTTTCTATTTCCCTAAAACTAAATTGTTCTATTTTACTATTTTTAATTATTAATCCATAAGTAGAATTATTTTTTTGATCAACTATATTGATTCTTGAACTATCAAGAATTCCAAAAGATTCAATAAGTTGTTTTAAATCTTCTTCAAAAAGATCATAATCCTTTCCAAAAAATTTTTCTTTTTGATTATTTTCTGGTTTTTGAATTTCTTGGTTTTGTTGAACTGGTTTATTTTCAATAACAAAATAAACTCCATTTTCAGAAGTTAATGTATTTGGATTTACTCCCATACAAGTTGCAAGTTGAGTAGTAGTACTTGAAAAACAACTACCTCCTCCAACACAAGCAGTAGGTTCCCATTTATTACATCTTGGATCACTTGGATCAGGAACGCATTTCATATATGCTGAAGATGATGCGCAAGAAACTTGGTTTATTGAACAATCTATATAAGGACAGTTTTGTGTTTGTGAAGTTTGAGAAGAAACTAATGAAGGGCCTGATAAGAAATACTGTGAATTACTACAATTAAGTGAACTAGCATTTCCAGAATAATTTGATAATTGACAAACTATTGTGCCATTTCCAGATGGTGAATTATTTGTACAAGAAACTGCTGTTGCTGGGTTATTTGCTACTGGCCCTGGGCCTGCTAGGTAACAAAATGTATCTGCAGCACTAGCCACATTACAATTTACTTGCCCTTGATTTTTAAAAGTACACTGATAATCTGCTGATAAAACATTTATAGTAAAAAATATTAAAACAAGTAAAATTATTAAAAAATTGAATCTTTTCATGTATTATTATTACTTTTTCGTTATATAAATATAATTAGTTTCTAAAAAAATACTTATTAAATTAAAATATTAAAACAAAGATTAGAAAAATGTGCTCAAAAAATTCTTGAGCACAAATTTATAAAAAAACTATTTTTTTCCAGATAGATTATTTTTCTTTACATATGCCCAAAGTTTTTTTGTCATTTCACTTGGAGCTAAATCAGTTGAACCAAAAACATCTTCCATTGTTTCAGTTCTTCCTTTAAAAGAAATACAATATCCTCCAAAGGCTTTCTTTTTTGCAGTTGGTTTTTTTAATACGTTTAATAGTCCCATTTAATCATCTCCTAAAATTTTACTATTAAAAAGAATAGAATATTTGAGTATTTAAATCTAATTTTTATAAGAATTTGAAAAAAAAAAGCAAAAATGCTACTTTCCACTAGAACCAAAACCCTTCTCTCCCCTAATTGTTTCATCTAATTTACTAACAAGAACAATATTTGGATGATGGTATGAACAAATAATTAATTGTGCAATCCTATCATATTTTTTTATAACAAAATTTTTACTTGAAGTGTTAAGTACTATTACTCCATGTTCTCCAGTATATGATTCATCAATTACTCCACCTAAAATAGATATTCCATTTTTTAAGGCAAGCCCACTTCTTCCACGAATATTTCCCCAAGTGCCCTTTGGATAACCTAGTTTTAAACCTGTTTTTACTAAAACTCTTTCATTTGGTTTTAGAATATACTCTTCAAAACTCACTTCTTTTCTTTCATTATCAAGATCTATAATAAATTCTCCGCTTGCTTTTAAGTCAAAAGCAGCAGCATTATCATAAATATATTCTGGCATTAAATTTTTATCAGAACAAACAACTTTTAGTTCCATAAAATAATTAAAAGGAAAAGTAATAAAAATGAATTTACTAAAAAAAAGAAATATAAATGTAAAAGAGGACAAGTTAGGGAATCGATAAACGATATAACTTGTGCCTCCCCGCTCAAAAATCTTAATTCAGATTCTCTTGCGCCAGAAAGAATTTTCTATCTGGTTAACTCCCAACACAATATTATTTTTTATCATTCTATTTAAAAAAGTAATGAAAAATTAAACATAACAAAAAATAACAGCTATATTAAGTACTAAAAAGTACGAAAATATTGCTTCGTTTACGCATGGCGAAACAGGCGAAGTAGACAAGTTTAAGGTTTTGGATGCGCAAAAAAGAAATCTACCATTAAATCTGTTGCAGATATCTCTTTTGTTGGGGGGTCAACATTACCATATCTAATTCCATTAATACCCCCAGGCCAAGCATGTCCTTGATTAATTATTGTGTATAACTCAACTGAAGAATTGTTAGCACAATTAGAATATTTTTCATGAACTATTGAACCAAATTCATTCTTAATTACTTCCTCTTCACAAATATTTTTTTCTTTCCATAAATTAAAAGTAAATTCTACTGAATTATCAATTCTATAACCACCAACTGCTTTTTTTCCAACTCCTCCATAATATGGAACATGTTCATCAGCAGTGCCATGAAATATTATAACAGAAACTTCTTCACTTGCATTACAGTTTTCTACACCTATTGATCCAGCAACAGAGGCAATTGCCGCAACTTCATTTGAAAGTTCACAGGCAATTTTGTGTGACATAAATGCGCCATTTGAAAATCCAGCGAAATATATCATTTTTTCATTCACATTATATTTTGATTTTATTTCATTTATTAATTCTTGAAAAAATTTCACATCATTAATATTATTATCTATTGCATAATCACAACAATTTCCACCATTCCAAGTCAATAGCGAGTTAGTTAATTTTCCACTTCCATTTGGATAAACTACAATAAAATTTTTTTCTTTTGCAAGAGGAGTCATTTGTGACATTCTTTCTGCATTAAGTGCATTTCCACCTCCACCATGCAAAACAAAAACTAGTGGAAAAGGACCACTTCCTTTTGGAACAAAAATATTATATGTTCTTTCTACTCCATCAACATTAATCCTTTCAAGAGTAGTTTCTGTTTCATTTTCAACACAACCAAATAATAAAAAATTAAAAAGTAGAATTAGAATAATAACTAATTTTAGCATAATAACAAAGTAATTACACAAATATATAACCTTTGCCTTAAATAGAGTATTTAAACAAAACAAGTAAGATTTTTATACACAAAATACCTTTTATTATTGAATATATTAAAGTGAGCTAATTTGGCAGAAGAAAATAAAGAAAATGATTCTATTTACGAAGAAGAAGATGACTTATTTGAAGAAGTCTTTGGTAGTGATGAAGAAAAAAAAGAAGCTAAGAAAAAACTAGCCGAAAAATTAAAACAACAAAAAGATGCAAAAATTAATGATAATTCAAAAGAAACTCAAGAAGATGATGACGATGAAGAAGAAATTGATGAAAAAGCAGATGTTGATGTGGATGGCGAACCAGAACTATTTGTTGATACTGAAATGATTGACAAAGAATCATTATCCGTTGAAAAAAAAGAAGATGATGATTTAAAAGAAAAAAAAATAATTTTAGATGAAAAACTTGGCAAGAAAAAGAAAAAAACTAATTATGATGAGATGGTTAAAGATGGTCTTAAAAAAAGTATTGAAAATGGAAAAGAAATTTTAAACTCAGAAAAAAAAGAAACTACTGGAAAATTAAACTTAAAAATTGAAGTTGATGAAAGTCAAAAAGAAGATGCAAAAAAACCTATAACAAAAGCTACTGACATTGAAAAAAATATTATAAAAAATGTTATAAAAAATAAAGCTAATTTGGCAGTTAAAGAAAGTGAATTATTAAAAGAAGAAGGAACTCGTGAAAATTTAATCTTCAAAGAAGAAATAACAAATAAAAATAATGATGAAGAAAAAAATGAAAATAATGATTCGCAAATAAAAATAAAACCAAAACTTGGATTTTTAGAACATGCAGAATCAGGACATGCATATATTGGTAGAAAGAAAAGTATTCTTACAAAATATGGAGAAGAAGCTGGATTATTTGTTGGTAGAGTTAGTGAAGAAGATCTTCATCACAAACCAGTTTATCTTGATGGTCTTAACCCACACGTTGTTTTTGTTTGCGGTGCTCGTGGTAGTGGAAAGAGTTATGTTCTTGGAGTTGTTGCTGAAGAGCTTGCAATTAAAAATAAAAATGTTGGAATAGTTGTAGTTGACCCAATAGGTGTTTTTTGGTCAATGAAACACCCAAATAAAGATGAAAAAGAACTTGAAATGCTTGCAGATTGGGAAATAATGCCAAGGGGACTTGATAATATTAAAGTTTTCATACCAGTTGGGATGAAATCAAGCGTTCCAAAAAGTACATTTGATGCAACTTTTTCAATACAACCTTCGCTTTTAACAGCTGAAGATTGGTGTTTGACTTTTGGAATGGATAGATTTTCTCCAGTTGGATTATTACTTGATAAGGTTCTTGAAAAAGTAAGAAAAGGTTTTACTACAGTAGATGAAGAAAACCCAAAAAATATTCGTGGAAAAGAAAATACTTATTCACTTGATGATTTAATTTATTGTCTTGATAATGATAACGAAATTAATGGTGGAAGCAAGGGTTATAAACCAGAATCTATTCGTGCACTTGTTTCAAGATTTGATGCAGCAAAATCGTGGGGAATATTTGATGAAAGTGGAACTCCGCTAAGTTTACTTTCAAGAGCTGGACAAATGACAATACTTGACACTTCATTTTTAGATGATACTGTTGGTGCACTTGTAATTGGAATTATTGCAAGACGTCTTCTTTCAGCTAGAAAACTTTCTACAAGACGAGAAGCTGCTGGAAAATTTGATGATAATAGTGGAGAAGAACTTGTTGAAATAAATGTGCCTCCAACTTGGCTTTTTATTGATGAAGCACACACATTAATTCCAGGTGGGAATCAAAAAACCCCAGCGAGTAATGCAATTGTAGAGTATGTAAAACAAGGAAGAAGGCCAGGCCTATCACTAGTTTTTGCTACCCAGCAACCAAGTGCAATTGATTCAAAAGTTTTAAGTCAACTTGATGTAATAATGGCGCATAAATTAGTTTTTGATGATGATGTTAAAGCAATACAAAAAAGAACTCCAACAATTATTCCTGGCATGTATAAAAAACCAAATTTTATTAAAACTCTCCCAGTAGGAACTGCCTTAACTGGAGATAGACAAGAAACAACAACCCGTGCTTTTGTAATGAACATACGCCCAAGAATGAGTCAACACGAAGGACGTGATGCGGAAACAGTTAAAGTTGAACATAATTTAAATGATGATCAAGTTCAAAAACTTGCAATAAATATTGTTAAAAGTAAACTTGAAAAAGACCCAATAATAAAAATAACTCTAATGGAACAAATTCTTGAAACACTTAATGCAACTTATAATAAAAATGTAACAATAGAACAATTATTAGCACTTTTAGATAAAGAAGGTATTGATTATGACGAAAACAATATTTATGCAAAAGATGTTTTAAAAGAAATTGAAAATGAAAAATTAATTGAAGAAAAAAAGAAAATGCAAATTGAAAATCAGAAAAAATCAGAAGAAAACAATAAAGAAAGTATTGAGGAAAGTAGTATTAACGAAGTTATAGAAAGTGAAACTGGAGAAGAAATTTTAGATGACACTAAAACAAATAAAAATAAAACTACTGATGATGAATTTGAAAGTAGCATTGAATTAACTGCATTAAAAGCAAGTATTGAAGAACATGATGCAAGAATTGCATTAGCTAACTTACGACTTAAAAAAAGATTTGGTTTATTTGGTGAAGAAGAGTTCCTTGATAGATTAAGTTTGAAATATGGTGTGTTATATAAGGTAAAGTATAATTATTTTTCACAAAAAGATGCTTTTCAAATTGGAGAGGCATATATAAATTCTTTAACTTGCGAATTTATACATGACAAGAATGGAAAACTTGTTGAAAGTAATGGACTTTTTATATTAAAAGATTTAAATGAAGCTGAAATACAATTAGTAAAACTTTTAGATGACAAACATGATTTAAAATCACTTTCAGAAAAAATGCAAATGGAACAAGGAAATATTAAAAGGATTCTTGATAATCTTTCAAAAAAAGATTTAATTATTACTACAAGAACTAAAGATGATTTTTATTTTTCATTAAAAAAAGAACTTGATTTACCACCATCACCACTTCATGGAATTCTTTCAAGTATTGGTAGACGACCAATTATTGAAGTTGAAAGCATAGGCATGTTACAACCAAACTTTAGTGATAAGGATGCTGCGGAAATTGTGAAAAAATTATGGCACAATATAACAATTAGAGAAATTAGCCAATTATTTTTACCTATTTGGGAAGGGGTATTAAAAAAGAAAACTGGTGAAGAAAGAATTGTTATGATTGATGCAATAAACGGAAAACAAATCATAAATAAATAAAATTTTAAAATTCTTTTAATTTTTTATAATCCCCAAAACAAAAAGCTGTTCCTTTTGAAATAATGCACTTTATTTCTGGCAAATAAAAAGTCATTTTAACAAGTGGATTTTCAAGTGCTATCTCAAAAAATTTTGGCATAAACTCGTTATCAACATTTATTCTATTTTCTTTTAAAAAAATCTCTGGAATAACTCCCTTAAAATCAGAATCCATAGTTTCGACGATTAATTTTTCACCATTTAAATTTTTTTTGCATTTTTCTAAAAAATTCAAATCAAAATCAAATGATTTTGAATCAATAAAATTAAGTTCGCGGAATTTTTCTTCTTGGACTCCTAAAAGTGCGCGCATTTTTTCAAGTTTTTCTTGATATCTTGTAATATTATCTTGTAAATTACTAATATCTTTTATAGTAAATTCAGAATTTTCTTTTGCACTAAAAAGCAAATCACTACTTTCACTAGCTCTTTCACTTAAAACAATTAAAAGTTGAACTATTTCTTCAACATTCTCAATTGGTTTTCTAAAAGCAGTATTGAGTTTTAAAATAAGTTTTTCTTTCATATCAACATTTATTGACAACAATCCTTTATCTGTAATAAAAATTTTAGATTCTCTTCTTTTCACTTGCCCAAGAGATTCTAAATTTTTTAATGCACGAAGAAGTGCAGCTTTTGCAGAATTAGTATTTTTATATCTTGAAGAAATCCTTAAAAAAAGCTCGTTAAATTCTATACCTTGATTTTGTTTTAATATTAATAATAGTGAATTATTAAAAGTCATAACAAATATTAATTAGTAAAGAATTAAATAATATTATTTAATAAAAATTTCTCTTATTTTTTAAAAAGTTTTATTGTTGAACAACTTTTTTCATTCTTTTTCCAAGTGAATATGGCACTTTTGTTTTACATTCACTGCATTCTCCAACAAATGTAGGTATTTTGTTTTGTTTTTTAACAGTTGCAACATATTTATATCTTCCACCATATCCATGAGCAGTGTTTTTTTCGTGGCGAACATTTCCTTTTGCTAAAGTTCTTCCTTTACCAGATTTGAACTCTTTTAATTTATGTTTAGTGTGTTTTTTGCACTTTTTACAATAAATCTTTTTTTCTTTTGGAAATTCCATTTTGCTCACCAATTGCCATTAAATAAATAGCATATATAAACAAAAGGTGAAAGGAAAGTTTTTAAAAGCTTGTTAAAGCTCAAAAATTTAGACTGAAAATATTGGATAAATTCAAAATTATAATTATTTTTAATTTTACAAAAGTTTAATAAAGAGCTAATCCTTATATTATCAGTATTAGCTAAATAATCAAAAATTATGGTTTGTTAGCCAGTACTTAAATAAAGTGATTTTTATGATATTAAGTTCAATAGAAAAATCAATCAAAAGTATAGTTTTTAATCCACTTATTTTATTACCCGCATTTATTATTAGTGTACTATCATTATTTTTAGATAATTTTATTGGTTTAATACTTCAAAGACCACTTAGTGACATCTTTCTTTTTGGAAATCAATTTACAAATGAAAATATTGGTTTTATTATATTAACACAATATCCTATTGAGCTTGTTTCATTAATTTTACTTGGGTTATTAATGTTAACTTTAAGCACTATTGCACTTGCTATTCTCTCAAGAGTTGCAAATCTAGAAAAATTATCTGATGCAGTTAATACATCAGTACTTGAATGGAAAAAAGCAGTACAAGTAAGTGTCTTATTATACATAACTGGTTTTGTTTTCTTCACACTACTAATAGTTTTAACTTATGTAATTTCATTAATAGGAAATATTTTTGGAAATTTAATTTCAAATTTTTTAAATTTAATAATAATGCCAATTATCTTTTTAATAATTATTTTATTTGCAATAACAAAAATTATTTTTATTTTCCCAGCAATGACACAAGAAGATGGTAAAAAAATACTAGCAAAAAGTTTTGAATTTAGTAATAAGAAAATGCTCAAAGTAACACGCTTAGTTATTATTGCATTTATAATTTATTATTTAATAAATATAATACTTGAATATA
>CAZOVD010000029.1:0-10733 GCA_964583285.1 uncultured archaeon
CTTTGTCATAATTATTAGCTCTTTTTTTCACATAAGGAAAATCAAAATTATCTCCATTATAAGTTACAATAAAATCAAGTTCATTAATATCTTTATTTAAAATATCTATTAGTTCTTCTTCATCATTTACAATAGTTAATCCATCAACTTTTTTTGTATTATATGAAACTAATTTATTAAAATAATTGCCTTTGTCAGTTTCTTTTTTTGATAGTGCAGTCATTATTATTGGTTCTAGACCTATTTCAAATTTATCGCCACTCCAAGTTTCAAGATCAAAACTACCAATACTAATTTCGCCAATACTGTCAAGTTGTTTTAAATTAATAATTTCCTTATTTTCTTCTTTAAACTCTATTTCTATTTCTCTACCTGGCCAAAGAGAATTATCTATTAAATATCTTTTTGAAAAATTAATATCATACTCGTACTTATTAAGTCCCATTTTATTAAATTCTTGTCTTGCGCTAATTAAGTGACTAACTTTGTTAAAACAAATTTTTAGTACTTCTTCATTGTTTTTCTTTTTATTTAATTGTTCTATTTTATTAATTGTAAATTCTTCTTTGTCAAAAAATTTTTTATTTTTTAAAATATTTATTTTTTCTAAAATTTCTTTTTTTTCACCACGAATAGTTATGTATAAATAAGGTTTGAATTTTTTATCATAAAGCCAAAAACTTTCTTTATTATTTTTTACAAATAATTTTATGAAAGATTTTTCTTCATCTGTTTCATGGCTTACATTAAGAAGCGTAAAAATCTTTTTTTTAATGCTCATACAATAATCTTTTAAGTATCAATAACCTTTTTATTATAGCTAAACAGCATATTTAAATAGTTGATTTTATGCCAAGAAGAGATCGTCCACAAAATGCACAGCAAGTGCCACAAAGAGGAGCTTTACCACAAATGAGAGGTGGAGTAATGGAAGATATTCGTGCACTTAATTCAAGTATTTTACTAATTACTCAAAAAATAAAATATGTTGTTCGTAATGAAAAAATTCTTGGAAGAAATTTGATAGTATTAAATAAAAAAATAAAGAATCTTGAAGAAAGAATAAATTCTCCAAGAGAAGAAGCCGTAAATGGTGCAAATTCTGCCGAAGTTGATCAATTAAAAAAGAAAATTGAAATACTTGAGGCTCAAATATCAGAACTTCAAACAAATGTTGTTTCAAAAGCAGATTTAAAAGAATTAAAATATGTAATTGATTCAATAAATCCTCTTGAATTTACTACAATAAGCCAAGTTAAAGACATGATAGAAAGAAGTAAAAAATAATTGTTAAAAAACTGTTTTTGTTTACTAGTATTTTATATTTCCACTTAAGCTTGGTCTAAGATTAACTCTATAACTTCTGTTTCCTTTAGTTAAAACTGCCACATCATTTCCATTAACAATATTTATTTGGGTTGTTGTTATTTCTTTAAATTCAAAAGGCATTTTTTTTGAACCAACTAAAAAACCAAACCCCCTATTTTCAAGTAATGAAATTTGTGACAAAAATTTTTCTTTTTGTGCTTCAAGAATATTATCAATATTTGGAATTATTAAAATAACTTTTTCTATTGTCTCATTTTTCACTTTTACCAAATTTAAAAAATAATCAACAAAAATTATTCTTTCTAAATTATTTAAATCATTCATATTAATTATTGAACTTCTTCCAATTTTATCTGACCACTTTTTAGTTAACTCAAAAGTATCAATCTCATTTCCAAAAAAATCCGAAAAATTATTATCAAAAATATTTAGTAATCTCTCGATTTTTAGTTTTTGAAAATCATTCAAATATTTAATATTATTTAAGTTTTCTATTATTTCTTTTGGAGTATTAAATTCAAATTTGTTTTCTAAAAATATTTTTTCAAGTTCAATATCATTAGTGTTAAATAATTTTAATATTAAGTTAAAATCACAACTTTTAAGAGATACTTTTATGTCCTTTTTAACAACAAATTTCTTAGTTGGAAAACCAGCAGGTTCATACTCAACAAGATTTTCTTTTAAACTATCTTCATTTTTTGAAGCATTTCCAATTCCAGTAAAATAGTCATCTTCATCAAATATTATTGTTGCATTATTATCAAGTAATAAATTTTCATTTATAATATAAGTTGCATAATTTAAACTTATTTTATTTTCTCCAGAAATTATTGTTCTATAAAGATTTTTTGTTTCTTCTTTTATTATTTCTCTTTTTTTGTTTAAACCAAGTTGTATTGCATTATCTGTTTCTTCTATTTTTTTAGTTGGCAGGTCAACAAGTTCAAGTGAACTTTTTCTAAGCCCGCTAATCAAAAGTCTTGCTATCATTGGATCTGATAAAATTGGTGCATAATCTTCTTCTCTTGCAACTGTTGTATCTTCAATTTTAATTCCAGATGATCTTGCAAGTTCAATAACATTATCTATCTCATTATAACTTTTTTTTATTGAATTATCAACTTTTCTTATAAAATCTTCTTGTTTAAAATTAACATAAATTGGGCTAAATGAAATAAAAATCATTTTTTTTGTTTGCTCTCCATTTGATTTAGTTATTCCAAGAATTGGTTTTGGTATTGTCGTAATAAAAGAATCAATGTTTCCTTTAGCAACCATTGCTTTATATCCTTGAAAAACAGCTCCAATTTCATTTCCAGTAGCATCTTTTTCGTATATTACTATTAAAAAAAACTTTTCAGGATTAACCAAAATTTGAGTTTGGTGTTTCATAAAGTCCCCATTAAATATTGTTTCCCATGGGCCAAAATCAATTTTAAAATCCATTTTATCATCCTAAAAGTCAAATATTTATGTTTTTGTAATATAATAAGGTTTTTATATTCTGTAATATTAATTGTATTATGCTTAGAAATTTTGGTACGCCAGGTTATGTTTCTTTTAGCAAGGCTAGGTTCTTAGCTGAAAAGAAAAGACTGCCTTCTGCAAGAAGAAGTATTTTAGCATCCTTAAAATCAATAAGTCGTTCGGTTGACAAAACAAACGCACAATTAAGAAGTTCTGGTTTAACTGATGCTGAGAAGATTGAATTAAAAAGAAAAATGGAAAGATTAAGAGAGCTAAATCAAATGAATTTAGATCTTGCAAAAAAATATGGCATAAAAATAGTAAATTAATTTGAGTGATAAGAATGGTTAATGAACAAGTAGTTAAAGATACAATTGCAAGAATGCTTGAAGCAGAAATTGATGATGATACAATTGTTTCAACATTAAAAGACATAGGTCTTGATGAAGAGAAATCAAGACAAATGCTTTCACAAATTAAATCCAGTTCAAACTCGGAAAATGATTCCAGTTTAAGCGATTCTTCTGATGAAAGTAATGTTGAAGATGACGATGAGTTAAATGATTTAAAAAATGTAAAGGCAGAGCTTGAAACACAGTCGCAGGTTCGTGATCTTCATGACGCAACAACACACAATATGCTTAATGACCAATATGATAGGATTGATGAAATTTCTAGAAAAGTTGATGATGTTAAAAAAACAGTTTATGATTCAACAAGCAGAATAAATATTGATGACCATTCAAAAAAAATTGATAGTGCTACTACTTCAGTTGCTGAGCTTAATGCAAAAATCGATGCTCTTTCTAGTTTAATGAAACAAATACTTGATGTTAATAGAAAAATATTAACAGAAATTGAAATGAAGAAATAACACACCAGTTTCGCCTGGTGGGTACGAGGTGTACCTTTGGTAGCACATACTTTAATGTCATTCATATTATGAAGCGGTCATTTGAAAATATCTTTTAGTTCAGAAAAAAAGTTTTCTGATCCTTTAACAAGTTTTTTATCTGCTTCATCTCTTGCAGCAACAGTTTTATTTAAATCTTTTTTTGAAGCTTTAAGAATTGTTGAACCAGTATCCTTTGAATATTTTTTTAATTTTCCTTCTGGAAAACTTCCTTGTGCTTTTTTAAATTCAGAATTTGCGTTGTCAAAAGTTGATTTTGATAAATAATCCATTGTAAGTAAAATTATAAGTAATAAAGTAAACGCTATCCAAAATTGACTTATATAAACTAAGTAACCAGTTATAGAAAATGCAATAATTATTATAATTTTTTTTTGATTTCCCATCTAGTATCCACCGCCCATTCCTCCCATAAGGCCTGCGTATGGATCAGTTGGTTGTTCTTGTCCTGAATCAATTCCTAAAATAAAACCAAGTGCAACAAGACCAATAACTGCAAATAACCAATATTCTTTCATTCCAATTCCGTTTATGAAATAAAAAACTATAAATGAAATAATGAATAAAAAAGTAATTTTCACATCTCTTGAAGCAACAATTAGTATTAGGATTGCACCTATGCTCATCCAAAGTTCCCCAAATTGAATAGCTACTCCAATTATAATTATTGACACTAAATAATTCATTAAATCCATAAAAATCAACTATTTTCTGCCCACTATCTCAAGGAATTCTTTACCAAATGTAGCAAATAAAAATAATAGGAATGGTATCCATACAAGGTCTGGGTATAAGAAAAATGTTAAGTAAAATAGTATTATTGCAAGTAATAAACCATAAGTTGTTCCAAGTTGTTTTTTACCCCAATTAAAAAACCATAGGAAATAAATTATCATTAAAACAAGTGCAAAACTAAGGGCTATGTCCCCTCCACTTATTGCGCCTAAAAAATCAAATGTTGCCATAATATTAACCTATTTTAATTACTAATATTTTCCTATAATAAATATATATTTTGTATAATATAATTGTTATCTTGGTCGCATTGTTGTTCCAATTCCCCAAACTATCATTCCAAATATATTTAAACCAATAAAAATTGTAAAAAGCCAAACAGGTGAAGCAACCCACCACCATTTTATAACTAAGAAATAAATTAAAATTCCACTAATTAATATGGTTAGTGCTCCATTTCCAAGGTATCCTCTTACTGTTGTAATAATAGTAAATGCAAGTATTATTCTAACAATAATATTTAGTGGTTCAAATACTGTCATTAACAATGGAAGTATTATTACCGAACCAATTATTGCAAGAGCAATTATAATTAGTAAATTTCCTTTTGAATTCATTTTAAAGTTCTCCTTAGTATTTTAGAAATATAAAAAAATAATTTTTTATTCATTTTAAAATACCCCTTTTGGATTTTACAAATACTGAAAATCTTTGATTTTTATTCATCTTCCTCTCAACCTCTGAAGTTGATTTTGTCTTGCAAGAACATCAGCACCACTATTTGGTGCACCAGGATGTTTCTCTCCGCTGCCATGCTGGCCAGGATTAACAAAAAAGAAATCAATTATTATTCCGCTAAAACCAAGTGCCATTAACATATAAAGAACATAAATTCCGCCGAAAAATAAAAAGTAATCAAATATAACAAACCATGAAATTATTAACATTATTAATATTCCAACAGGTCCCTTGCCAAGGTTTTGTGTTACGAAAGCAAATATTGCAAGGAGTGTAAATATTTTTAAAACAAAAATCATGTCTCCGCCAAGTTCTCCTAGAAAAAGAAATTGTGGTGCATCTAAAAACAAATTAAACATAGTAGTATAATAATTTTAGAATTTAAAAGATTTGCTAATTGATTTTATACAAATATTTTATTAATTTTGTTCAATTAAACTAACTTCAATGTTTTCTAGACTATTTATGCTTCCACTTGTAGTTGCAATTACGCGAGGGTTCCACCAAAAGCTTGCTATACTTCCATCATTTGTAATACATGCTTGTTGATTTCTAACCATATCAAATAAATCTTCTATACTAGTTAGTGAACTTCCACCAAATTCAGAATTATAATTCATTTGATTTATTCCAACAAGTTCTGCTCTTGGAGCAAAACCACTATTTGTAGTTGAAAAACTTGTTTTTGAATCTTTTGCAACAAGCATAAATCTTGCATTTGTTGGAGTGTAAATTATTGTTTTTAAGTACATAGTTCCTGGGTGAGTAACGTCTTGCCAAACAAACCCATATTCATCTCCACTATCAAGTAAATAATCTGGACTGTCATTATATGTTTCAACAGCATTTCCTCCGTAAAAATTTTTACTTTTTGCAGCGCCTGTCCAAAATAATAAATTTCCGCCAGTTAAAACAGGAGTTCCATTTCTTTCAACATTATATTTCATTTCATTTTGCCCAGTTTCACTACTGTATCTTACTATTACGGGGGTAGCATAATTTGGACTCATAACAATACTTGCATTATTACCATTAAATGAAACATTTGCAAGTGTTCCTCTGCTTGCAACACTTGAATTTAATTTTTCAAAGCTTCTCTCAATACTAGTACTAACTCTAACAATTCCATTTCCTGTTGCATCTTGGAAAGTTCTTGGTGTTACAAGTAAATTTGAGTTATCATTAATTATTATTTCTTCATTTTCATTATCATATGTTGCTCCATAACCTTGTCTATTATTTTGTCCTATCATTCCATTAAATGGAATGTTATAGAATGGAGAAGGTTCTACTGGATTTCTTACAAGCAGTAATGATGCCTCTGTTTTTGTGTCATTGTCAACTATTAGGAAATTATCTTCTGCAAAATCAATGTTAAGCCAAACATCATATAAACCAGCTTCAACTCTTTCTTGGGTTGTAAATCTTTTTGTAATATTTAATTTTCCATTTTTTATATATTCAAGTACTCTTCTTTCTGGTTCGCTAACTCCTTGGAATGCACTTGTTAAATAAAATTCACTAAAGTCTTTAAAGAATTGTTGACTGTATGCATCTCTCATTAAATATGCTCCGAAATTAATTCTTGAGTAAAGGTCACTTCCGTTTTGTATATTTCCAACTGGTTGAAGTCCCTGATCTGCTAGGTAATATGTTACTGCTGGAACTCCGCCTTGTGCGCGTGTACTATTATTTGCCCAACACTCACTATCAAGTGGTGCGTTTCTAAATGCGTGTGTTATTACTCGTCTATTTCCACTAGGGCCATTAAATACAATTGTGAAGAAATAAACTCCATCATATTTTGGAATATCTGCTTCAAGAAGTATTTCGCTTTGTCCACTTGCAAAAGTATCATTGTATTGATCATTAATTGGTGCGCCTTCTCCCTTCCAACTATAACTAACTGCCGTTTGAATACTACTTCCTGTTCTATTATCAACTTTTACTGTTGCTACTGCTTTGTCATTTACTACTGAAACATTTACTTCTCTAACTCCAATATATCCATCAGCAACAATTTCAGTAACATTATTTAGTTCTTGCATACTTTCAAGTGCTCCGCTTAATATTGGATCTTCTGGGCAAGTAAATGTTTGATTTAAATTGAAAAATTCATCAAGTTCTGCAAGTCTTTTTACAAGAGAAATTGTGAACTGTGTTGCATCACAATAAACATAGTTAGGATTTGCATACGCACAAGTATCTTTATTTATGCTACTCCAATCCCAATTTAATAATACTTTTGGAACAGCCTCTGCACCAGTTGAACCAGTTAAAACTCCATTATAACATGTATTTGCTTTTTTTAGATATGCTTCTGCGCCTTTTGGTTCTGCAGATGTTACTCTAATATGATACTTTTGAGAATAGTTTCCTTGTGTTACTGGACTACATTCTCCACTTTCATTTGTATCTCCTATCCAAAATTCTCCAAAGTTAGGGTTCTTACAAAAAACATCACTTCTATCTGTTGTTGAAATATATCTATCATCAAGTGATAATTGTTTGCCATGCATATTAGTTGTTGCGTTAATTGTTAATGTACCATATTTTGGCAGGGGATTATTAAGTCCACTATTTGTAAATTTAATTCCTACAGTTTCAACACTTGAATAATCCGCGTTTGTAAAATCCCAAGATGGACTAACTCCGCCTAAAGTAAATCCAAGTGCACCAGCATTACTTGGCACAACTCTTTCTTCATTAGTTTTTTTATCTGCACTCATCACATTAATTGTTTCTCCTTGAAGGAAAATTGCATAATCTGTATAAGTTGCCATTTGTGTATGGTCTTTGCAGTCATAATCTTGCATGTAATATGCAGCAAGTCCTCCAGCCACTGCACCTATAATAGTTCCCCATCCAGCTGCTGCTCTAAAAGAAATTTTTTCACCAACATCAATTACTACACTTGTAATTACTTCTTCACCAGGAAAACTAATTCCTCCAAATGAAATTTTATTTTCTTTTATTTCTAATTTTTTTACAGTTGCTGTGCCAGTAAATTGATCTATTGGACTAATTATATCTGGTGCAATAGGTTGTGGGTTATATAAAGGACTTGTTGGACTTGGTGAACCAATAGGGGGTGCTTGTGGTGTGCTACTACTTGGTGCTTCTCTTAATATTGTTGATCCAGTTTGGTCTCCACTATTTCCCCAAAATCTATTAGTCAACCCTCTGAACCCAGTTGTGTTTTGTTGAATTGAATTTGATACTACTTGAATATTATCAGGAGATGTATTGTAAATTCCCCTATAAACAATTCCATTTTCAGTATATGGAACATCCATTCCAACAGGAGTATAAGTTCTTTGTACTAAAGTAACTGTATCTCCATTAATTGTAACATCTTTATATCTAATTAAATTGTCTAAATTATCAGAACCATCATTTAGAATAGTTCCATCTCTATAAACATGGTTTGCCCCTGAATTCCATCCACTTTCATCAGAAAATGCAGAATTTATTTGTTGTTCAATAGTAGGTTGTTGAGTACCAGTTGTGGTTCCTTGCTGACCACTTGCCCCACCTTCACTTGTAGCGGGTGCGTCTTTTCCTTCTCCTTTTGTTGTATCAACATCCTTAGTTCCACTTTCAAATGCTCCTCCTATCATGTTTCCAAGGGTAGCTCCAATCATTGCTCCACCAAGTACTTGCATCCAGTCAGTGTCAGGTTCTTTTACTCCCCAAGTACAATTATCAGCTTCAACAACAACATCTTGTGTTAGCATTTTATTTGTAAGTAAAATTACATCTTCTGTTCCGCTTCCCATTATGTTAACTTCGTATTTTGAAAGTTCAAACCATCTTGTTTCTGGTTCGCGAAATGCTACGGGAACTTCTCCAATATATGAAAATGAACTAGTTGATCCACTAACTCTTGCCCAAACACCAACCCCATAACTTCCAGGTAATGATGGTGAATAAACATTAACTGTTTCACTAGTATTTTGCAAAGTAAAATTTCTTCTTGATAAAGAAATACTTCCTTCTGTTCCTCCACTACATCCAGCATCATTATAACATAAATAAACATCTATTTTTTGTCCTAAACATGCAGTAGCGTCAACGGTTATAGTTGTTTCTCCATCAAATGCAACTATTCCACTATCACCACTTATACTCATGCATTCTTTTAAATTTATTACATTAGTATTAAATTCAAGTTTGCTTGGTTTTGTTGTAACAGTATTATTCATGAATTTTCCAGTAATACTTATTGCTATTGGAATTGTTTTTCCAGCAGCTTCCATGCTTGGGGTGTACATTAAAGTTCCAATTAATTTTTCCCCACCATCAATAAATTCAATTATTTTTCTTTCTGCTCCATCAAGCGCAGTTCGTCCGCCTTTAGTTGAAGTAGTTGATTGAAGCGAAAGTTCTGCATTTCCAGGAATATCTCCAGTCGCACTAACACGAATATTTTCTACTTTAAGTGGTATATTATCAGCAACACACGCATTTATCATTTCAAAAGTATATATTACTCTTCCACTCTCTGTGGTTTTTGTTTGTTTTGCATTATTAACAAGTAAACATTCAGTGCTAGTTGTGCGTGCTTCACTAACAACCCTTAGGTTAAAAGGAAGTACTGTGTCATAAATTACATTTGTTCCACTAACTCTAACTGTCATAACAAGACTACCATTAGTATTAAGTGGTTCAATAAAAGTATCAAGGTTAACTCCATTATCAAGTCTTATTCTAATAATATCAATATCGCTTACACTTTCTCTTTCTAGAATTGTTCCAGTTAAACCATTTAAATATGCAATAAGTGCTCCTTCATTTATTATTCCGCCAAAATCAGCTAGGTATTTTAATTCAAGTATTTCTAAATTTTTTCCAATTACATTTCCAACTTGTACACTTTCTGTTTTTTCTTTATTTGTAACAACATCAAGTTCTATTGCTAGTGCAGGTGGATTAAACTGCAAAATTTCTTCTCTAACAAGAAGTGCAATTCTTTCTCGTGCAAATCCATTTTTTGAAACATCAATAATTATTTTTGTAGTAGTAAAGTGTGCCCCACTATTTAATGTAACTTTTCCAAACCTATTAGTTACTCCTTGGTCAATTACACTTTCTTCAAAACCAACTTCTTTTCCATAAATTATAACATCAGTATTGTTTAGTACTTCTCCTTTATCATCTCTTACTTCAACAAGTATTTCTGTATTTAATAATGCTGGTATAAAAGTTCTATTCAAACTTACAATAAGTTGTTTTTGAGATGGAGTATTAAAATTTCTTTCGTTAGCAAAAATAATTAATCCATCTGCTTTTAATTCAGTTTTTATTATTGAATTTCCTTGAGCAACTCCTTCAATAATTAATTCAATATTTATTGTAGTATTTTTCTCAAAGTTTTTTATTTCAAGATTTTCTAAAGTTTTTAAGTTTTCTCCACTAAGTTCATTACTTGCTTCTCTTATTTTATATTCTTTAATTTTAATTCCTTTTCCATCATCACCTATTAACTTAAGGTTTAAATAAATTGGTTTTTTACCACTTGCAGAACCATAATCAGTATTTGAATTAT
>CAZOVD010000030.1:0-10524 GCA_964583285.1 uncultured archaeon
CCAACTCTGTTATTTATTTTTCCAAGTTGTCCTTCAATTAAAACTTTTGCTTTAAGTGGTTCAGTGAATCTAGAATTACTTTCTGCAAATAAAATTCTTGTTGGAATTATTGATTGTCCTCTTTCAAGAGTTGTTGGTGTATTTGGTTCTATACTTAAACTCAAACTTGATCCATAATCTTTGTCAATTGAAAATCGTAATCCTTCTACAGGAAATTGAGAAACATTTGTTACAAAAATAGGCTGGGCTGCTATTGCCTTTCTTTGTGGAGAATCTTGTGCTAAAAATAATGTTATTTGCCCAGGATAACTTAATGCGATACTTGGGTTAATTAAATTAACACTAACATTTAATCTCTTTGTTAAATAATTTGAATCCCAAATTATTTCATAAGTGAATGTTTCGTTTCTAGCAAATTGTCTTTCAACAAAATTATTAGCAGTAATTGTTAAATTTCTTGTTTCGCCTGCTTGTAGTGAAATGTCTTCAACTTGTAGTTGCAATTGTCCTCTGCTTGGATCCTTACTAATTCTTTTTGTAAGATAAATTGCTTGATCACAATTATTTGTTACTTCTATTAAATCAGAATCGCTTGATCCAGCTCTTCCAATCAAGTTCATCGTCAAACTAGTTGGAGTAATACTTAAACAACTAGAATCAAGTTTTTTATTATAAATTGCATTTATTTTTCCGCTAGTGCTTGCCAAAAATGATCCTTCTATCATTCCTCTAATTGTTATATCAAGAACCTCATCAGCGGTTTCATCAGTTCCAATATATTCAATATTTAGTTGTATTGTTTGATTACTTGTTTTATTTATCATTGGTGGTAAGAAAGTTGTTACTCTAAAATTTTCTGAATCACTAATTTCATAACTTAGATCATTAACACTAAATTCAGAATTATTTCTTAACTCTCCATTAACTATTTTTTGCTTTTCATTAAATAGCATTTTAACATCAATACTTTCTGTAAATGATAAAACCTCTGTTGTTGAAACTAGTAATGGTTCTGTTTTTGTTTTATATTTTGGTACACTCACTTCAACTGTGTAAAGTCCAACAGCTAAATTGTTTTCAACGCGGTAGTTACCATTTAATCCAACACCTTCAGTGTTATTCCCACTAATACTTTTTACTACACTTCCAGTTTTATCAAGTATTTTTACAAGCGCATTATTTATTCCAGCTAATCCCTGATCAAGTACTCTCACTGTAAAATTTCTTCCAAGTATTACATTATTTTCACTTAATTCAACAATTAATTCTCTTTCAATAACTGAGTTAAAACTAATTTCTTTTAATATTTCATTTTTTCCAAGTGCATTAAAGAAAATAACTTTAGCTCCTGGCGAATCTGCTCTAAAATAAAATCTCACTTTTTGTTTTCCATTTGGAGTAACATTAACTGTTGTACTTGCTTCGTTTCGTTCAGCAGTATTGCTTCTATTTGTAAAACCAAATGTTCCAGTTTGTGTTCCAAGGAAAACTAAATTACTATCACTTTCTATTGTTACTTGCAAAAAGTCTCCTTCAACAGATGTAAATTCAGCTTCTATTCCATATACTTCTCCGCTAATTGCTTCAAAACCAAGTATATCATAATAATTTTCTTCACTATCAACAAAGTTCATAGTTACACATAAATCATCACTACATTCTGGTAGTGATTCATAAACAATAATATCTTGTATTTTTGTATTTGCATAAAGTCCACTTTTTTCTTCAACTTGTGCATCAAGTCCAAGTACTTCGTCACTAGGTGTTCTATAAAAATCGTTTTGTATTTTTGACCAAGCTCTATAATGCAGTGGTACTTTTCCTCCAGTAAATTCAGCAACTCTTATTTTTGCTTTTAATGTGTAAGTTCCACTTGGATTTTTTATTATAGCTTCTCCCCATTTATTTGCTTCTTCACTAAATCCTTGATTAGCTCTATCAACAACTTCATTTCCTGGAGCAGGATCTTTTGTAAATGAATATGAATAATTTGTTGTTGCATCAATCATTTCAATAGAAAATAATGCGATATTGTCTTCGCTTGCAAGTTCACTACTATCAAGCCCAGTTCTAATATGAACTCCTGCTTCTTCACTAGCTATTGGAAAACTAACTTTAAAATTTATAAAATAAAATGCGCCTGGAGTTATTCCACTTACTTTATTTCCATTCTCATTTTCTATTCCAATAAATTCAATTTCTGGAGCAAGTCCACTTGAACCTTTTTCATAAACAATAACATCAATAATATTTTTTCCAGTAATAGTTACATTTGTTTTGAAAATATTTCCATCATCTTTTCTTACTTCAAGATCAATTATTTTTCTATTTTCTGCATTAAAAAATATTTTTCCATTCTCTATATTTCCATTAAATAATATTGCCCCATCAAGGCCAGATATTATTGCTTCTCCATTTACTACATTTCCATAAACATCTCTTAAATTAAGTTCTATTACATTAGGTTTTTTCTCCATTTTTATATATACTTTAGTGTCAAATATTTCTTCTAAAATTTCAACATTAGTTACTCCATATCTTATTTGAGTTTCTGCAATTATTTGATATGTTTTTGATTTTTCTACAATTATATCTTTAAATCCAGCAATATTAGTTTCAATTTCGTCAAGCCCATATGGTAAAGTATTTCCGTCTTCATCAATTATGAAAACTTTTATTTTTGCAGCAGGAATTGCTGTTGCAAATTCATCAATTGTAAACAAATCAAGTCTTGTTGAATTAATTGAAACAGCATCTGTTAAAACTATTACTGTGCTTTCTTCTTGACTTGGATTAATTTTTTTTCTATTTGCTAAAAATCCATCTTTATATGCAGTAATTATTACTTGAGAACCAGGATTAAGGCCATTAAATTCAACTCCTGTTGCAGTAGTTGTTTTACTTGCAAGTTTTAAATTTTGACTATCATAAATTTGAACTATTGATCCACTTAAAGGAAGTCCAAGTTGATTTACAACATTAACAATTAAACTTTCTCCGCCAATTTTTAAAGTTCTATCAATTCTTTCTTCTGCTCTTCTTAATGTTATTGATTCTCCATCTTTTTCAGAATCATATGTAATATATCCTTCTTTTTCAATAGTAATTCTTAATGGTATTCCTGTTTGTATTGCACCACTAATAACACCATCACTAGTAATATCATCAAGTAATATTACGCCAGTTTCTCTATTGTAAATAGTTACTTTTGCATCATTAATGGAATTAGCAAGTTCATTACTTACTGACACAAGTAGTGTTGCTTTTCCACTAAATGCACTTCCATCAGGTTTTAGTGTA
This sequence comes from uncultured archaeon, assembly GCA_964583285.1. GTDB lineage: Archaea > Iainarchaeota > Iainarchaeia > Iainarchaeales > JAAZKV01 > JABIDZ01. The sequence goes on from CAZOVD010000030.1 coordinate 3,301, forward strand.
ATATCCTTAATTACATTTTGATTAAAAACAACATTTTCTTCTACAATTGTATATCCTTCAGCACTAACTCTTAATAAAACACTAACCCCTTGTGGTATTGAAGTATTTTTAAAAATTCCATTATTGTCTAAAAAGAAAGTATATTCTAAATTATTATATCTAACAAAAACATTTGCATTAGTAACTTTAGTTTTTGTTTCATGATCAGTTAATCTTACTCTTGCTTCTATTCCAATTAAATCTTTTTCAAAATATAAGTTTCCAACCTTTCTTTCTTGACCTAAAATTATACTTTCATTTGTTGGTTGATAACCATCTTTTTGTGCAACTAAATTTAATCTAGTTCCAACTGGTAGTGCAGGTATTTTTACAGTACTTCCATCACCAACAATTAAATCAGTGTGTATTGGGGTTCCATCAATATTAAATATGCTTAATTTTACATTTGGAATTCCTTGCCCAGTTGCTGCATCTTTTATGTTAAGTGTAATTTCTCCACTTGCACTAGTACTTGGGCCAAATGCAACACTTAATAAAATTAAAATTGCAATTAATATGGTTATAGTTACAATAAAACTAGGTATTCCCTTATCCTCAAAAAAATCAGAATATGTATAAACAGGTACTCCGCGATGATCAAGAGCATCTAAAATATTAAAATACTTATCTTCCAGCGAAGTGTAAATATTTGATACTTTTTCTGAAAAACCCATATTCGCTCACTATATATAGTAAAACAATTAATTGTTAATAGAATTAGTGCAACAGTTATTAATATACCTTCCTCTCGCCTGCTCAGCCAGGCGGCATCTTGGCACTACCTGGCAGTAGAGCGTATTTTTGCTTTGCGCTTTAACATTAGATGTAATGCATTATCTTTGCATATTATTAGTGCTTGATAAATTCAAGATATTATTTTTGTGTTAAATGTTTAATATAATTGTCCTAAAATATGTGTGTTTTTTATTGTGTTTGAACATCCTTTTTTACTTAAAATGGTTAGGGGTTTTTGAATAATTTATTAATTAAATTGTGGTTTAAATTCATTCTGCCAAGAAGTTGCTCCGTAATCAAAATTATTATTTTTTGTTTGCCCAGTTAAACCAAAGTACATGTCCAGTTTCGATTGGACCAACCGAGATATTTAGACTATTTTCAATAGTCTAGAATATTATTTTTTATTTGCCCAGTTAAACCAAAGTACATAAATAATAATTATGTATAATAGTAGTGTGAGTCTAAATAAAAGATCATGCGCAATTTCAAACACTTGTGCATTTTGCATCATAATAATTTGAAGTGTAATAAAAATTCTAATAAAATTAAATATTAATCCACTAATTATTGCAACAATAATCCCAATTAATTTCTTTTTAAAAGATATTCCAAAACTAGCAAGTATTGCACTAATTAAAATAATTATTTCAAGTACTCCACTGCAAAGCCAAGAAATTACAATTAACTGATTAGTATGATTTATAGTAAAAGCATAAGCATTTTCAAGTTCAAAATCAACCATTCCAACAAAAGTAGTTTCTATTCCTTGTAATAATAAAAATCCCTGACTAATATTGCCAGTAAATATTTTTGCTTCATTTTGAAAAGGAAAAGTAATTGCAGTAAAAAATAAATAAAATATTACAAAACCTAGTAAAAAAAAAGTAAATTGTTTTCTTTTATTACTTTTGATTTTTTCTTGTTGATTTTTATAAAAATCAACAATATTATTAATTGTACTTTTAGAAAATTTTTTTAAAACAAACAAATTAGAAGAATTTTTTGAAGATGAATTTTTATTAAATTTAAATTTGTTCTTAGAATTATTTTTTTCCATTAACTAATTAACACTTAGTATGTTTTAATTCTTTTGTTTTGTTCTCTTACTAATGAGGCCATCACACTATTTTCGTTTTTGTTGAAACTCAATAGAACTTTTTTTTGTTTTCTTTTTTTGCGCAAGTTTTTATATTTCGCCTTTTTCGCTAGGCGCACACGAAATACACTTTTGTGCTATTTTTACAAATAGCACAGTAGAGAATTGTAATAATTCAAAAAAATATTTTTTGTTTTTCTTTTTGCGCAAGTTTTTATATTTGAAAATACTAATATTGAGTGTTGATTGTAATTTTTAGGGATTGATTAAAAATGATTATTGGTGGATTGCTCAGGAACCTTGTTAAGGTTCGCGAAAGAATTTGGCTATTTTGCAATAGCCAGAATGCAAAGAGTTGATTAAAAATGATAATAGGTGGATTTAAAGTTGGAGATTATGTTGTAAAAGACATTGGTGGAAAACGCTCTTTAATTTTTGATTGTAAAAATTGCCCCTACTCCGCATCAATTGGTGAAGATAACCACTGTAGATTTCACGTTTTAAAAGTGCTAGGACAGCTTGAAGCTGATAGAATAGTTTTTTCAGAAGTTTATGAAAGAGTTTATGAAAATGATCAAACACAAATGCTAATGGAAATAGCTGATTTTGCACAAAAAATGAATGTTGAAAATGTTTGGAGTTATAATCATTTAGGTAGGCCAATTAAAGAATGCGAATCATTTTTTCCAGATAGACACAGAGTAATAGTAAAAATTGCAACTGATTTAATTAATTATGATCCACTTTTAGCTTATCTTTCTTTATTAAATGAATTAAAAAAAGAAGAGTCAAAAATGAAACAAGGTAGTGCGGATTATGTTAATTGTGCAGAACCATATGTTGCAACATTAGTTGGTTTAAAAAATAGATTTGATGCTACAACTTTAATTATAAGGGCAAGAGATTTACTAACACAACTTCAAGAAGTTCCAGATACAAAAGTAATTTACAAATCACTTTTTGAAGCAGAAATAAAACCATCATTTATTGGTTCAAAATTATCTTTTGAACAAACTGATAATTTTCTTATTGAAGATGAATATTCAGTAAAAGAGTCAACCGTTCAAATTTTTAGCGATCCAAGTAAAGTAGAAAAACTTTATTTTGTAAATCCGCCCGAATATTCTCTAGTTCCAGATCAATATTTTGTATTAAGTAAAACAAGAGAAATAGTTGCTTCATATCAACCAGGAAAAACTTCTCTTTCAACAGTTGCAAACTCAAGAAGATACTTTGAAAGATTATATGAAACAACAATAAAAGAAGTTGCACAATTTCATAAAGTTCCACTTTCTCCAAAAGAAATTGAATCATTAAGTAAAGTTGTTGCAAGATACACTGTTGGTTATGGAATACTTGAAATACTTCTTAATGATAGAAAAGTAACTGATATTTACATAGATGCTCCAATTGGAGGAAAACCAATTTACTTAGTTCACAGTGAATATGGTCAGTGTCAAACAAATGTAACATTTACAGAAAATGAAGCAAATTCGCTAATTTCAAAACTACGTGCAATGTCTTCTCGCCCATTTGATGAAGCACACCCAGTACTTGATTTTGATTTACAAGACCTTGAAACAAGAATTGCCCTAATTGGCCCCCCTCTTTCATCAAGTGGAACAGCATTTGCATTTAGACTTCACAAATTAACTCCTTGGACGCTTGAACAATTTATTGATGTAAATTACTTAAATCCACTCGCAGCAGGCTTAATTTCATTTTTTATTGATATGCAAACAACAACTCTAGTAGCCGGCTCAAGGGGTAGTGGTAAAACCTCTCTTTTAGGTGCCTTAATACAAGAAATTCCGCAAAACTCAAGGATAATAATTCAAGAAGACACACTAGAGCTTCCAGTTGATTATCTAAAAAATATTGGTTATAATATACAGCGTCTTAAAACAAAAAGTGCAATAAGTGTTAGTAAAACCGAAACAGAAGTGGCTCCAGAAGAAGCATTAAGAACAGCACTGCGATTAGGTGACTCTGCATTAATTTTAGGAGAAGTTAGAAGTACTGAAGCAAAAGTACTTTATGAAGCAATGAGAGTTGGTGCAGCAGGAAATGTTGTGATGGGAACAATACACGCAGACAGTGCATATTCTGTTTGGGATAGAGTAGTAAATGATTTAGGTGTTCCAACAACTTCATTTAAAGCAACTGATTTAGTTATAGTTGCTCGCCCAATTAGATTTAAAGGTTCATTAAATAGAGTAAGAAGAGTTGTAGAAGTTACTGAAATAAAAAAACACTGGGATAATGATCCAAGTAGAGAAGGTGGGCTTTTATCACTAATGAAATATGATGCAAGTAAAGATTCGCTTGAATTAATTGAAGATAATTTAAAAGAAAGTGATTTATTAAAAAAAGTACAGCAAACTTCTGGACTTAGTGTTAATGATATTTGGGATGAAGTTCGAATAAGAGGAAATGCAAAATTATTTTTAGTTGAAAAGAAAAATGAACTTTCGCTTCCTAATTTAATAGAATCAGAAAATACTTCAAGAGCAACAAGCAAATTATTACTTTTAAAAGAAGAAATGCTTGAAGAAAAAGGAAAAATAGATTATGCATTATTACTTGAAAGATATAAAAATTGGGTAATAAAAGAATTAATTCCATCAGTTCAAACCAAGAAAAAAGCTAGCGTTGAAAAATAATCTTTTTTAATTAAAATTTTGGTTTGCCAGTTCTTTTTATTTTTGGAAGTGGTTTAATCGGTCTTGACTTTCCCTTAACTAAATTAGTTAAATTAACTCCATTTAATCCACTAATAAAAATTTTGTTATTACTAGTTTTTTTATTGTTTGGTTTCATAACAATTAAGATGTTAGTTAGTGTTTAAATTTATTGCCTTATTATTTTTTCTAACAAATTTATTTTTCAGTATCTTTTTATACTTCTTTTGATTATTATTTGTGTTGTATCTATGCCAAGAAGAGAAAAAAAAGGAGTTCAAAAAATAATGGGTTTTTCTCCCGGACAATTATATCGTAATATTACTTCAACAGGAACCGATTTTAGTGATGAAGATGGTGAAGGAAAATTAATTTTACAAAAAAATATTCCTTATGTTGATTATTGTAAAAAAATGGCAAAAAAATTCCCTGCATACACTCGCGGAGCAGTTTTTCCAGAAGCACACAAAAATGCAGTTAACTTTCTTGGTTGGAAATTAAATGCTGGTGAATTTCAAGCTGCAATAAAAGGAACTTTTATGCAATATATAATTCCGCTAGTAATAATAATAATTTTATTATTCTCTTTTGGAATTGGTTTTGAAATAGGAAATTTTAATACAGCAAGTATTATTGATGGTGGTTTTTTATTTAAAATAAATCCAGACACAACATTTGCATATAATACTTTTTTTATGATAAGTTTTTTGCTCTTTGGTCTTTTAGGTGCAAAAGTTTACCAACTTTATTCTTTTCCAATAAGTGAAGCTGATGCTGAAAAAAATCGTTCGCTAACTTATGTTCCTGAAATGGTTGGATATATGATAATGTCAATGAAGCTTGTTCCGAATTTAGAAAAAGCAATAGAATTTAGTGCTAAGCACGGTAAAGGAAAAGTTGCAACTGATTTTAAGCGTTTAATTTGGGATTTTCAAATAGGTGTTCATACTTCAATTTCAGAAGGGCTTGATGCACTAGCTTATAGTTGGGGAGAGTATTCAAAAGAATTAAAAGAAGCCTTAATGAAAATAAGAGCAAGTGTAATGGAGCCAAGCGAGTCACATAGATATGCCCTTCTTGATAAAACAATGCTTGAAGTACTTGATAGTGTAAAAGAAAAGATGGAAGATTATGCAAGAAGTTTAAATCAACCAGCAATGATGTTATTTTATTTAGGAGTATTACTTCCTTTAATTTTAATTATAGTTCTTCCAGTTGGTTCTGCATTTAGTGGTAGTGCCATGGCAACAACAGAAATTTTATTTATTGTTTATTGTATTTTCATCCCACTAGCTGCATTCTATTTTGCAAAAAAAGTAATAAGTCAAAGACCACCAACTTATGAACCGCCAGTAATTGATGATTATTTTTCTGGATTGCCGCCAAGATGGCAAATGGAAAATAGTAAATTTGATGCTAGATTAGTTGCGGTGGGAATATTAATTTTAGGAATAATTATTTCAATAGTTCTTTCAACACAAGGATTTCCTCCAAAAATAATTTTAGGTAATGATCCATTATTAGAAGATTATCAATTCTTAAAACCAGATTTAGATCTTGCAACACTTAGTTTTAATGCTGGGCGAGATGGTGATTATTTTGCAGGAATTGCAAATTTAGAAATAGGTAATACAATAATACCATTTGATTTTTTTGTAGTTCAGTTTTATGATGTTAGACAAGGTAGTAGATATCAAATACTACTCTCAGAAGGATTATCAGAAAGAGTTGCATATGAACAAGCAGTTAAAGATTATTTAGAATTTACAAGTAATCCAAAAAATGATCCAACAAAATATATTTTGTGGAGCGGAGTAATAATAACTTTAGTAATAGTTGGTTCATTTTTATTATATCACAGAAATATTCACAAAAGAAAAGCACAACTTGATATAATGAAAATGGAAGATGAGTTTAAGGAAAGTATGTATGTTATTGCTTCAAGAATGGGCGAAAATAAACCAGTTGAAAGTGCGCTTAAACAAACAAATGAATTTTTACCAAATTTAACAATTAGTAAAAGAGTTTTTTCAAAAACAATTGAAAATATTGAACTAATGGGGCTTCCACTAGAAGGAGCAGTATTTGATCCAGTATATGGTTCAATGAAAGGAATTCCATCAAAAATATTGCACACAGCAATGCGCCTACTTGTTGACTCTGTTTCGCTTGGAGTAGAAGTAGCTTCTCGAACATTAATGTCACTTTCTCTTCAAATGGAAAATATGGACAAAGTAAACAAATCCCTGAAAGTAATGGTAAGTGATGTAACAACAACAATGACCACTATGGCAGTTTTTATTGGGCCAATAGTTTTAGGTATAACAGTAGCTCTTCAAAGAGTAATAATGATGACTCTTTCAGGAGTAGTAGCAAACCCAGCAATTGATGAAGCAAGAAATGATGCAATAGGTATTGGTGGAATTGCAGGAAATACTCTTGACATAAATCAATTATTTTCACTAACTGTAACAGAGTTTCAAAAGTTTGCTTCACCATTAACTTTTTTAATAATAATTTCAATTTATGTTATTGAAATTTTAATAATAATGATTTACTTTACTACAAAAATACAAGAAGATAATGAACTTTTATTTAGAATAAATTTAGCAAAATATTTACCAATAGCAGTTTCAATTTTTATAATAACTGCATTATTTTCAAGTATTG
>CAZOVD010000031.1:0-8801 GCA_964583285.1 uncultured archaeon
CTGAATGGTAAAAAACTATATTATACAACATTTTTGTTTACTTTTTCAATTTTTATATATATATAAAAAATCCAAAAAGTAAGTTATAAACTGCACTGTATAATAATACAGTGCAGTTTATACAAAAACAACCCCCAAAAATTGCTTATTTAAGCCAAAAAACCCCCTTACTCTTGACATAAAAAAACTTATGTTATAATTAATAAAAAAAATCTTTTTATAACACAAAAAAATTAAAAGTAAAGTAAAATGTCAAGTCTTTAAAAATAATACTAAAAATTATGATTAAAACTTGAAATATATACAGTCAAGATTTTTTTAAAAAAACATTTGATGAACTTTCTTCATGAATAGATTTTATGACTTTTTCATTAAATCGTTGAATGTCTAAAAACTTTGAGAATAAAATTCTTAAAACAATTGAATTAAATGATACAAATACAAATCTTGCTTTTACTACTTTCTTTGAAATACCTTTAACTATAACTTTCACTAAAACACAAATAGGTGATTGATATACTTTTTTTACAACTTATAATGACTTATCTATTCCACTTTTTCAATATGTTAAATGTGACCTTAATCAAATAACACATTTTAAAAGACACTGACAATTTACATTATATTGAGCTTTTTTCCGTCTGGTTTCTCTTAATTATTTATCAATTGATTTTTTAAATATATTATATGATCTTATTTCTGAATATTTTTTTTCAAGAATAGATTTTCGTATAGACTGATTATCCTATAAAAATATTATTGATACTCCCCCTACTATTGCAGTTTTACCTAATATAAGAAGTAATAAAAGTGTAAAACTTTATCAAAAAAATAATTATTTAGAGTCTTGGGAAGCTTGAAAAAGAGAGTATAAAACTATATTTATAAGGTATTACAATAAGAGAATAGAACTAGAAAAAAATTTAAAAGGATCTTTTCTTTATAATGATATATTAAAAAAATTTAAATCTTTTCATCGTTTAGAGTATGAATTTTGACAAAAATATTTAAAATGATATCAATTTAAAGATTTAGATTTATTATTATCAAAAATTTATTCTACTACTTGATTTTGTGATTCTGAATTTATATGAAGAATATATGAACCAAAAGAAGATCTAAATTTTGATAATGTTAAATTAAAAAATAATTATATAAATAATTTTATAAAAATGTGACAAAATCTATATAAAAATTGATTAAATCCTTTTGAATTATTATTATTATCTAATACAATAGATAAAAATTTATTATATAAAATACAAAAAAATCATGAGTAATGAATTATTAATAATACTTGCAACTCTTTGAGTTATTCTTTGAACTTTTATTCTTTCTTTGCCTTTTTTTTGAATTTTATATATAAAATCTAAGTTTTTATGGTGATTAAATTTAATTAAAAGAAAAAAGAAGTTTCAAATTTATAATTTATTAAATAAAAAATAAAAAATGAAAAAATTATTATTTATAGTATTATTTTTTATTTGATTAAATAATACTTTTGCTTGAGAAGTTGAATTTTTAACCCCTGTATGATGAGATATGGCTTATAAGCCTTCTATTTTTTGACCTTTTTCATGAGATTATTGATTTCGTATAATTAATAATACACAATCTGCAACTCAATTTTGTTTACAAAATAATGGTACTTATATTTCGCATGCTTGAACTTCTATAACTACATGACAATATCTATATTTTTCATCCTCTTGGATGAAAACAACTTCTTCTTCTGTTTTGTCTTCTGTCGTTTGTAATATTCCTGAACCTGAAATTATAACAACTTATGAAATTATTGATAAAAATGATTGAATTAATAAAAAAATTTTTGATGAAAATTTTATTAAAAATTATTATTCTCTTATTTTTTGAGTTTTTTCTATAATAATTGTAGTTTTTTTCATTTTAGCTCTTTTAAGATTAAAAAAATAATATGAAAAAATTAATAAAATATATTCTTTTATGATTTTTCTTTTTATGAACAAATCAAACTTTTGCTTCTGATATTGCAATTAGTTGAAATTTGTGATGACCTTTACATTATAATAAATATTATAGTGAAGACAAAATTAGACTTTTTAAAAGAACTTCTAATTCTCTTTCTGTTTATAATGAATATTGAACTCAATTAGTTAGCCATACACCTTCATGAATAATATATTCTAATGATCATTTAGTTTCTATACAATTAAAAAATTGAAATATATTATTTGTACAAAATTGAAATTGAAATTTAGATAATAATAAAAATTATAATTCTAATAAATATTTTGTATTATATTTTTATAATAAAGAACTTGATAATATTACAAGTTATAGTTATGTTACTAGTACTTGATGATATTATTGTTGAACTAGACTAAAAATTTGACATTTATGAGATAAAATATTATTACAGCATCAATATTATTATGTAAATAATTCAAATTGTCCTTGAAGTACAAGCCCTATTTTTGAATTAGATTCAAATCTTAATACTTTAAATGTTTGAATATATACTTGAAATATAATTTCTTCTGATTTATTATGAATTGACTGAAATAGAATTATTAATGAATGAGATTTTTATGATGAATCTTGAATTTTTACTTGATTTTCACTTGTAAATCAAAATTGATGACAAATTTGAATATTAAGTTGTACAGAAAGTATGGATTGAATTTGTAATAATTTTACTACAGATATAACTGATGTTAAATATTTTGATTATACTAATTTTTGAGATTATTATATACAAAATTTTTATTATTCTACTTTACAAGATTGACTTAAATTTTTTTCAAATCTAAACTATTTAATTAATCCAAACGATTTAAGTAAATATATGGTTTTTTTTTGACATAAAATTTTTAATTATAATCCATTAAATTGAAATTATGTTTATTTAAATGAAACAACTTTTAATCAAAATAGAGAGTTTAATTATCAAGATTCTACTTATCCATATATAATACCTATTAATTCTAATTGAAATTTATGATTTTTATATCAAAGTACTAATAATATTATATATTTAACTAATACTAATATTGAATATTGACTATGAAGTTGATGAAATGTTTCTTTCCCTGATGATGATAATGAACCTTGAACCCTTGAAAGTGTATACAATTTTTTTAAATGATTATGAACATTTTTAAATAAGATATTAACATTTTTTACACAAGATATACCAGAATTATTAACAAAATTAAAAGAATTTTTAATTTCATTAATTAATTTTTGAAATACCACAGAAAATAAAGATCTTTTTAGTTTTTTAATACCTAGTGCAAATGCCGATTTAGTTGATGATTTTTTTGTACAACCTAGCGAACAAACAAATAATAATTTTTTAACAAAAATAGTAATTTTTTCTAAATCTTGGGCTTTATTACTTGTTTTTGTTTCCTTGATCACTATTTTACTTTTAGTTTATAAAAATAAATAATATGAGTAGATTTTTCAATATTTTTATAGTTATAGCCTTATTTATTTTTTTGCTTTGACTTTGAGTTTATTCTTGATTTTTAGAGTGATTTATATCTAGTATATCTATATATAATTCTGATGTTATTTCTTTTTTACCTACAGAGTTTAAATTTTTTATGGTTTTTTTAGGTATAATTTTTTGAGTTATGTTTGTAACTTCGTTTAAAAAATAATTTGACAATGTTTTTAAACTTCTTAGTATATAGGAAGTTTATTTTTTTAATTTCATTTTATGATTTATTTTATTTTAGAAAAAGGACGTTTATTACAAATTGACTCAATTGAAGCTAATGAGTTATATTCTAATAATGTTTTTAATTATTCTTGAATTTTAGAAGAATATGAAAATTTGAAAAATGTTGAAATTGTTGTTTTTCATTTAGATCGGGATAAATTAAAACCTGTTGTTAAAACTCTTTTAGAGTGAGAACAACCACCTGATAATTCTTTTTGATTATTAACTATTGTTTGAATTGTTATATTTTTATTTATTTTGTTATATTTTTGATTTTCTTATTTGACAAAAGATAAAGAAGTTATTGAACAAAAACAAAATATTCCTATTATTAATACTATTGAGACTAGTAAATGATTAAATTTAAGTCAAAATAATTCTTCTAATCAAATAGTAAATACTAATACTTGAAGTTTAGACCAAAATATTATAGAAACTTCTATAACTCAGAATAATGATGTTTATTATAATAATCAACTAATGAATTTGCAAAGCAAATATGATCTTGAAACTTCTATTTTAAAAAATCAACTAGATAATAATAAAATTTTATGTGATTCTAAAATAGATCTATTAAATACACAAATTAATTATTATAAAGAAATTAATGAAACTTGATTAAAGTCAAGCGATGATTTATTAAAAATAAAATCTGATTTATTAACTTGTGAAACTAGCTTAAAATCATTAAAACTTGATGAATCTACTTTTATAAAATATCTTTGAAATTATACTTTTGATGTTTGTAATAAAAGTAAAACAAACTCTTGTCTTGAATTATTTTCTAATTTTTATAAAAATGTCAAATAGCTTTATAAATCATGATAATAAAAAATTAAATATTCTTGATAAATTTTCTTCTAACGAGTGACTTTTTGAACAAATATTTGGTGATAAAAGTGTTGCCATGTATGATTTAGAAAAAGAAAAATTAAAAAATTTACTAATACAAGTTTATTGATTTACTGATATAGAAGAACTTTTTCCACCTGAAATAGATTTAGATAAAATAAATAATAGTTTAAAAACAATGTTTCGTTTTAACACTTTTGATCAAAAATCTATTGAACAAAGTGACATTGATGATATTTGAATATAAATTCTTAACGAATTTAAAACGAATTTATGAATTATTTTAATTTATAGCTTATTTAAGCTATTCTTATAATACTAATTATGGATCAAAAATTTATAAAATCTCAATTTATACAACCCGAAGAAAATTTATATTGAACTACTGAATTTATTTCATTTAATCAATATTTGATAAATTCACAAATTGAATATTTTGAATGAGATGAAAAATTTACTTCTATAATTTTTACTTTTAATACTGATTATATTTATAAACCTTAATTTATTTTATTATTAAATTTTTATAATTATGTTTATTTTAACAAATATTATAAAAAGCCTTTTATTTCGCTTTTTGTTTCCTGTATTTTGGTTTTTACTTGGTTTTTTTAGTGCTAAATTAGATATTATATCAATAAATTTTTAATATGACTATTTTTAAATTTAAAAAACAAAAATTTTCAAATGAATATCATAGAATTAAGCAACAAGAATATAGAAAAAGAAATTTTTATAATTTAAAAAAATATTCTGATTTTTATAAATTATTTCATATATTATTTAATGAAAATGATATTGAATTAATTAATGATTATACTTTAAAATTAAAGCTAACTACATTAAAAGAATATGGACAAAAAAAATAAATTATTAAATACAGATACTATTATTATTTTTTGAAATCAAAGACAATGAAAGAGTTTATTATCAAATATAATAGCTTCTGAAAGAATAAATCGTATTTTTTCAAATTCTACTTTTACTTTAAATTGATTTGTTGTTTCTGAAAAGTTTTATAAAATCTCTCAACTTTTAGATTATGATTATTTTTTTAAAAATAATGATAAACCTTGATTTTTTGTTTGTGATGAAGTTGGTTTTAATTTTAATTCTAAAGATAGTGCAAGTATAAAAAATAGAATACTTTCAGATTTTCTTTTTTTACAATGAAAATTTAATATGTCTTCTATTTTTATTTCACAAAGATATAATAGTGTACCTGTTGATATTAGAGAACTAGCAAGTTTAATTATTGAAGTTAAAAAAAGACCTAGATTTTGAACATGGCCTTTATTTGAGTGTATAGTATATAATCAAGTTATTAAATCTGATGGTTATGATTTAATTAAAAAGAAAACTTTAATTTTAGATATTATTTGATTACAAAAAAAATATTGATTAAATACAGATACTTTAGAAACATCTATTGTTTTAGATGATTCTAAAGAGTTTCTTGAATTATATTGAGATTTGAACAAATATCGTTTGCAATTTCTTAATAAGTAAATATTATTTATTTACTTATTTTTTTTTTAATATTATGTTTTGATTATGAAATATATTTTGATCTAAATTGACAGCTGATGAAAAATATTTTAGAGCTTTAAAAAAATCATGAGATTATGATCCTAAAACTTGATACTTAACCCCTAAATATTACAAAGCTACTTTTTGAACTATGTCTTGATTTAAGACAAAAGATTATGCATTTCAAAGATCTAATTACTATAATAAACAAATTTCATGATCTCCTATTAAAGAATTTGTTTATAAACCTAGATATAAAAATTATAAAAAAAGAAAAAAATATTATAATGATTTATTTTTTTAATTTTTATTTATGATTTCACAAAGTAAATATTTTTTATCAAATTTTAATTATATTAGAAGATTAAATAAAAAATATTATAAAAATAAAAAACATAGAGCTAAATTATATGGTGAATTTTTCAAAAATTTTTAATAATTAACTTAATTATATATGCAATATAATATACCTAAATGGTTAAAATGAACTTTTTCTCCTGTTAATAGATATAATAAAAGATTTAAATCAAAAAAAAGTTCTAAATATAGATCTAAAAAATATGTTTATGATTCTAATTTTTTTAAAATATAATATAAAAATATGGTTATTGTAAAAAAAGATTAAATATAATTAAAACTAAAGGTTGAGATTTTGCTTTTAAATCTAATTTTTTTAGTTGAATATTATATAAAAGACCTAGGTCTTCTTGATATTTAGCTCATGGTAAAGGTTTTCCTAGTAAATGAAAAATTTTTAAAACTAGAGATAGTTTTGTTAAATATGTAACTAACAAACCTAAAGTTAATGATTTTGATTATTTTAAATATTAATTTGCTTGTCATAATTTTTTTTATAATCCGTTATTTTTTGAAAAAAAATCGGTTATAAAAAAAATTTGATAAGCCCCTGAAAGGTTTTTTATAATTGTTATAGGGGAAGAAAAACACACCATATAGAACATTTATATTTCTTTCCCTGCCCTTTGGCGAAAAATCCCCTGGGGGATATGGGGGTTATTTTAATTAATTAATTTTCAAAAATATGGAAAATGATTTTTTTTCAAATATATCTAAACAAAAACCTATAAAAAAAAGAAAAATAAAAAATATTTGATCATATTATTTATATAATAGAAAAACAACTTCTTATTGACATAATTCATTATGAATGACTTATTGAAATAGAGAAGAATATAAATTTTTTAAAAATAAAATTCCTTACATGAAAATTAATGATGAATTTAATCAAAAAACATATTTATATAAATTTTCTACAAAATTAAAAAAATATAAATTAATTAAAGAAGGTTTTTTATCTCTTTTTGATTTTTAACTAATTAATTTGACAATTAATCAATAAAAATTAATATAATCATGCAAATAATTTATTTATTAAAAATATCTTTATGAAAAAATATTTTTTAGTTGCAGTTACATTTTTTTTAGGTTTATTAGGTATTGCTAGTACAAATGCCGCTTCTGGTGATATGGTAGATATTACAAATACTATTGGTACTAGTTGATTTGCAAATGTATCAACTATCTTAAATACTCCTATTGGTATGGTTTTATTTTTTGCAATAGGTATAGTTGTAATTTTCACAATAATTCCATTATTTTTGAAAATTATAAAATACGCTAGAAGAAAAATGAATAGAGGTTAATTAGATAAAGTAGAATCTAAAGAAGTTATTATATAAAAAGACACTTACTCACAAGTGTTTTTTTATTTTGACTTTTTTTGTTTATATTATAATATAATCATGCAAATAATTTATTTATTAAAAATATCTTTATGAAAAAATATTTTTTAGTTGCAGTTTCTTTTTTACTTGGTTTTTTTTCAATAAAAAACACTTTTGCAGTTAATGAAATGGTTACATTTATGGATAATATTTCAACTCAATGACTTGCCACAACTTCAGATATAATGGCTACACCTATTTGACAAATATTATATTTTGTTATCGGTATGGTTGTAATAGTTACTGTTATTTGAGTTTTTTTATCTGTATTTTGATTTTTTAAAAAAACATAATATGAGCGAATTAACTACTTTTATTTTATCACATATAGTATTATTTTTATATTTTAAGTATTATTTATTTAATATTTATTATTTACAAAAATATAAATTTTAATTTGACTATATATTAAAACTTCTTAGTATATAGGAAGTTTATTTTTATGTAAACTATTTATTTTTTAATTTATATATATATGAATAGAACTATTGTTTTGGCAGAAGGTTTATCTTCTGTAATTAGTGCTACTATTTTTGAACCTAGTGCTGAATTTATACAATGATTAAAATGAGATACTAAAGATAAGTATGCAAAATTTTTATGAGAAAAATGTCAAAATATTATAATTATGGATCAAAATAAAAAAGAATATAAAATTTGACCTGTAGATCCTAAATTATTTAATCTAGATCTTTTTACTACTTGAAAATTGAAAATAACTTTTGAATATGATGATAAAAATCTTAAATCTTAATTAAAATATTATGAAATATAAAATTTCTATTTATTTTGCAAATAAATTAAATTCTTTAGATTTAATATTTTATTCTTATGAAGAATATAAAAAATTACTTGATGTTTTAGATTTAAATTTAGAGTATTGATGAATTATAAAATCTCAATGATATAAGATTAAAATAGATCATATTTGCTATTATAAATGATATAATTCTGAATGGTAAAAAACT
>CAZOVD010000032.1:0-7705 GCA_964583285.1 uncultured archaeon
ATTTAAAAAATTATAAAGTTCTTGTGGACTTTTATTATTTTGTATAGCATTTTTTATTATATTAATAGCTTCATTTGGACTTAAAAGTGGATTTTTTGATAAAACATATTTATGAAAAAATTGTGATATTAGTGGGTGAAAGTGTTCTTGAGTTTTAAGAAATGTTGATTTTTGGCTCTTTAAAACATCTCTAAGTTTTGAAGTATTAACTAAAGAAACTTCTGAGAGCAAATTGAACAAAAGTCTTTTTTGAGAATTAGATAAAGAATATTGTATAGAACTATTTTTAGTTTTTCCAAATTTATTATTAATAATCTTTGAAAAAACTCTTGCTATTTGGGTTGATGCATAATTTGATAAAATATCTCGTTCTTTTTCTTTCAAAGAACTTAAAAATTTATACAAGTTGTTCTTTCTACCTGAAAATAACAAATTTATCTCGTTTTCAATTGTAACTAAATTTTGTTTTCTCACTTTATTTGAAAAAGGTCTTTTTGCAATAGCTTCTCCTAATTTAGAAATTCTTGACTTTTCAAGGTCTTTAACAGATGCAAAAGAATACCCTCTAATTCTTGAATTTGACGAAGATTTTAGATAAGTTCCAGCTTGTTGTGATCTTTTTTTTAGGTGACTTTTTAATGTTTGTTTTTTTAATGGCATAAAATTATACAGCGTAAAACTAAATTAAAAACTTTCTATTTTCAAGTATTTTTTTCCCATCAAAATAAATTGTTGGATTTTCAATTACATGATCGCTATGTCCAAAACATTCTACTTTTCCACCAAAATGTTTATTTGAACCAATTGCAAAATGACAAGTGCCATAAATTTTTTCATCATTAATCATTAATCCAATAAAATTTGCCTTTTCATTTGTTCCTATTGCAAATTCAGCTATATTTCTAACCTTTTTATATTCATCTTTAACATTTTGTTTTTTGTTAAATTCTTCAAGTTCAACTAAGGCATTATTTAATTTTTTAAAATTTGTACCAACAACTACTCCATTTTCTACAAAATATTTTACATATTTTTTGTGTAAAATTGTACTGCCTAAAACTTTTGAACTTTTAATACACAAAACTCCATTTGCACTGCCTTCAATTGGCGCAGTATAAACTTCTCCAACTGGGTAATTAGTGTCTCTAATTATATTTCCATAATTATTAATTACTTCTCTTTTATTATCCAGTTTTAATTCAATATCAGTTCCAAATGGACAAGTTACTTTAATAGTTTTAGTTTTTGACATTAATTTTTTTATTTTTTCGCCAAGTTTTTTTATTTTTTTAAAATTTGGAGAATATGTTTTAAAAAAGTTAATTAAATTTTCTTCTTTAAGTGAAATTAAACCATTAGTTGCAACCATAAAGAATTCTTTGGTATCCAGGATTTTTCTTGTAATTAATCTAGTATTATTTTTGTGAAAATAAACTGCTTGGCCAGAACCAACTGATATAAACAAGTCTCCTTTTTTTAGATTTAAAACAGCATCGTTAATTTTATTTTGAGCTAAATGTGGAGTTTTTATATACTTTCCAACAATTATTGAAACATTAAATCCATTTCTATTGTAAAATTCATAAAAGGTTTTCCCAATTTTTGCAGATGCATTTTTTCCTTTCTTTCCAAGGTCGCACCATATAAGAATTTTGTTTTTTTTATTTATTTTATAAATTTTTTGAACTTCTTCTATTGGTTTAAAAGAAAGAGTTTTGAATTTAGTTAATTTTTCATAGTCATTAATAGTTTTCATAATATAAAATAGTTTTGATGTATTTAAATCATTTTGTTTGAAAATAATTATTAAAATTAAATTTTTAAAAATAAATTTAGATTTTTTTTAAAAAAATTTTACGAGAGGGACGAGATTCGAACTCGCGCTTCCTTTCGGAAAATGGGTTAGTAACCCACCGCCTTTGACCACTCAGCCACCCTCCCAACAAAAATAGTCGGTAAATAAATTGAATTAGATGGATTTTTAAAGTTTACAATTAGCTTTGAATTTTATAGATATTAATGATTTTAGGAAGTTCTTTTAGTATTATTTTGAAAATAAAAATTATATTAAAATATTTTTATAAACGAGAGGGACGAGATTTGAACTCGCGCTTCCTTTCGGAAAACAGATTAGCAATCTGTCGCATTTGACCACTCTGCCACCCTCTCAATAATTTATATAAAATATCTTGCTTTGCAAATATTTCTAGTTATATATAGAAAATAAGTGCCAGAATTTTTTATAAAACTTCTTATTAGTTTTATTTAATTTGAACAACTACTTTTTACTAGCTTTTTTAACGTCTTTTTCTTCAAAAGAAAGTAATATCTCACAGCCATCTTTAACAGTTCCGCGAATCAATTTTCCAGTAATTGGTTTAATTTTATCAACAAAAATACTTAAAGTTCCCCAAAGATCGCCATTAGTTAGTGAAAAAGTTGCATTTGCAGAAATTATTTCTTTATCTTTAACAGTGATTCTTTCTTTATTATTATCACTTAAAATAATTCCATCTATTAAAAAACCGTGTATTGTTTCAAGTTTTACTTTTAATAATTTGTGCTCAAGCATTGCTTTGCTAATAGAGTTTATTATTTCATCATCCTCATCTAAAATTAGTCTTAATTTTTTACTTTGTGGCATTTCTTTTGATTTTCCAAGTATATCATCAAACCTAGTCATATAATCACATCAGTATAATATAGTTTAATCATTTAAATCTATTGTTAGGCTAATTATTTTGATTTATTTTTATCAGTTCTGAAAATATAAAATGAATAAATAACTAGTATTACTGCGCTGATTATTATTGGAAAAAACATTAAAATAAATGCGTAGTTTGGTATAAATAAACCGGTAAATGAAATAATTCCACTTATTTTAAATAATATTGCACCAAGTTTATGTGTTTTTTCCCAAGTTATTTCACTTGCAAGTGTCCAAGGAGTTCTAATTCCAACAGTATAATTTTGTTTTGCTTTTTCTAAAACTATTCCAATGTAAAAAAATAATATTCCAATTGCTGGGGCTATCATTCTTGACATATTTATTTGTTCTCCAATTGACGCATATAAAACTAAGTAATGTAAATAAGCTAAAAATGCAATAAGTAAAATTGCCATTATATTGTATTGTTTCATAAATTTTTTCAGATTTTTTTTATTTGGTTCAACAAAAGGAATTGCAACAAATATTAAAGCAACAATTAAAGAAATAATTGGTAATAGAAATGCACCGACTTGTTTTGGAGCATAACCATCAATCTCTCCATCAATATTCCAGTGTATTGGAATTATTTCTGGTAAATTGTCATAAAAATAAATGGTTCCAAGAATCGAAATTAAAACTAATATCCACATTATTATAATACTTGTTTTTTGTTCCATGTCATAATCTGGCTTTTGTTTTATATATTCCTTTTGTTTGCTATTATTTATTGTTTTAAACTTGTTCCTTTTTGAAGAAGAATATAATTAAGTAAAAATAAAAATATTGTAAATGCTAAAAGCATTATAAATGAAAAAATTATATCAACATCACTTATGCCCAAAAAACCATATCTAAAACCATTTATCATGTAAAAAATAGGATTTAGAAATGATAATGTTCTAAATGGTTCACTAAGAAGTGTAATTGAGTAAAAAATTCCTCCAAGAAAAGTTAGTGGAGTTAATACAAAAGTTGGTATTATTGAAATGTCATCAAAATTTCTTGCGAAAATTCCAATTAATAATCCAAGTAATGCAAAAACAATTGCAGTAAGTAAAATGAAAACCAACATTACAATTAAATCAAAAACTCTAAGTGGCACAAAGAAAAGCGAGGTAATTAAAATAACTGCGCCTATAATAAAACTAACAACAACACTTGCACTTACATACCCAAAAATAATTGTTAAACTTGCAACAGGAGAAATTAACAATTCCTCAAGAGCTTTTTGAAATTTTGAAATAAAAAAAGTTGCAGCAGTATTCATAAATGCTGAATTAATTACTGTCATCAAAATAAGCCCAGGTATAATAAATTCAATATAACTAAATCCATCCATTTCGCCAATTCTTGTTCCAATAATACTACCAAAAACTAAAAAATAAAGAACCGTGTTAATTACAGGAGGTACAAAAGTTTGTTTCCATATTCTAAATGCTCTTGTTAATTCTTTTACAAGTATGGTTTTAAATGCAATAAAATTTAATTCTAGATTCATTTTGTAATCCTCACAAATAATTCTTCAAGCCTATTAGTTTTATTTCGCATACTCATAACATTAATTTTTTTCTTAGTTAATTCATTAATTAAATTATTTATATTTTTAGTTCTAGGAATTGTGGCTTCTATTGTGTGCGAATCAATTAGTTTTAAATTAAATTTTTTTGGTAAATCATTTTCTGTAATTTTTTCTTTTAAATCAAGGACAAAAGTTTCCTCATCCATTGTTGTAATAAGTTCTTTTACTGTTGTATTTTTTAGAATCTTTCCATTATGAATTATTGCAATGTTTTTACAAAGTTGTTCAACTTCTTCTAAATAATGTGTTGTTAAAATTATTGTTTTTCCTTCTTTGTTTAAATCTTTCATAAATTGCCACATTGTTCTTCTCGCTTCAACATCAAGTCCGGCTGTTGGTTCATCAAAAATAACTAATTTTGGATCATGCATTACTGCGCGAATAACCATTAATTTTCTTTTCATTCCACCAGATATTTGCATTGCTTTTTGATCTTTCTTATCCCAAAGATCCATTTGTCGAAGATATTTTTCAGCTCTTTGTTTTGCAATATTTTTTGGTATTCCATAAAATCCTGCTTGGCAAACTAAAATATCAAAAATTGTGTCAAAAAAACTTAAGTTAAATTCTTGAGGGACAACCCCAATAAGTTTTTTTGCTTCTTCACGATTTTCATCAAAATCAATTCCAAACACACTTATCTTTCCACTTGTTTTTATTACAAGATCAGTTATAATTCCAATAGTGGTAGTTTTTCCAGCACCATTAGGCCCTAAAAGACCAAACAAATCACCATTTTCAACAGTCAAATCAATTCCTTTAACTGCAGTAAAACCATTTTTATAAGTCTTTTTTAAATTTTTTATTAATAAGGCCTTCACTTTTATCACTAAATTAGTAATATTATAAAATCCTATTTTGTTTATAATGCTTTCTTGCTAGTTGAATTTTTTACTTAAAATTTCCTTCCTTTCTTTTTCATCAAATTTTTCAATAGCATATCTTAGCATTGTTCTATGCATTTTTGAATAATTTTCTTTAATAAAATCTTTAAGTAAATTTTGATTTCTTTTTCCTACCTCGCGAAGCATCCAGCCAACAGCTTTGTGCATCAAATCATGTTTTTCATTTAGTAAAATTTTTGATAATTTTAAAGTATCATCAAATTCATTATTTTTTATAAATGCAAATGTGGATATTATTGCAATTCTTTTTTCCCAGAGCCATTGCCATTTGGTTTCTTTTTTATTTGATTTAACTAATGTGTATAATATTTTTCTTTTATTTTTTTTATCTATTAAATACTCTCCAATAATTTTGTAAGCACTGCTATCAACTAAATCCCAGTTATTTATATTTTTAGTATTTTTTAAATAAAAATCAAATATCTTTTTTTGTTCAGTCATATTTTTTTCTTTTTTTGCAGTTTGAAATTTTTTAATTAAAATAAATAGTGAAAGCAATCTTTCTTCGTGAAAATTACTATTTAGTAATTTTTCTATTTCTAAAAATGATATTTCTTCATATTTTTTTGAAATTTTACGAGTTTTTGGAACGCTTAGTCCAGAAATAAATTTATCTCCCTCTCCATACTCACCTTTTTGCGTTTTAAAAAACCTTTGCATAATTTCTATTTTATTTTTACTTGAATTTTTTATAAGTTCATTTCTAATTTTTTGTATATTATCCATAACTAATTTTAATCTATTTAAAATAAAAATGATTCTTTTTTTATAACTAATAAAATGTTTTTATTCTATTAAGTGCATAATATTATTGATGCAAAGACGAAATAGGATAATTAGGCGGGCTGCAGAACAACTTAGTCAAAAACAACTTGCTTTGCCAGGTTTTAAAGAAGATAAGCCCAAACTTTCAAAAAAAATTATTAGGCGTGCTGCGATTAATAGTGCGATGAAAGATATTACTTTAAATGAAAGAGCAACTTTATTTGGTAGAAAAGAAGCAGTTAAAATTTCAAAAGCCCTTGCTGAACTTTTTGCTATGCGAGAACATTTTAATGGTAAGAGAGGATTTACTTCAAGAGAACTGGCATTTTCACATAATCCAAAAAATGGTTCAAAAATAGTTGGGATTGATAAATCACTTTATGCTTTAATGAGACTTGGTATTTCAAAAAGAAATATATCAATTTTAGTTAATGAGTTGCTTGCTGTTTCTCCAAAAAAATTTAGAGCTGTTGGATTAACTGATAGAAATTATGGTACTTTTGCAGCAAAACTATTTGTTGAGATGCGTCCAGAAATAAAATATTTATTTCCTAAAAAATATAATGTTGATTCTGAATTTGCTGCAAGAATAGATCATCATTTAATTTTTATTTTGTCAAGAAACTTTTTGGCAGAAGTAAATTATAAACGTCAAAAAAAATTTACTAGTAAAATGTTTCCACCTGGTACTAAAGTATTCTCATTTTCAGATAAGAAAAAGAATAGATATAGAAAAGAAGTCAATAATAATAGTAATTAAAGAGTTTAATTTAAATAAACTTAAATGTGAATATTTTTTTGGTATATTGCAATATACTAGGTATTTAAATATTATTTTATTTTCATTATTAGTAATATATCTAATATATAAAAATAGTTATGGGGGATTAAAATGACTAAAAAAAATAGACGACATGATGATGCTAGTTCTCATGAAACACATCATTCTCATGTTAAAAATTCAGATAATCAAGGGGCTTCTGATATTTTAAATAGCAAAGTATTACTTTTTGCAGTACTTGGTGTTTTATTATTAGTTAGTCTTTTTAGTGCATTTGCACTATTTAGTTTAACTGGAGAGTTAACTAATCTTAATTCTAATATTGCAAAGTTAGCTAACCAAGCAGCAGCGCCAACAGTGCCAACTCAGCCTACAACACCTACTCAACCAACAGTTGAAATAAATCAGGCACAACTTGCAAGCCTTCCTTATATTGGGAGTGATGATGCACCAGTTGTAATTGTAGAGTTTTATGATATGCTTTGTAGTTTTTGCAAAAGACATGCGCAAGAAACTCTTCCTTTGATAAAGCAAAATTATGTTGATACTGGAAAAGTAAAATATGTATTTGCTGACTTTATTTCAGTAGGAGCATCAATTGTTCATGAAGTTGGAAAATGTGTTAGGGAACAAAGAGGAGATGAAGCATTCTTTAAGTTCAAAGAAGATATTTATGCAAATCAATCAGGAATTAGTGAAGAATTACTAATATCTATTGCACTTGCTAGCGGAGCTGATGAGACACAACTTAATACATGTATTGAATCAGGTAAATATGCTAGTGAAGTAGCAAATAGTGGAGCATATGGAAGATCTCTTGGAATAAGTGGAACACCAGGATTTATTATAAATGGTGAATTTGTTTCTGGAGCACAACCATATTCAGTTTTCCAACAAGTTATTGAATCAAAACTAGCAAATTAAATAATTAATTATTAGTGGTTCTAAAAGAACCACTTCTTATT
>CAZOVD010000033.1:0-6966 GCA_964583285.1 uncultured archaeon
AATGAAGTTACAAGAATGGTTGAATTTGTTGAAGTAGTTACAAAATCAGAACAAGATATTTTAAAAGTTGAAATAAATAATTTAAAATCACAAATGAGTTCTCTTGAAAAAAATATTGTTGCAAAAGATGCTCAAATATCTGAACTTCAAAGAGAAAACTCAAAGCTAATTAGTGATCTACAAAATCTTAATGCAAATATTAGATTACTTGAACAAGATGGAAAATCAAAAGATGAAATTCTTTCACAAGTAAAAGAAGATCTAAATATTTTGTTAGTTGAAAGAGAAGAAGCAAGAAAATCTCCATTAAGTAGTTTATTTGTTTTTGGCAGTGAAAATTCAAGTTTGATATTTGTTCTTTTATTATTAGTTGCATTAGTGATGGTTGGAGTTTTTATTAAATCAAGAAAAACTTCTATATATGATTCTCCAATTTTTGATAGTGGTGATGATTATTCATATAAAGAAACAAAAACAGATTCTGCTATAAGTTCTGATAATAAATTCCAAGCAAAACCTTCTTTATTTAAAGATTTTTTTAAAAAGAACTTTTCAAAAAAAGAAGTTAAAGAAAATATTCAAAATGATGGAAAAGGAAAATGGGCAACCGAATCATATTTTCCAAATAAAACTCAAACAAAATTATCAACTGAAGAGAAAAAATTTGATCTTGGAGATTTAGTAAAAAAAGAATAAATCTTTAGTATTTTATATTTTTATATAATATAAAAATATTTAATTTTTTATTACAAGCGCAGTTCCAATTATTACTAATATTATCCAAAGCCACGGATTTAAAATGCTAAGTGGTTCTGGAAACGCAGGTAATGCTACTCCAATACCCATTCCTATCAAAAATATGCCTGCTTGAAACTTGCTCATGCTATTATTATATTTTTGTAGTTTAAATAATTTTCTTTTGGATTTTTTTTATTTAATTCAAGCAATTTGACAAGTTTTATTGTGTTTATTTGATTAAAAGGGTTTTATTTTTAAAGTTTATTTTAACCATTCTTATTATGAAAAGAGTTTGTTTTATTGAGTTTGAAGGTATTTTAGAAAGTAATTTAAGTTATAAAATTGATGCTGTTAAAACAAAGTCTTTTTTGAAAAGTATAAAGGATTATTGTGATAAAAATGGTGTTGAACTAATTTTACTTTCTGGTTTTCATCATAAAGTTGCTGAAGAAAAATTCAAAAAAAGTTTTGTTAAAAATTTTTTCAAAAAACATAATTTTTTTTATGTTGATGATAATTATTTAAATTCAAAAGCTGAAATTGATAAAAATCTTCATATTGAAAATTTAAAAAAAGATAAAGAATTTACTGATAGTTATTTTAAACAAGTTTTAATTCAACAATTTCTTTATGACAATAATATAAAGTCTACTGAAGCTCTTCTTCTTTGTAATGATATTTGGGTTGATGCATATTATACAACAAGGTTTTCAAAAGTAGATTTTGCTTTATTTGAGTATAATATTTTAGATAGGGGGAAAAAATCTGATAGAATTTCTGGACTTGCTTATTTTAATTTAGATTCAAAATCAGTAGAAATGTTATTAGAGAATTTTCCAAATATTGATTTAAGTTTGCTTGATAAGTTTGTTTTTCAAAAAATGCAAGAAGCCTTATTAAAAGATGTTGATTTTTCTGATATTGCAAAAAAAGCTAAAGAAAAAAAATTTAGTGATTTAAATGAAACAAAAATTGATGAGGGTAATTAATTATGAGTAATTATAGTTTAATTGTTCCACTTCTAACTCCTTTTAATGAAGATAATTCTATTGATCACATTGCTTTTAAGTCACAAATTGCACGATTGATGAATAGGGGCGTGAAAAATTTTTTTGTTTTAAGTAAGTTTGGTGAACAAGAATTTTTAAGTACTGCTGCTGAGCGAGAAGTTATTAAAATTGCATTTGAAAATATTAAAAAGAAAGATAATTTTTTTATTGGTTGTTTTTCTCAGTCAACTGAAGAAATAATTTCAAAAATACATTTTGCTCAAAATTATACCAATAATTGTGTTATTAATGTTCCATATTCGGCTCTAACAAATGAAGTAGAGTTTATTGATTTTTTTGACAAAATATTTACCAAAACAAAGTCAAATATTTTTATTTTTAATGATCCAATTTTATTTAAAAGAAATATTCCAATAGTTGGTTTAAACAGAATAGCTAATTGGGAGAAATTTTTAGGAGTTTTTGATTATTCAAAAAATCCAATTTATTTTAAAGCAATTTCAGAATATCATCAATCATTTTCAGTGTTCCAAGGAATTGAAGAACTTGCAATAGAATCATTTAATCATAAATGTGAAGGTCTTGTTGTTGGTTTAGCTAATTTGATGCCAGAATATTTTTTAAATATGAAAAATGATTTTATAAAAAATGGTTATAATTCTTTAATACGCGATGAAATGCATATTTTAACATTAATGAGGGATTTTTTTCCAGATAAAAGAATACAACTTTATAAAAAAATACTTTCACAAGAAGGGGTAATGCAAGAATATTATTCAAAAGAACTAGCTCCTCTTGAAAATTCAGAAATAAAAGCTTTAGAATCTTTTATGCAAAAAGCATTTTCTTAATAAAAGCTTCTTTTCAAAAACCTTTAATATTACTTGATTTATATTAATATCATGTATTCTATTAAGGATATTAAATCTAGGCAAATTTTTGATTCTAGGGGAAGTCCAACTATTGAATGTCAAATAAAAACTGTTTTTGGTGTTTTTGTCGATTCAGTTCCATCGGGCGCATCAACTGGAGAAAAAGAAGCAATAGAATTAAGAGATGGTGGAAAAAAATTCATGGGAAGAGGTGTTGAAAAAGCGGTTACTAATGTTAATGAAGTTTTTTTAGCAGCATTAAAAGGAAAAGATTGTAGAAATCAAAAAGAAATTGATAATATTTTAATCAAAGAAGATAATACTTTAAATAAATCAAAGTATGGTGCAAATGCTATTTTATCTGTTTCAATGGCAAACGCACGTGCTGGTACTATTGCATCAAGAAAAAAAGAGCTTTGGGAATATATTAGTGAAATTTCAAAAAGAGATCCTGTTTTACCAGTTCCTGTATTAAATGTTATTAATGGTGGAAAACATGCTGGTAACAAACTTGATTTTCAAGAATACCAAATAATTCCTTTTAATTTTAAAACTTTTAAAGAAGCTTTTAGTGCTGGTGTTGAAGTTTATCAACAACTTAAAATAGATTTAGAAAAAGATTATGGCAAAAGTGCAATTAATGTTGGTGATGAGGGGGGGTTTGCCCCAAATTTTTCTAAAGTAGAGGAACCTATTGATCAAATATTAAAAGCAATTGAGACTCTTGGTTATGCCCAAGATTTTGGAATTGGTATTGATGTTGCAGCTTCTTCTTTTGCAAAATATCAAGATGACGGAAAAACAACTTATGTTGTTGAAGGAAAAACTATTACTAGTGATCAATTATTAAATGAATATAAAGAATTAATTAAAAGTTATAATATAATTTCAATTGAGGATCCTTTTGATGAAAATGATTTTTTAGCATGGAAAAAATTATTTACTGAAATGTCAAAACGAGTTCAAATAATTAGTGATGATTTGACAGTTTCTCAAGTTAAATATGTTAAAAATGCAGTAGAACAAAATCTAGCAAATGCTTTATTGTTAAAACCAAATCAAGTTGGAACTGTTAGTGAAGCAATAGAATCAGCCATTGTTGCTTTTAATAATGACTGGTCAGTTCAAGTATCTCATAGGAGTGGTGAGACCAATTCTAGTTTTATTTCTGATTTAGCAGTTGGTATTGGTGCTACTCAAATAAAAGCTGGAGCTCCAGCTAGAGGAGAAAGACTTGCAAAATACAATAGATTGCTTAAAATTGAAGAAAATTCTGACTTAAAATTTGCTGGAAAAAAAGCATTTAAACGACTAAAATAAATATAAGTAAATATACGTCATGTGCCGAAATATTATTCGACAATAACCTTTAAATATGTGTTTTGCCACTAATAACTAAAATAATGGAGGTTATTTTATGGCATCACAAAAAGTTGGAAGTTATGCTTTCTTAGTTGGTGTAGTACTTGCAGTCCTATTTGGGATTATTGCAGTTATTGCTGCTGACTTAGTTACTGGCATGGCTGGAATTGTAACATTAGTCTTAGTAATACTTGGATTAGTTGTTGGATTCTTAAACATACACGACAAACATGTTTCAGACTTCTTAATAGCTACAATTGCTATTGCTATGATAGGCGGAACAGCTGGAGGACTAGTTGCTCTAGACGCTGTACTTGCTGGACTTGGAACTATTTTAGTTAATATAGTTCTTGGAATTCAAGCATTAGTTGTTGCTGCTGCATTAGTTGTTGGATTAAAGAAAATATTTAGTCTTTCAAAAGAACAAGTAATGTAGTTTGATAATATTTGGGGGTAAAGCACCCCCTTATATTTTCTTCTAATTTTTATTATTTTATGGCAAAAAAAGAAAGACAAATGTATCATTTCATATTTAATTTTAATAATTCAGAAAAAAAAGAAGAACTTATACATAATATTATTTCTTCGATTTCAAATTTTATGAAAGATATTGAGTATAATAGCTTTTATGTCGGCCTAAGTGGTATTGATAATATTGATGATAAAAATATAATGCGAATAGATATAATGAATCAAATAGAATCAAAATTAGGCAAAAAAAGAGATTTTAATGATAATGAAGCTAATTTTTTAATAGATTTTAAGAAAAACAACATATTACTGACCCTTTCTCAAGTATATATTGCTGGTAATTATTGTAAATTTTCACGTAATTTAGCACAAACACAACATTTTTGTAGATTCTGTAAAGGCAAGGGCTGTGAGCAATGCTCTTTAACAGGAGTGAAAACTAGCAAGAGTGTTGAACAATTACTTGGAAAAGTAATACTAGAGAAATTTAATGCATCTCAATTAATAATGCATGGGGCTGGTAGAGAAGATGTTGATGTATTAATGCTTGGAAAAGGAAGACCATTTGTTGTAGAACTAACAATACCAAAAAAAAGGTTTTTTGATTTAAAAAAAATAGAAAATGAAATTAATAAAAAATATGATAAATTAATTTCAGTTAATAATTTGATTTTTACTAATAAGGAAAATGTTGTAAAAACAAAAAATACTTTTCATGATAAAATATATGGTGCAAATATATTTAGTGAAAATAAATTTGATATAGAAAAGATAAATAATTTAATTGATAAGGAAATTGTTGTTGAACAATTAACTCCAACAAGGGTTAGTAAGCGAAGAGTTTTAATGAAAAGAGATAAAATGGTAATTTTTAAAAGTGTAAAAAAAATTAGTGACAAAGAATTTTACTTGGTTTTAAAAACAACACATGGAACTTATGTTAAGGAATTTATCAGTGGCGATGATAATAAAACAAAACCAAGTATTTCAGAAATTCTTGGCACTAAATGTACTTGCACAGAACTTGATGTTCTTGAAATAATTTAATTTTTAATTAAAAATAAAAAATAATTTTTTAAAAAAGCTCAGTTATCTTTTTTTGACTTTTCCCAATTCCTTTTATTTCACTTCTTTCACTAACTTCAAAATCATATGAAAAATATTCAAGACCATAACTTTGTAATAATTCAAGAGCACTCTTTCTTATTTCAGGAGCAAGCAATATTCCCCGAGTTTTTACACCTTTCATTTTTTCTATTTGTTCTGCGTATCTTTTTAGTTGTGTAACAGCTGCATAATCCGCTTTTCTTCGTTTAAGTTCTATTACAACAAATCTTCCTTCACTATCTTCTGCAACAATGTCACAAATTCCTTTTCTAAAAACTTGTTGTTGGTTAATTGGTTTAAGCCCAGGTTCAAGAAAACTTAAGTCATCCATTAATGCATTATTAAGTTCTTTTTCACTTCCGCTTAAACGTAAATCATTACTCATTGGTAAATTATAACTAAAAACATCATCAATTGAATAAAAAATAGTTTTTAGAGTTTCTTTTGGTTTTGATCTTTTTGAAATAAGTTCAATTTCTTCATTGTTATTGGTTATAACTTTACAAGAAGTTGTTGCATCCATCATATAATTAGTTGGCCGCACAAGTCTATTTTCATGTATTGAAATACTTTTGTCAGATTTAATTATAATGAGTCTTTTTCCTTTTGGTAATTTACTTAAAGCGCGCCCATTATACTCAACATAACATTCACCAATAATAATGCACATTTCTTGATTTTTTATTGCTAGTCCAATTTTTTCATTAGCTTTCTTTAAATTCATATAGTAAAAGATGTGGAAAAAAGGTTTTAAATACTTATAAATATTTAAAGTTTAACAAATCCTTTTTTTGTTATTAGATAATTGTTTTCTATTCTTATTCCAAATTCTTTTGTATAATAACCAGGTTCTATTGCAAAAATCATTCCATTTTTTAGTTTCCAATTTGATTTTTTTCCAATTCCACTAGGAAGATCATGTACATCAAGCCCAATTCCATGTCCCAAAGAATGAGGCATATCAAAACTAATTTCTGCTAAACTACTAGCATTTATTTCACTTTTTAATTTTTTTTCAATTTTTATAATCTCGCTTTGAACCATAAGGAATTTGTTATTATATTCACTAAATTTTTTGCCTTTTTTTTTCACCAAACCTAAGACTCTCACTAATATCACTGCAATCTCCTATGTATGTTCAACCAACATCAAAAAGACTCCAAGTATTTTTGACTAATTTTGTTTTTCCAGAAACATGATGTAAATTAGCAGCATTTTTTCCAAAAGCAATTATGCAAAAACTTCTTTCTAGTCCATTTTTCTCAAATTCATTTTCAATAAATTTTTGAATTTCTATTTCACTAATGCCAACGTTTAATTTTTTTCTTGCTTTTAATAAAAGTTATTTTGTTTTTTTAACTGCAATTTTATTATTATTATTTTCATATTTTTTCTTTACTAATTTA
>CAZOVD010000034.1:0-3806 GCA_964583285.1 uncultured archaeon
ATTAAAAACCAAATTTATTTAAATCCAAGTAATTGTTTACTCTAAGTAAATGCCTGCTTTTTTGCCAAATCCTTTTGAAACAATTCCAATAAGTTCTAATTTATTGACAACTAACATTAGCTCAAGAACTTCATTATATAATGATGTTCCGCGATTATAATAATTAGCATCTTTATGTTTTTTAGAAAACTTAACTTGTTGTTCTGATCGAAGATTTGCAAATTTTATTAACTTATTTATTCTTCTTGCAATCATGTTTTGGTCTTTTTCTGTTAAAGTCCTATTAGCTTTTTGAATATTTTCTGCTAGCCTAATTAGGTTATTTAATCTAACTATTTCTTTTTCTATATCAATTCTAATTCTATTAGCCCTATAAACTTCTTTTTTTATTGGCCGCAAAACTATTTTTTTTGTTTCTGCATTTGGATCAATCTTAGTTTTTGTTTTTGTATTAACTATAGTTTTCGTTGAAGACTTAATTATAACTATCTTTCTTTTCATTAATAAATATTAATTTTAAAAGTTAATAAATCTTTTTAACTATAAAAAAAGAAAAATGTGGCCTAAAAAAGCCACATTAATTATTATTTTTAATTATACCCTGGATAATTAAATTCACTCGAACTAGCAGGAAGTACTAAATCGCTTGCGCTTACACTTGTTGAATAAGCTGTTGCAATTTGAGAATACTGGCTACCATTTGCAGTTCCCTCAATTGATAAAGGAACTCCGTTTGAGTTTAGGCAGTAAACATAGTCATAATCTTCTCCAACAACATTAAAACAAGTTGTTGATTGTCCAATTATTGTTCTTGTTCCTGCAGAAACTGTATTATTTCTATATTTATCAGGATTTGTTTTTATTTCTTCAACGTTATTACTTGCTTCTTGTTCTGCTGATTCTGGTGCGTCAAAACACATCCATCCTCCCATATTAGTACAAGTAGTTATTCCTGATTTTAGTATAAAAGTTCTAGTTTCTATACCTTGTGTTGTAACGTCACTTCTTATTTCTCCGTTATAAACAAATTGAATTAGTTCATAACTCTGACCAGATGCGCTAACATCATAATTTGCTTTATAGTTTTGTAATTGAGAAAGCAGTGCTACAAATTCTTCAAATATTTTGCTATCATCAACATTTACTTCTGTTTCTATATCAACCTCTGCTTCCACATCAACTTCAACATCTACTTCTACGTCAACGTCATTAGTAGTGTCTTGGTCATTAGCAGGTGTTTCTTGATTTTCATCATTTTGAGTTTCTTGATTTTCTTGATTTGTTTGTGTTTCTGTACATCCAAATAATAATCCAAATGAAACTAAAACAATTAATAAAATAATTAATTTTTTCATTTAAAAACCTCCAAGTTTTATTATCAAGAAAAATTAAAAATGTTTATAAAGAAAAAGCAATAGTGAAAAAATAAATAATTATTTCACAAACATTATTTTTCTAATATATTTTCAAAAATTATTAATTAAATAGATTTTTTTTGAAATTTATGTTAAAACTCAACACAGCTCTACTTCAACAATAGTTGAATGTAGTGCTTTTTACTGAATTTTTTAAAAAATTCTAGCAGTGGTTAGTACGCCGCCTTCTGTTCTTCTAGTGTGAAGGAAAAGCCCTTCTAGAAGTTGACATTAGTCTAAGCCTCTTTTGAGTTGCACCAATTCCGCCGTTTCATCCCAACTAAATGGGTCTCGTTTCTGTTCAGAATCCCAGCTTTTCAGCTTTGCCCATTACAGGCTGGGTCACACCCTTGCGAGTGCGAGTGGGCGGACGTTCCTCCCTTCACGAAGAAGGGTTAGTCAATCAACCACTACTAACATATTTCTTATTAATCTTATTTAAAAAATAAACTCTTTTTAAAATCATAAAAAAATTATGTATAAATATATTTATTATATTTTATTTTTTGATAAAATTTAATATTCTAATTTAATTCCATTTTCATTAGCTTCGTTTAATGTATTTTCAATTGATTGATTTATTATTCCTTCAACTAATTCGCTTTCTTTTGGAGTTATTTTTGATAAACTAATTCTATTAAAACTAAGCTCTTGTTCAACACTAATTAATATATTTCTTAAAGCATTTTTATTAGCTTGACTTTTTTTAAGAACAAAGGCCGTTTTATTACCAAATTTTTTAAATAAATTAATTGTAATCCTATCCATTAATGCATTATTATTAAGATTTCTAAAATTAAATCCACCGCCTTGTTTTAGAATATTTATTATTTTATTTAACTCTTCTTTTATTTGTTTTAATTCCGCAGAATAATGTTCTTTTATTTTTCTTTCTTCTAAAAACCTTGCCCTTTGTATTCTTCTCATTTGAGCTAGTTCTTGAGCTTGTTCTTCTTTAAATTCAAGTTGTTGTTCTTCTTTTGCACTAAATTGTCTTAATCTTTCTTTTGCAAAATCTCTTCCTCTATTTAATGCATTTTGAGCTATTCCTCTAAATTGTCCAGCAGTAAATCTTGCAGCATTTCTTAAGTTAGGAAATCTAGATACATTTTGATTTGATCTTTTTTGCATTGGTCTTATTTGTGATCTTCTTTGAGATTGTCGTCTAACTGGTTGAGGCATATATAATTAGTATTTTTTAAAATATATAAATTAATTGCATCTATATTGACCAGAATAAACTTCTCTTGACAATCTATTTAAATATTCTGGGTTCCACCAAATAACTAAAATATCTTCGTCATTATTACTAATACACATTTCTTCGTTTCTAACTTTATTAAAAATTCCTTCTAAATTATCAAAATCATTTTCTCCTTTTGAAGTTAAATAATCCAAAAATACTTGATTATTGTTTGTTGAAGCTTGTGAACCTTTTAGAATAGTTTGAGAATTTTTTGGAACAACTCTTAAAAAATTATTTTGTATTTTCGGCGAGAAAAATGTAGTTGATAAAATAATTGTTCCTTTTTTTGTACCGTCCCAGCTCAAAATAAAATCATCATTTGCTTTGCTAGGAGTAAACCATTTATTGGTACTATTTTCAAAGTCAACACAGTCTCTCCCACCCATACTTGATCCAGTTAAATACCAATTATTTGCAGACATAGTACTTGAATTATCACCAACAATAGAATATTTTCCTTCTATTTTTCCAGTATCGCTTATAAGTGTCATTGTTAATGGATTTGGTTGAGAGCCAAGTAAATATAATCTATTTAAACTTGAATCAAAAATTAATGTTTTGCCTTGCTGCAAATCAGACAATGATCCACTATTAACAACACTTATTTGATTAAATGAACTAGTTGAAGATTCTAAAGTTATTTTATTATTAAGTGATAATAAATTACTTATCCCAGTACCATAATTTTTATTTTGACCCATTAATGAACCATTTAACGGAGTTTGGAAAAATGGATTGTAATTTTTTGCTTTTTCAATTGGAGTTAAAATTATTTTTATACTACTTAATGGAGTATTATTACTAAATAGTGAATTTGTTGATTCATCAATATTACTTATATTTATTTCAACTCTATAAAGTCCACCATAAGGCATTTCTCCACCAGTAATTTCAAATTCTAATTTATTATTTGAAATAAATGAACTAAATTTATTTACAAAAGAATCACTTGAAACTGCAATGTTAGTTGTATAATAATTTTTAAAATCGTTTAGTAATTCTTTTGAATAATTATCTTTTATTAAATAAGAATAAAATACTGTATTTTGCGGTAATAAATGTTTTTGATTTGTTATAAATATATTTTCAATGTCAACTAATTTTTTCATCAAACTAATATTAAATTGAGTTGCATCACAGTAAAT
>CAZOVD010000034.1:3906-6773 GCA_964583285.1 uncultured archaeon
ACAGTTCCTGAAGTATCATATTCAACTAAAGGATCACTTGGAGATCTAACAACCCATTTAACATTTCCAGCAAGTCCATCAAATGTATAATCAAGTTGTTCTTCACAAGCAGTGTCTCCTAAAACACAACCATAAATATAATTTTGTCCCGGCATATGTTCTGGAGGAACAAGTCCATTTGAAGTAACATCAACAACACCCCAATATCCTTCATGAGTTACAATACCATCCCCCGGTTTTGTTCCATTTGGCCATTTATCAATATTAGTCCATTCCGGAATAGGAGAAGCATCTGAAATATAACTTCCAAGTCTAACAACAGCCCCTTCAATAGTTGGTAAACTAATTTCTTCACTCCAAACACCTCTTCTTTCTACAAAATTTTCTACAATTCTTGCTATTTCATGTTGTATTTTGTATGATGCAGTATATGTTTGTCTAAGACTTCCTCCACAAAAACTACAGCTATATCCCTCTACTTTTCCTTTAAAAAAATATTTACCACTACCTAAATAATTTGATTCAAGTATTTGACATCGCCCACTACTACATGAGCTTTCTTCAAGAACAATAACTGCACTATCTCCACCATCTTTATAACCAGTCCATCTTGGAGAGTTTAATGTCCACCTGTCACTACTAGCCATATTTACTCCACCATAAAAAGAAGTGTTTGAAAATCCATATGAAGCCATAGAATTTTCACCATAATTTTGTCTAAAATGTCCTGTTCCAAAATTAGGATTTGAAAAACCCATTAAATAACCACTATCTGAAGCACCATAATATACATCAACATATTGACCACTAACAAATGGATAATTTAAAATTGGTAAATTTGAACTAGAAATACTGCTAGAAATTTCTCTAACTTCAGCTGATTGTGTTGTTGAAGTTCCACTTCTTCTTGAAGAAGAAGTTTCTTCATGTTCGCCACTAATATATTCATTAATAGCATCTTTATCTTCAGGGTTTATTCCAGCTTCTCTTAATAAATCTCTAAATAAAGTAAAATGCTCTGGCAGCTCTCCACCTTCAATAGGTCTCCACCAATCACCTTCAACAGGAGGAGCTTTTGGAAAACTTGTAATTAAACTTCCCCTAGCATTTGCTGCAAAAGAAATTGAATGAAATGGAACTTGTGGATTTCTATTATTTAAATCAGGACTTGGTTTTGGATAAGTTTCCCCAAGATAATGATTTTCAAATGATTTTTCCATAAACTGATCCAAAAAGAAAGGTTTACTAATTGCAGAACCTGTTAAAAGATTAAATCTTGGGTCACCATTATCTCCTCTTGATCTAAGCTCAAAACCCATTGTAAACATAGATCCTTGTGCTAGTGATTCAATAGCTGAACCAATAACATACGCGTTAAAATCAATAGTTTCTAAATTACCTGGTTTATTATATGAAACTGAAACACTATTTGTAGATATATTCATTTTTGGGTGGAAATTATCTTTTCGTCCAGAATAACAATTATTTACAATTCCTGAAGAAATTGTATTATTACTTAATAAATCAAATAAACCTTGTTCTAAATAAAAACAATTATTTGGATCTGTTAAAAAGAAATCAATTGTTCTGTTTGTAAAATAACTATCGTTCTCAATAGAAATTTTTAATGGATAAATCCCAAGCAAGTCATTTAATTTAGCACCAGTAACTATTATTTCCTGATTTGAATTTGCAAGCAAATCAAAACTAATTTTTGATAATAACAAATCTGTTTCAAGTTTAACTCGTTTATTTTCATTACAAGAATTTTCAATTCTTAAAACAGAATTTTCATTAATGTTTAAACCAAAAACTTCAGTCCCTAAAAAATTTACTTTAACATTATTCACCTTTACATCAATACATGCAGGAGCTAAATCTAAACTTAAAAAACTCTCTTTTCCAACAACTATTTTTTTATAAGCAGGTATTGAACCATTTATATCACTAGCAGTAATAATTAATTCATCACCAACATCTAAATTTGTTGCATCAAAAGAAAATAAATCAATACCATCTGAATTTGTTTTACCCTCATAAAGTAAAATTTCTTCGCCTAAAAAAACTTGTTTAATTTTCCAATTAGCAATAGCTTTTTTACCATTAGAATATCTAACTTCAATATGTGCAAATGGATAATTATTTTTTGCATAAATTTTATCAGGTTTTAAAACAACAACTAAACTTTCCCTATTTGTTAAATTTAAATTAAACTCATTTTTATTTCCTAAATAACTTCCAATACTACTACCATTAACGTTTTGAATTTCACCATTTATTTTAATAATACCAGTTCTATTATTTTTTGGAGTTATTAAATAATCTTGCAAAACTACTTTTGACAGAGGATTAATAATAACATTTCTTCTTATAAAATTAACATCATTATTAAAAGAAACGCTATCAAAGTATCTTTTTTCAATACTAGAAAAATAACTTAATTGTCCAAAATCTTGTTGACTAAAATTATTTATTTTTGTTCTTATTAAATAATCTTCATCATTAAAAATTCTATTTACACTCATTTCTATTGGAACTTCCACTCTGCCCAAAATTAAGAAATTATCAAATGCAAAAACTGGGCAATCGTTAATACAAAATGTTTCTCCCAAAACAATATCTTTAAAATAATCTAAACTTGCTAAATCAATTTGAATTGCATTATAACTAATATTTATATCTTTAATATTATTGGAATCAATATTTAGTTCTAAAATAACTGGAATACTTTTATATTTAGTTTCATTAATTATGATTGAAAAATTGTTAACATCATTACTAATAATACTTTCCTCAATTGAATACCCACTAAAATACAAATCAGAATTATTATTAGATAAATTATTTATGTTTGCATTAAAAATAAT
>CAZOVD010000035.1:0-6566 GCA_964583285.1 uncultured archaeon
AATGATTATGAAGTTGGGATATATTCGGTTGCTGTAAAAATAAGTGAAATAGGATTTTTTTTGCCTGGTGCAGTTGCAATTTCATTATTTCCAATAATTATGCAATCAAGAAAAAAATCTAGGCAATTATATTTTAGTAGAATTCAAAAAATGTTTGATTTATTCACTTGGCTTTCTTTATTAATAATAATTCCAATATTTATTTTCTCAAATTTTATTATAGTATTTTTATATGGTACTGAATACGCTAGTGCAGGAATAGTACTTTCAGTATTATGTTGGTCATTAATGGCAATATTCATTAAGGTAGGGGTTGATAATTATATTAATTCAGAAAAATTATATAAAATAACACTTTATTCATCTTTGATGGGCGCAATAATTAATATTATTGCTAATTTAATATTAATTCCTGTTCATGGTATAATTGGTGCAGCTTTTGCTACAATAATATCTTACTTTTTTGTAGCATACTTAAGTAATTTATTTTTTAAAGAAACAAGAAAGCTTTTTATTATGCAAATAAAATCATTTAATTTATTTAGAATTTTATTTAGGTATTTGAAATAGTGTTGATTTTTATGGATATTGCTTTGTATGAAAAAATTAGAAATTATATTAAATTTTTATTAAAAAAATTAAAATTAATTAATTTTGTAAAAGAAATAAAATATTCAATATATAAATTTAAAATAAATATTAATTATGAAGGGCAAGATGCATCAAATGCTATTTTTAATTTGTTAAATTCAGAAAAACCTGTTATGATTTGTAGATTTGGAAATACTGAAATTAGTAGAATTATAGAATTTTCTTTAGTTTTAAATAAAAAAGTAAAATATGATAAGCATAGATTTGAGATGTTAAAAAATTATTCGGGGTTTTTTCCAATTGATTTTGAAAATCTTAAGAAATTTCATGATCTTTATTTAAATGATATTAAAATAATTGATGTTTTGGCATGTTGGACACCAAGTGAATTATTTTTTAAAAAAAATTTAGAAAACTCAAAAAAAATATCAATTTTTGCTTTAAATCCTTGGGAACATAAAAATCCTTGGTCAAAAGCATTAGAAGGAAAAAAAGTTTTAGTAATACATCCATTTGTTAAATCAATCAAAAAACAATACAAAATAAGAGAAAAATTGTTTGAAAATAAAGATGTTTTGCCAAAGTTTGAATTAAAAACATTAAAAGCAGTGCAAACATTAGGTGGAAAACCAGATAAATTTAATAGTTGGTTTGATGCATTAGAATATATGAAAAAAGAGATTAATAAAATTGATTTTGATATTGCAATAATTGGTTGTGGTGCGTATGGATTGCCACTTGCCGCACATGTAAAGAGAACAGGTAAAAAAGCAGTTCATGTGGGTGGAACAACACAATTATTATTTGGGATTAAAGGATCAAGATGGGAAAATATAAATTATAAATTTATTAATAAATATTGGATAAAACCTTTAAAAGAAGAAATTCCTAAAAATAAAGATATTATTGAAAAGGAATTTAGTAAAGTTGAAAGTGGTATTTATTGGTGATTATTTGGTTTTTAAAGATAAAATTTTTGGTTTTTTAGTAGGTGCGCGGGATTTAATTAATGATTTTGCTGTTAAATCATATTCTCAAGAAGGGGAAGATCTAATAACTGCTAGATATTTTGGAAATAAAAAAAATGGTTTTTATATTGATGTTGGTGCTAATCATCCAAAAAAATTTTCAAATACGTATTATTTTTACAAAAGAGGTTGGAAAGGAATAAATATTGATCCGCTTCCAGGATCGAAGACTATTTTTGATAAACTTAGAAAAAATGACATAAATATAAATTTAGGAATATCTGATAAAGAAGGGAAAATGATATATTTTATGTTTGAAGAACCTCAATTAAATACTTTTTCAGAAAAAATCAAAAAAAATAGATTAAAAACTGGGAAAAAATTAATTGATAAAAAATACATTAAAATTAAAACGCTTTCAACCATTTTAAATAATTTAAAAATCAAAATGCAAATAGACTTTTTGACTATTGATACGGAAGGATTTGATTTAAATGTTCTAAAATCTAATAATTGGGTAAAGTATTCTCCAAAGCTAATTATTGTTGAAGATATTGATTTTAAACTAGAAAAATATAAATCTAGTAATATTTTTAATTTTCTTTCTAAAAAAGGTTATGTCTTATTTGCAAAAACAGGAAATTCTTTAATTTTTGAAAAGGTGGATTAATGGATTTAGCTCCAATTGTATTATTTGTTTATAATCGTCCGGATCTTACAAAAGAAACGTTAAGTGCTTTGAAAAAGAACACTCTGGCTAGTGAAAGTGAATTATTTATTTTTTCAGATGGTTCAAAATCAGAAAAAGATTTTGATAAAGTTAATGAGGTTAGAAAATTAATAAAGAATATTAATGGTTTTAAGTCAGTTAGGGTTTTTGAAAATAAGGAAAATAAAGGGTTAGCAAATTCAATAATTTTTGGTGTTACAAAAATAATAAATAAATATGGTAAAATAATAGTTCTTGAAGATGATTTGATAACCTCAAAATATTTTCTAAAATTTATGAATGAAGGTCTTAATTTTTATAAAAATAATAAAAAAATTGGTTCAATAACTGGATATAATAAACCTAGTCATTTTATGAAATTTAAGAATTATGATAAAGATTTATATCTTAGTTCGAGATTTTCATCTTGGGGGTGGGCCACTTGGAAAGATAGGTGAGAAAAAGTTGATTGGGTGGTAAAAGATTTTATTAAACTTAAAACTAACTCTGAGAAAATAAATGAATTTAACAAATTAGGTAATGACTTATTTGATATGTTAGATAAACAACAACAAAAATTAAATGATTCTTGGGCGATAAGATTTTCTTATTCACATTTTAAAAGAAATTTATTAGTAATTTATCCAAAAATTTCATTTGTTAGAAATATTGGTTTTGATTCAGGAACGCATAATTCGACAAAATCAAATATTTATACAAATCAGATATTAAATAATAAAAAAAATATTGTTTTTGAAAATAATTTAGTACTTAATCAAAAGTTAGTTGATGATTTTAATAAATCAAATGATATTAAGTTTAGATTATTTTTAAGAATTAAATTATTTTTTCATCTGGAAAAATTAGGTTAGTCTCCCAATATGTTTAAATAACATTTAACATGATAATTGTTTAGGTTTTAATATGATTGATTTTGTTGAAAAAATAGAATTTGATGGCAATTTGCTTGGAATAATTCTTAGAGATGAATATAAAAAAGAAGGTATTTCTTTTTTTACACCTAATGAATTTTCGCAACAATTGGCATTTATGAAACATAAGAAAGGAAAAATAATTGATCCTCATATTCATAATTTGTCAAGCAGAAAAATAACTCAAACTCAAGAAGTGTTAATTATTAAGAAAGGAATATTAAAAGTTGATTTTTATAATAATAAAAAAGATTTTGTTTGTTCAAGGAAACTAAAAAAGGGAGATATTGTTTTGCTTGCTAGTGGCGGACATGGTTTTGAGGTAATTGAAGATATTGAAATGGTTGAAATAAAACAAGGCCCATATCTTGGTGATATGGATAAAGTTAGATTTAGTGTTAATAAGTGATTTTTATGAATTTTATTCCTGTGAATGAACCTTATTTGAAAGGTAATGAAAAAAAATATTTAACTGAGTGTGTTGAATCAGGTTGGATATCCTCAGAAGGTCCTTTTGTAAAAAAGTTTGAAGAATCTTTTTCATATTATATTGGTAGAAAATATGGTATTTCAGTTTCTAATGGGTCTGCTGCACTTGACCTAGCTTTTTTTGTATTAGGTATTTCTAAGGGTGATGAAGTTATAATGCCTGCATTTACAATAATTTCTTGTGCAAACTCAATTATTAGATGTGGGGGTAAGCCAGTACTTGTTGATTGTGATCCAAATACTTGGAATATGAATGTTAACGAAATAGAAAAAAAAATAACTAGGAATACTAAGGCAATTTTAGTAGTTCATATTTATGGACTCTCAGTTGATATGGATCCAATATTAGAACTTGCAAAAAAATATAATTTAAAAATAATTGAAGATGCTGCAGAAGCGCATGGGCTTGAATATAAAAATAAAAAATGTGGTAGTTTTGGGGATATTAGTATATTTAGTTTTTATTCAAATAAATTAATTTCGATGGGAGAAGGAGGAATTATATTAGTTGATGACTTGGAGTTAGCTGAAAAGTGTAATTATTTCAAAAATTTGTGTTTTAAAAAAGATCAAAGATTTGTTCATGATGATATGGGTTGGAATTTTAGATTAACAAATATTCAAGCTGCAATAGGCCTTGCACAACTGGAACAAATTGATTATTTTTTAAAAAGAAAAAGAGAGATTGGTAATTATTATAATTCAGCTTTTTCTAAAATTGATTCAATTAATATTCCTATTGATAAAACTGATTATTCAAAAAATGTTTATTGGATTTATGGATTAGTATTAAATAATTCTAAATTAACTGCAAAAAATGTTATTGACGAGTTAGCTAAAAAAAATATTGGGGCAAGACCTTTTTTTTACCCAATTAATAAACAACCAGTATTTAACAAAAAAGGTTTGTTTGTTAATGAAAAATATTTAGTTTCTGAGAATTTGTATAACAAAGGTTTCTATATTCCAAATAGTTTATCTTTAACAAATGAAAAAATGGATTATATTATTGATTCTATAAAAGAGGTGATTTTATGAGTTCATTTAAAAAATACTCTAAATTTTATGATTTATTTTATACTGAAAAAAATTATAATTTAGAAGTTCATTATGTGCATGAGTTAATACAAAAATATAATTCCAAATCAAAAAGTATTTTAGATATTGGTAGTGGTACTGGAAAACACGATTATTTATTTGCAAAAAAAGGTTATTTTGTGACAGGTATTGATTTAAGTGAAGATATGATTTTAATTGCAAAAAATAAATACTCTAGTGATAATACTAATTTCTTAGTTGGAGATATAGTCGATTTTGAGTTTGATAAAAAATTTGATGTTGTTTGTTCCTTGTTTCATGTATTTAGTTATTTTACTGAAAATGATTATCTTGATAAAGTCATTAAAAAAATAAATTCTATTTTAAATAAAGGTGGACTATTTATTTTTGATTTTTGGTATGGGCCAGCAGTATTAACTGATTTGCCTAAATTGAGATCAAGAAAAGTTGAAGATGAAAATTTTTTAATTAAAAGAGAGTCAAACCCAATATTAATTCATAAAAAAAATATTGTCGAAATTAAATATGATTTTACTTGTGAAAATAAAAATACAGGTAATGTAGAAAAATTTAGTGAGATTCATAAAATGAGATATTTTTTTATTCCTGAATTAATTAAAATTTTTGAATTAAATGGTTTTGAAATTTGTCAAAT
This sequence comes from uncultured archaeon, assembly GCA_964583285.1. GTDB lineage: Archaea > Iainarchaeota > Iainarchaeia > Iainarchaeales > JAAZKV01 > JABIDZ01. Next base: position 5,404 of record CAZOVD010000035.1, read on the forward strand.
AAAAGAGTTTTTGAGTGATGATGAATTAAAAATAAATTCGTTTGGAGCAGGACTGGTTGTGAAGAAGAAATGAATATTGCAATATATGTTAATTCAAAAAATACGCCTGAATCAGGAGGGGGTTTTTCATTAACTTTTTCAGTACTTAAAAAAATAATTGAATTAAATAAAAAACATAATTTATTTATTATTTATCAAGGTGAAAGCGAGTTTTTAAGTTCATTTGAGAATTCGGAATCGATTGGATCATATGTATATTCAAGCATATTAAAAAAGTTATTTTTTATTACAAAAAATTCTTTTTTTAAAAATTTAATGCCTATTAATAAATTTATATCAAACAAAAATATCGATTTAGTTTATTTTATTGAACCAACTTTTCAACCAGTAAATGTTCCATTTATTTCTACAGTTTGGGATTTAGGACATCTATACTATCCCGATTTTCCAGAAGTTAAAATCGATTATTCATTAAGAGAGTTTAATTATAATTATTATTTGCCAAAAGCTAGATCAGTGATTGTTGGAAATGAATTTCTTAAATCTGAAATAAATAAATATTATGAAGTAGATAAGGAAAAAATAAATATAATTCCTTATATTGTGTCATTAAAAATATTTGAGTTAAAGGATAAACCAATTAAATTTGAAGATAGTTATAATTTGCCAAAAAGATTTTTCTTTTATCCTGCTCAATTTTGGAAACATAAAAATCATAAAATAATTATTGAGTCTGTAGCTATACTAAAAAGAATATTTGGAATGGATGTAAATGTAGTTTTTACTGGTTCTGATAAAGGAAATAAAAAAGTTATTTTAGATTTAATTGAAAAGAATAATTTAAGTAATAATTTTACATTTCTTGGTTTCGTATCTAATAAAGATTTAATTAATTTATATAAATTATCTGATGGGTTAATATTTCCATCATTATTTGGGCCAGATAATTTGCCTCCATTAGAAGCATTAGTTCTTAATAAACAGGTTTTTTTATCAATTCAACCAGGAGTAAAAGAAATTTATAAAAATTCAGTAATTTATTTTGATCCTTTTGATCCAGAAGATTTAGCAAAAAAATTATTTGAATTTAGTAAGTTGAAAAATAAAAAACTAAAAAAATCTAAAGATTTTTCTAATGAAAATCTTGATCCTATAAGATATGC
>CAZOVD010000036.1:0-6102 GCA_964583285.1 uncultured archaeon
TTATAATTTTTTTAGCGAGTTAGAAGAAAAATTGAATTTAATTTTTAATGCTTTAAAGATAGTTTTTTCTAACAAAAAATATTTTTTACTAGTTTTTTTTATAGTTTTATTAATTTTATTCATCCCAACAATAGTTATTTCTTATAAAATATTTATTCAAACAATATTAAGCGAATTTTTTATTAATGCAAATATTATTGAAAAGTTAACAATAATTTGGACTTTTCTTGTAAAACCCTTTCATGAGATATTTGAAATTTTTATTTCTCAATTATTAATAGGCATTTTAACAGGAATAAATATTTCAATGATTCACTTTAAATATAAATTAAATAAATCAATTAGTGAAAAAGAAGGCTTTATTAGTAGTATTGCTGCATTTATTGGTTTAATTTCAGGGGGTTGTGCTTCGTGTTCTTTAACAATTGCTACACTTATTGGAGTTAGTGCATTTTTTGTTTTTTTTCCTTTTGGTGGGATAGAATTAACTTTTATTGCAATACTACTGCTTATTTTTGCTATGTACTCTGCTTCAAAGTCAGTTATTGGGATTTGTAAAGTAAAAAAATAAATTTTTTAAAAAAGCAATCATTTTTATTTATTAATGCTAACTTTATTTTATGTTTTCTGAAACTGAGTCTCACTCAACAAAGGTTGGTCTTCCCCCTGGAACAGTTAAATACCTTGGGCATAAAAAAACCAGAAAGATTTTTTTTGAACTAATAGAATTTGATTCAAAAAAAGTTATTGAACAAGAATATGATTCCTTTTCTAGTATAAAAGAATTTGATGATAAAAAGAAATACTGGCTTAGAGTTAGTGGGATTCATGATGATAAATTATTAAAAAAAATTGGAAAACGCTTTGATATTAATCCACTTGTGTTAGAAGATATTGTCACAAATACTCAAAGACCAAAAATTGATGATTATGGTAAGTATTTGTATGTTGTTTTTAAAACAATTTATTTTAAAAAATCAGATATCATTTCTGAGCAAATTAGTTTAATAATTTTTAAAAATTTTATAATTTCTTTTCAGGAAAGTGAGAGAAATATTTTTGAAGCAGTTAAAAATAGGTTAAATAATAAAAAAAGCAAAATGCGAAAACTTGGGCCTGACTACTTATCATATGCAATAGTTGATGCAACAGTAGATAATTATTATTTAATACTTGAAGAAATTGGTGAGAACATTGAGTTTATTGAAAAAGAAATTACTTTAAATCCAAAAACAGAACTTTTAAATAAAATTTATAAGTTAAAAAGACAAATGATTTTTTTAAGAAAAACTATTTGGCCACTTAGAGAAATGATGAATTTAATGTCAAGAAATGAATCAGGCCTAATAAAGAAAAGTACAAATATCTATTTAAGAGATCTTTATGACCATGTAATACAAGTTATTGATACTGTTGAAACATATAGAGATTTACTTTCTGGGATGCATGATATATACCTTTCAAGTGTTAGTAATAAATTAAATGAAATAATGAAAGTTCTAACAATGATTGCAACAATATTCATTCCTCTAACTTTTATTGCAGGAGTTTATGGTATGAATTTTAGGCATATGCCAGAGCTTGATGTTTGGTGGGCATACCCTGTAGTGATGCTTTTTATGTTACTAGTAGTAGTTTTAATGTTATTATTTTTTAAAAGAAAAAATTGGTTTTAAAATAAGTGTTTTTACCGAATCATTTTTAAAGTCTAAATTCGTTTTTATATTATGGTTAAAGCTAATAAATTAGGTGAAGAAAAAATTGAGAAGATTCTTCTTAATCACAAAGAATTTTTTTCAAAAAGAACTAAGCTTTATTTAAAAAATGATGATAAAAAATATCGTGTTCCAGATTTTTATTTACATAAATATAATTTAGCAATAGAATATTTTGGTAGTTGGTCTTATCCAGAAAATTTAGCTTTTGAAAAAAGAGAAAGAATTAGATTTTTAAAAAAAGTAGACGCATATAATAACAACAATATAAATTGTGTTTTTATTTATCCAAATGAACTAGTTGCTGCAGAAGAAATAATTTTTGGAGCAATTAGAGAAATAATTGAAGGCAGTAAACCTCTTGCATGGGTTTTACCTTGGCTTTATGAAGATAAGATAGATCCTCCAAGGGCAGAAGATTTTATAGAAAAAAATGAACCTCTTAATTGGGTTATTCCTTGGCTTTATGAAAAGAAAATTGAGGCTCCAAGAGCTGAGGATTTTTTAGAAGAAAGAGTTGCTCCACTTAATTGGAATATTCCTTGGCTTAACGAGAAAAAAATTGAGGCTCCAAGAGCTGAGGATTTTTTAGAAGAAGAAGTTGAAATTGATTTAACTAAAAAGAAGGAAGAAATAGTACAAATTGATTTTTCAGACGGCCCTAGTGAACCTATTATTGAAAAACCAGTTAGTAATGAATTTGAAAAATACATTCCAATAATTGGATTTTTATTAATAGCATTAATTGTATTATTAATAATATTATTTTTAATAGCGTTCTTTTTTGGACCTAAATAATTATTATTTTAATTTAGAATCAATTTTTTCTTTAATTCTATTGTAATGTGTTGTAACATCATCCATTGGAATATTTTTTAACAAATTATTTGTTTTTATTCCATTAAAAATTTCTTCAACAACACTCATTATGGAATTTATTGTTTTAATAGTCTCTTCATTTTTCCAGGATATTTTATTTTTATCAAATTCATCAATTAAATCGTTTAATTTTTCTATTGAAGATAAAATACTGTTAAATAAAATTTCAATATTTAAAGAATCAACACTTTTAATAAAATCAGTGTTTTTTTGTTTACCAAGTATTATAGTTTTAATTTCTCTTAAAGTAACTTTAAATGAAACTAAATGCATTTCAACATCACTTATTTTTCTCTTACCAAAAGTATTTGTTTCAATATCTCCCATTATGTTTCCAAGGTTTTGTCTAAAAAGTAAAAGTGCACTTCTAAGTCTATTAATTCTTTCTTGAAATGATATTTCATAAATTTCTTCAAGTATTATGTCTTGTTTAATTGATATTATTTTAGAAATTAATAGGGCAACAATGAATATTCCAAGTATTATTTCAAAAACGGCCATTTGTCTAAAAAAACCATGTGCAATAATATCTCCAAATCCATTTGATGCTGCAACAAAACTATAATATAAAGAATCCCAAAAAGTAGTTATTACTTCATTTTTGCTAGCCCAAACAATATAATTTTCTTCATTTCTTAAAAAATAATAAAGCACACCAAAAATAAATATCATTAAAAACCATAAAAGTAAAATGTGAACAAATGAGAGTTTATCAAATATATTTTTTTTAAGTACTTTTATTTTTGAATTTTTTTTGTTCATAACTTTTTCACGATGCTTTTGTTTAAATAACATTCTACGTTAGTATATTTTTAGCTAAATCGTCAATATTACTTATTTAAAAATTTAAAATATTCAAATTTTTAGTTAATATATTATCATTTTTTTAAAAAAAAGAAAATTTCAACTAGTGGCTTGCCACTAATTGAAAAACATTAATTTTACTAAACCAGGTATTGTTACTAGGTCTTTTTTTGCTTCTTCATTTGCAAGCATTCCAACCAAAGCATCTTTTACTTTTGGCTTAGTTGCTGCTTTATGGATTACTAGATTTAAAATTGGTTGTATTCTCCCAATTTTTTGCATTGTGTATGAGGTTTGTAGTTCATTATCAATTGTCTTCCATAATTCTTCTTTATATGATTCAAGACCCTTAGCAGAAACATCCTTTTTATTAAGTGCATTTACAATATGTTTTGATGCAATTTTTCCACTTAAAAGTGCATTTCCAACTCCCTCTCCACTAAAAGGATCAATTAATGCTGCTGCGTCCCCAACAAGTACAAATCCATCTCCATGAACTTGTTGTTGTTTTGAACCAAATGGTAATTGCCATGTCATAACATTACCTTCAAGTTTTGCTCCTTTAAATCTTTCTTTAAATAAAGGATGGTTTTCAACCATTTCTATTGTTTTTTTTCTAAGATCATAATTTTTTTTCTTTAAATCTTTTACAACCATACCAAGTCCAACATTTGCATTTTTACCATCTATTGGAAAAACCCAAAAGTATCCTGGCATTAAATCTTTTATGAAATGTATCTCTATATTATCTGTTAATCCTTCTACGTTTTTGTAGTATGCTCTTGTAGCAGTGCACATGTGATTATCATCATGTTTTTCTATTCCAAGTTTTCTTACAAGTGTTGAGTATGCTCCATCAGCACCAACTACTACTTTTGCTTTAAACTCCATTGCTTTTTTACTTGCATCAATTCCTTTAACTCCACAAACAGTTCCGTTTTCTTTTATTATATCAGTCACAGTAAATCCTTCAATAGTTCTTGCAGCAACTTTTTTTGCATTTTGAAAAAATACATTATCAGCGTCTTGTCTTCTTACAACATATCCACTAGGTCTAACATTTTTCCCGCCTTTAGTAAATGGTAGTTGCATTTCTTCTCCTTTTGGAGATGATAAGATAATTCCATTTATATTTCCATGTCTTTGTTTTGCTATTTTATCAACTAATCCAAGTTCTTTTAATACACCAATTGTTTTTCCACTTAGTGCATCTCCACATATTTTATCTCTAGGAAAAATTGCTTTATCAAGTAATAAAACTTTTTTTCCAGCCTTTGTTAAAAAAGCTGTTGTTGAACTTCCACCAGGTCCTCCACCAACTACAATTACATCAAATTCGTTATTCGCCATATATACCCACCAATTAATTCTTAAAAAAAAGAAAAGCAAAACTATTTAAAAGCAGTGCTTTTTGCTTTTTTTTTTAATTTTAGATTGTTAATTTAATTTTGTTTTTGTAGTTTAAAATACTTTTTTTCTTGTGCAAAACACTTTTAATATTACTATTACTTGATATTAATATGTTTAAACATATTATAATGTGGAAATTAGAAGAATTGCCTAGTGGTAAGAATAAAGAAGAAGTTTTAAATGAAATGAAAAATTTGCTTGTTGGTTTAAATGGCAAAATACCTGGGGTTATTTTACTTGAAGTTGGAATAAATACCCTTGTTGCAGATAATACTTTTGACATAGTTTTACTTGGAACTTTTAACTCAAAAGAAGATTATATTGCTTATGGAAAACATGAAGAACATGCAAAAATAATTCCATTTTTTAAAGAACTAAAACTATCTCGCACAATAGTTGATTATGAAATTTAAATCTTATTAGTAGAATACTTTTAATATAAGTTTTTTTATATTATTAATTATGGCAAGTTCTAAAAAACCAAAAATTCCTGCAACATATAGAAGACAAATTTCTGCCAAACGGAAAATTGATTTAATTAAACATTATGCAATTCAAAAAGCTCTTTTAGAGGGTCATTCTAAAGAGAAAATAAAAAGAATGTTTAATGTTAATGATAGAAATTTATTAATGGCTCAAATGAAACTTGATTCAAGAAGTTTAAAAGTTAATAAATTTGCTAAAAATAAAGGTAAAAAAGTAAAACTAAATCAAACAATGGAAGGATTAAGTAGTGAAGATATGTTAAGAAAATTAGAAAAGAATGGTTTAGTTAAAGGTGTTACAAAAGATGGAATAGTTGTTCCAACAAAAGAATGTGTAAGAATTATTGATGAACGTTTAAATATTTTAAATCAAAAATTATTTAATTTAAGAAAAAATAGTTTAGATACAACTGATAGTGGAGTAAGATTTAATTTAGAACAAGAAATTAAAGAAATTAAAAATGAAGTGTCTTCAATTTCGTTAATAATTCAAGCAAGACTTTCAAAAGAAAACTTAAGTTCTTTTTATGCTGCTCTTTCAAAATTGGTTTAATTATTTTATTTATAAAAAATAAATGTTCTAAAACCAGATAATAAAAAATGTATTCCAATTAATATTAAAATTATTGGCCAAAAAGGGAAAGGTATTTGCCACCAACCCATATCATTTCCAAGCCAAACTATTCCCCAAACAATAATAAATATTCCAAGCAAGGGTCCTATTAGACTTGGTTTATTAATTTTTTTACTAAATTTTTTTTCTAATTCTTTTTCAACCGAAAGTTCAATTGAAACGGAATGATAGCAAT
>CAZOVD010000037.1:0-6051 GCA_964583285.1 uncultured archaeon
AAATTTTTTATTAGATAAAAAAATAATATTTTCTAAATTATTTTTTGTTTGATATTTTACTTCTTTTATAAATAAATTATCAATTTCCAATTCTTCAAAATTTAAATTAGTCAAACTAATTTTATTTGACATTACTCTTTTTTTATCAACATCAATTATTGCTAATCCAAGAAAAGAATTTTTATTATTGTTTTTTATCATTGCATCGGCTAAGCTAATAGTTTTTTGTTGTAAAATAAATTCTTCATTTTGTGCCATATTTTGACTTGCATTATTTAAAATAATAAAAGAAGTTGAGAATAATATTACTAAAACAATTATTATTGAGAATATTACATCAAAAGTAAATGCAATGCCTTTATTATTTATCTTATTTAATATAATGTTCATCCATATCAATTCCTAAATATTGCATCTTCTTTATTTTGGTTATTAATTTTATTTTTTGATTACTATTTTTTACAAAAATAGAATTGTCTTCGCCAAAACAATTTTCTATATTAATTCTTCTTACATTATTGCTAAAAGAAAAATCAATAATTGTTGCACATTTAATTGCTTCAAAATAATTATTTGTTTTGATTGAAAATTCGTTAAAGTGATTATTTTGAATAACTATACTACTACTAACAATTCCAAAAAAAGAAAGTAAAACTATTAAAGAAATTATTGCTTCTAAACTATACATTAAAAATCAACGTCCTTATTTTGTACCCTATTGGAATTTTAAAAATTAATTCTGTTTTCAAACCAAATTTTTTTGAAATATTTTTATTTCTAAGAATGTCTGACGTAAAAATAAATTGCATGTATTTTAGATTTTTCGTTTCAATTATTTCAAGGTTTGTAATTTGATTTAAAATATTAATATTTAATTCTTCTTCATTTTCTAAAAACAGATCGGATTGAAACGCTTTATTTTTTAAATATTTTAAAATTTGAAGATTAATTTCATTTTTTGAACTAATTAAATCAAAGTTGTTTTTGCCTAGTTTTTCATCTAATTTAATTCTAATTATCTTATCTAAATTATTTTCAATTAAAGTTCTTTCTTTGTTATATTGTTCAATTTCTATTAAATTATTTATTAATTTGTTTTTTTCATTATTTTGTTTTTCAAAGAAAATATTTGTGTTTATTAAAAAAATTATTATAAAAAAAACAATTAAAAAACTAAAAAATCCTTTCATTAAAAAATTCAAAAATTTTAGTTAAAAAGACTTACTAAGTTTTCGTTAATTGTTGTATATTAAATTATTGTTTGTTTATAATAAAAATATTAGTAGCATAAATACAACAAAGAAAAAAGTAGCAACTGCTCTATTATAGTATGAAATAATTCCTGCTAATAGTGGTAAAATAACTACTAAATATGTTTGTTCTGGCCACCTATTCATAACTTGTATTGCAATTATGGCTCCTGCTGTGAAAATTAAGAATAAAAATGCTACAAATGTACCAATCTTTTGAGTTACATATTTCTCTATTTTAGTAAACCAATTATCAGTTTTTTCTGTTATTCCCATTAATATTTTTTAAAACAATAAATTAATTAAACTTGTTTATTTACAAAAGCTTTAAAATAAGAAAACTGCTCTTTTTTTCTATGTTACAAACAGTTAAACAGCTTAGTGATATTGAAAGAAAAGTATTACTTTCAATTAATGAAGATAAAAAAAGTGTTGAAGATATTTCACTAATTACTAATTTAAATTTAGATTCAGTTAGAAGAGCTTTTGCTTGGCTTAGCGAAAAAAATTTAGCAATTGTTTTTGAAGAAGAAAATCAAAAAGTATCTTTAACAAAAGATGGTGAAAAATATATCAAACTTGGGATGCCTGAAGAAATTTTTTTAAATACGCTTTCTTTGCTTGGCGGGAGTGCAAGTTTTAAAGATATAAAAGAAAAATCAGGTCTTGATGAAAAAGAATTTACTGTTGCACTTGGAATAAATAAAAGACGAGCATTCATAATTATTTCACAAGGAGTCATTTCATTAACTGGAGTTGATAAGGATTCCAAAATTGATAGTTTAAAAGAAATTTTAGTTAAGGTTTTTAATAATAAAAAAATCAGTTTGGAAGAAATGAATGAGCTTTTAAGTAGAAATTTGATTGAAAAAAAAACATTTGTTAATAGATTAATAAAAATTTCAGAAAATGGAAAGAGTGCTAAAGAAATTTTAGAAAAAAATGATGGCATAAAAAGAGTTTATAATGTTAAAGGCGAAGTGCCTAGAATTTTTATGGGTAAACGTTCACCCTATATTCAATTTTTGACTCAAATAAGAGAAAAATTAGTTTCGCTTGGTTTTAATGAACTTTATTCGCCACTGATAGTTTCAGAATTTTATAATTTTGATGTTTTATTTCAACCCCAAAATCACCCAGCAAGAACTTGGACTGACACTTATCAATTAAAACAACCAAAATTTGGAAAACTTCCTGATAAAAATAAAGTAAATTCAATAAAAGCAGCTCATGAAAATGGTGGTAGGGCAAAAAGTACTGGTTGGGGATATGAATGGGATGAAAATATTGCTAAAAAATTAATGCCAACTGCACACGGAACAGCTCATAGTGCACGTCAACTAGTTAATGGTGTAAAAATGCCTCATAAATATTTTGCAATTGCAAGATGTTTTAGGCCAGATGTTCTTGATGCTACTCACTTGCTTGAATTTAATCAAATGGAAGGTTTTGTTGTTGGAGAAGACTTAAATTTTAAACATTTACTTGGCATGCTCAAAGAATTTGCAATAGAAATTGCAGGTGCAGAAAAAGTAAAATTTTTCCCAGATTATTATCCATTTACTGAACCATCTGTTCAACTTTCAGCAAAACATCCTGAAATGGGCTGGATTGAATTTGCGGGAGCAGGAATGTTTAGGCCTGAAATGCTTGAAAATTTAGGAATAAAAGGAGAAGCAATTGCATGGGGTGTTGGAATTGATAGACTAGCAATGTTTAAACTTGGAATAAAAGATATTAGATATTTATTTGCTGAGGATTTAAATTATTTAAGAAGTGCAAAAGGAGTTTTAATTTAGTTAAATTAATTAGGTGAAGTTATGCCAACCATAGAAGTATCAAAAAAAGATTTAGAAAAATTAGTTGGAAAAAAATTTTCAATTACTGAACTTGAAGATGTACTTGAATATGTTAAAGGAGAAATTGACAGTGTTGATGGTGATATTTTAAAAGTTGATTGTAAAGAAACAAACAGGCCAGACCTTTGGAGTACTGAAGGAATTGCTCGTGAGATAAAAGCAAGAATTGGAAAAGAAAAAGGAATAAAAAAATACATTGTAAAAAAAAGTAATGTTAGTGTAATAATTGATAAAAATTTAGAAAAAATAAGGCCATTAATTGCTTGTGCGATAGTAAAAAATGTTAAAATAGATGATGATTTTATTATTCAAATGATTCAACTTCAAGAAAAAGTTGGTGATACTTTTGGAAGAAAAAGAAAAGAAACAGGTATTGGTTTATATGATCTTGATATAATGAAAGCACCAATTTATTATAAAGGATTTAAAGATGAGGAAATAGAATTTATTCCGCTTGAATATAAAATTGCAATGCGACCAAGTGAAATACTCACACAACATGAAAAAGGAAAACAATATGCGCATTTGCTTAAAGATTCTAAGATTTTTCCAATAGTAATTGATTCAAATAATGTAGTTGCATCTATGCCTCCAGTAATAAACTCGCAAATAACTGGTAAGGTTACTAACAAAACAAAAAATCTTTTCATTGAGGTAACAGGATTTAACTGGGATATAATAGAAACCGCTCTTGAGGTAATTTGTATGGCTATAAGTGATAGGGGTGGAGAAATTTACTCAGTAAAATCAGTCTTTCCAAAAAAAGGCGGGGTTTACCCAAAAAAGGATATTGCATCCCCAAGTTTTAAAAAAAATAAAATTTCATTTGAAAAAAGTTTAATTAACAAAAAAACAGGGCTTAACTTAAAAGACAATGAAATAAAATCTCTTCTTGAAAAATCAAGATATAATGTTACAATAAAAGGAAAAAATATTATTTTAGAATATCCAAAGTATAGAAGAGACATATTTCACGCAGTTGATGTTATTGAAGATTTACTAATTTCTTATGGATATAATAATATAACTCCTGAGAAAATCAAAATGAATGTTGTTGGTTCTCAAAGAAGAGAAGTTTTAGTTGCTAATTTTTTTAGAGAAGCATGTGTTGGCCTTGGTCTTCAAGAAGTAATGACGTATAATTTAACTTCAAAAGATATACAAGCAACAAAAATGAATTTAGAAAATGAAGTTGATAATTTTGTTGAAATAGAAAATCCAGTTTCTATTAATTATCAAATAATGCGAAAAAGATTGCTTCCACAGTTACTTTCTTTTATTTCAAAAAATAAAAGTGCTGAATTTCCTCAAAGAATATTTGAAATTGGAACATGTCTTGCACTTGATAAAAATGCAGAAAATGGAGTAAAACAATCAACAAATATTAGCATAGCTTTAACTCAAACTGACATTGATTTTACTCAAATAAAATCAGTTCTTGCAACGCTTTGTGATTATTTGGGGTATAGTTATGAAATAAAAAATAATAAAATTCCATTTTTGGGAGAAAATTCTGCAGAAATTATTGTTAATGGTAAAAATGGTTTTATTGGAGAATTAAGTAAAGAAGTTGAAACTAATTTTGGGTTAAAAAAACCAGTTGTTGTTTTAGAATTTGAAATTTAAATACTAAGAAGCGCTTTTATTACTTTATATTATTACTTTTATATGGCAAATATCTTTGAAGGTTCAAAAATTAATTCTATTTTAAAAGACGAAAGATATCTTTATCCTGATTTTGTCCCAGAACAACTTTTATTTAGAGATGAAGAAATTGGAGAAATGGTTTTTTCATTAAAACCAGCTACTCAAGGAAAAAAACCAACAAATTTATTTTTATCTGGTGTGCCAGGCACTGGTAAAACAGTTTGTTCAAAACATGTTTTAAGTGAACTTAATGAATTTTCAGATAGAGTAAAAACTATTTATATTAATTGTTTTGAAAACAATTCACTTAATTCAATTTTAGTAAAATTAACAAACACTCTTGGTTATCCAGTTCCAAATAGAGGACTTGCTATTGAAGAAATTTATCAAAGATTTATTTCAGTTATTAGGAGTAAAAAAACAATACCAATAATTGTTTTTGATGAAGCTGAACAATTAATAAAAAAAGAAGAAACAAAAAAATTGTTATATGATTTATCAAGAGTTGATGAACAATTTAATTTATTTATTGGACTAGTTTTTATTTCAAATGATAATAAATTTCTAGAATTTTTAGATGATAGGGTTAGAAGTTCAATTCATGCATTAACTTTAAATTTTGAAAAATATACTGCGCAAGAATTAAAAGAAATTTTAAAAGAAAGATCAAGGTTTGCTTTTTTTGACAATTCTCTTGAAAATGATGTTATTGCACTTACTGCTGCACACGCATCAAAACTTGGAGATGCAAGAATTGCAATTGATATTTTACTTAAAGCGGCAAGATTAGCTGAAAAAGAAAATTCTAAAAAAGTAAAAGTATCACATGTTAGAAAATCATTTATGCAAGAAAAATCAGTTAAGTTTGAAATTTCATTAAATTTAACTCCTCAAGAAAAGTTAATTATTGATTTTGTTAAAGATAAAGAAGTTAGTTCTGGAGAAATCTATAAAAATTTAAAAAATGAATTTGCAGAAAGAACATTAAGAAATGCAATTGGCGAACTTGTTTCAAAAAATATCTTAGAAACTAGGAAAATTCAAAAAGATAAAGGAATTACTCGTTTGATTAAAAAAAAGCAATAATTTGCACAAATTCACTTGATTCAGTTAAAAAGGAAACATTTATATATAATTTTCACACCAATATATGAATAAAGGTGAGTTGATTTAAATGGCGATAAAAAAAGTAACAAAGAAACCAACTAAAAAAAATGTTGAAAAAACTGTTAAGAAAGTTATTGAAAAAGCTGTAAAAAAGGCAGTTAAAAAAGTTGCAAAGCCTACTGTAAAAA
>CAZOVD010000038.1:0-6003 GCA_964583285.1 uncultured archaeon
ACTCATAGACTTTTTCTATTACAAAAATACATTTAAAATACTATTGATGTGTCTTTTTGTATAGTTTAAAGGTGGTTTTGTATGGCACAAAAAATGAAAGTTGATGATGAAGTTAGGTTAAACATATTAAAAGCGTTGCTTGAAAAAGGGGCGACTCAGCCAAATCTAAGAAGAATAAAGTCAAAAACAAAGTACCATTTGGCTACAATTAAAGGTTCTATTGATTTTTTACAAAAAGAAGGAGTTCTAACTGGCTTTGGTCCAAAAATAGCGTTTTGGAAACTTGGTTATAAACTTGAAGCAATAGAATTACTTCAAGTAGATTTTTCAAAGAAAGAAAGTGTTGAAGAATTTATAACAATATCAAATTCAGACCCACACGTTTATGCACTTAATTCAATAATGGGTCCAGGAAATTATAATGTTATGAGTTGGCAATTTTATAAAGATGTAGAATCATATCATAATAATTTGCAAGAACGTTATGTTAAAAAAATGAAAAATTATTATGAAGTTATAAAAGATAGGCAAGTTTTTTACTTAACTGACCCAAAATATAAAAAAGGTTCAAGAACAGATTCAATAATTGAAATATTAAGAAAAAATGCTGGACTTGATTAAATATTTTTTATTTAGGATTGTGCTTGTATGAAAATTGAAATTGATTTAAATAAAACTCTTGAACAAAATGCAACAATGTATTTTGAGAAAAGTAAACTTGCAAGAAAAAAAATTGCAGGACTTAAAATAGCTATTAAAAAACAAGAAGAGATAAAACAAAAAAAAGAAAGTCAAAAAAATAATCAAAATGAAATAGAAAGTAAAAAAGAACGAAAGAAAAAATGGTATGAAAAGTATAGGTGGTTTTTTACAAGTGATAATTTACTTGTTGTTGGCGGGAAAAATGCCATACAAAATGAAGAAATTGTTAAAAAATATATGAAAAAAGATGATGTTTATTTTCACGCAGATGTTTATGGAGCTCCGCACTGTGTGATAAAACTTTCCGAACACAAAAAATTAAAATCAGTTCCAGAAATTAGTAAAAAAGAAGTAGCTTCTTTTGCAGTTACTTTTTCAAAAGCCTTTGAAAGCGGAGTTTCAAGTGCAGATGCTTACTGTGTAAAACCTGAACAAGTTAGTAAAAGAGCACCAACTGGTACAAGCATGGGCACAGGCGCATTTATGATTTATGGAGAAAGAGAGTATTATAAAAAAGCACCTATTGATGTTGCAATTGGAGTGTATTTAAAAGAAAAAATATTAATGTGTGCTCCGCTTTCTGCTTGTAAGAAGCGGTGTTCTAATGTAATTGAGTTAAAGCAAGGAAATTTAGAAAAAAATAAAGCGTCAAAAATTTTAAAAGAAAAATTTAAAGAGAAAGGTTTTGATTTTTTAATTGATGATATTCTTTCTCTTATTCCAAATGGCAAATTTGATATTATTTAGTTTTTAACGAACTAATTAATTACATTTATAATCCTTTTTTAGCTACTTCTTTTAAAGAGAGTGAAAATATGACTGAAATAATATTGCAGGTGCAGGACCCAGATCCAACACATGTTGGGCGAAATATTGTGACTCTTGATAAAGACACTAAACAAAAAATTGGAATTACTAGTGGAGATATAGTTGAAATAGAAGGCACTAAAAAAACTGCTGCAATAGTTTGGCCTGCAAGAGTTGAAGATGAAGGAAGAAGTATTATTAGAATGGATTCTTTTATTCGTCACAATGCTGGTGTTGGTTTAGGTGAGCGAGTTAAAATAAGAAAAGGAAATCCAAAAGAAGGAAAAAAAGTAATCCTTGCCCCTATTGAAGAAGTTAGAATTATTGCTAGTGGTTATGAAAGAATTTTAAAAAAATCCTTTTTAGGCAGACCCTTAACAATGGGTGATAATATTTGGGTTAGTGTTTTTGGTAGTGGTTTTATTTACAGAGTAATTGACACTCAACCAAGGGGAATAATAAAAGTAACTGATGCAACAATTTTTGCATTAAAAGAAAAACCAGTCAAAGATTCACTTGAGGGTGTACCAAGAGTTGCATATGAAGATATTGGTGGTCTTGATGAACAAGTAAAAAAAGTTCGTGAAATGGTAGAACTTCCAATGCGTCATCCAGAGTTATTTCAAAAATTAGGCGTAGTTCCGCCTAAAGGAATATTAATGCATGGGCCTCCTGGAACAGGAAAAACACTTCTAGCAAAAGCAGTTGCAAACGAAGCACAAGTTCATTTTATTAGTGTTAGTGCTCCTGAAGTAATGGGAAAATTTGTTGGAGAAGCAGAAGAAAGAGTTAGAAAAATATTTAAAGAAGCAGAAGATAATGCGCCAAGTATTATTTTTATTGATGAAATGGATTCAATTGCTGCAAAAAGAGATGAAGTTGTTGGAGAAGTTGAAAGAAGAGTTGTAGCTCAACTTCTTTCTTTAATGGATGGTCTTTCTGCAAGGGGGGATGTAATAGTAATGGCTGCAACTAATAGAGTAAACTCTATTGATGAAGCATTAAGAAGACCAGGAAGATTTGATCGAGAAATAGAATTTGGAATACCTGATAAAAAAGCAAGAAAGCAAATTTTGGGAATACACACAAGAGGTATGCCTCTTGCAGGAAATTATTCAGTTTTAAAAAATAATGAAAAATTAAATGAGCTTCAAACCAAAATAGTTGAAATAATAAAGTCAAAAAGATCGCTTGATGTAGTTGCAATTCAAGAAATTTATAATAAAGAAAATCCATCAAACAAAAAATCAAGTTCTGCAATAATTGAAACAGTTAGAGAATTAACTGAAAAAAAAGTTTTGAAAAAAACAGATTTTGAACTTGAAATTTTTTCTGACTTAACACATGGTTTTGTGGGAGCTGACTTACAGGCATTAACAAAAGAAGCTGCGATGAAAGCTCTAAGAAGATATTTGCCAGAGATTGAAAAACTTGGCGAGGGCGAGGCAATACCTGTTGAGATACTTGAATCACTTAAAATAACAAAAGATGATTTTCTGCAAGGATTAAAAGATGTGCAACCTAGCGCATTAAGAGAAGTTACAATAGAAGTTCCAAATGTAAATTGGGATGATATTGGGGGGCTTGAAAGTGTTAAAGAAGAATTAAAACAAGCAATAGAATGGCCCTTAAAAAGTCCAATGTCATTTAAAGAAATGGGAATAGAACCTCCAAAAGGGGTTTTACTTTATGGACCTCCTGGAACAGGAAAAACACTTCTTGCAAAAGCAATAGCAACTGAAAGTGAAGCAAATTTTATTTCAATAAAAGGACCAGAACTTTTAAGTATGTGGGTTGGAGAAAGTGAAAAAGGAGTAAGAAAAATATTTAGAAAAGCAAGACAAGTTGCACCATGCATAGTATTTTTTGATGAACTTGATTCAATTGCTCCAAAAAGAGGAAGAGATTCTGGTAATAGTGTTACTGAAAGAATGGTTAATCAAATCTTAACTGAACTTGACGGAGTTGAGAATTTACACGATGTTGTATTTGTTGCTGCGACTAATAGGCCAGATTTAATTGATCAAGCACTGCTAAGACCTGGGAGAATTGATAAATTAATAATGGTTCCAGCTCCTGATGAAAAAGCAAGAGAAAAAATACTTGAAGTACACACAAAAAATACTGTTTTAGCAAAAGATGTTTCTCTTAAAGCACTTGCAAAAACAACAAACGGTTTTAGTGGAGCTGACCTTGAAGGCTTGGTGCGAGAAGCAGCACTTTTAGTTTTAAAAGAAAATAAAATGAAACCTGCTGAAATAGAAATGAAACACTTTGACGCAATTTTAAATAAATTAAAACCAACTATAGATCCAGAAAGCGAAAAAGCATATGATGAATTTAAAGAAAAAGTTCTTGACTTTAGACCAAATTATGTTGGATAATTTTTTTTAAATTAAACTACTAAATATTGAAATTAATAAATTTGGCATGAAAACAAGTAGTGCACTTATTCCAACAACAATTATCCAAACAAGTGGGTTCCAAGCTAAAACTTTACTTCCATCAAGTGGATAAATTGGTATCATATTAAATAAAGCAAACCAAAAATTAATCATTGATGAATAAATTAAAACTATTTTAAAGAATTCATCCATTACAAAAAAGCTTGCAATCAATAAAAATAATCCTAAAATAATATTTATGATTGGCCCAACTACTGAAATTATTCCATTTTGTTTTAAAGTTACATTATTTGCAAAAAAATATGTTGCGCCGGGTGCAGCAAAAATAAATCTTCCCCCGGTAACAATAGCAATTAATAATGCAAAAGCAAGGCCCGGATACCATGCACGAAATTCACTTACAAAACCATAATGTCTTGCGGCTTGTCTGTGAGCAAGTTCATGAAAAACAAAACCAGTTCCAACCGCAACAAGAGCTATTGGCAGTGATATAAGTAAATTGCTTAAATTAAAAAATACTGGATTTATTACTACTGCAAAAGCAATACTAAGAGTAATCCAAGAAATAAATAAATCAATTTTTTCTTTTTCAGAAAATTTCCAAAAATCTCTCTTTTTTGCCATACTATAAAGAGAAACAACAAATTTATATAACTAAAACTTTGATTAGCTTAAGCTTGATTTTTATTAATTTCTATATTATCTTTATCTATGAATAATGGCAAAAATGACAAAGAAACAAATTTAGAAGAATTAAAAGAATTTGTTAAAGTGTTTTGTGAAGAAAGAAAGTGGGGAGAGAGGCATAATCCAAAAGACATGGCAATACAAATGATAACTGAATCGGCTGAACTACTTGAACATTTTAGATTTAATAATGATGATGAAGTAGATAGTAAAATGAAAGATCCAAAAATAAGAGTTGAAATAGAAGAAGAGCTTGCTGATATTTTTTATGGAGTTTTAAGATTTGCGCAACTTTATGATATTGATTTGTCAAAAACATTCTATGATAAAATGCAAAAAAATGCAAAAAGATACCCTCCTAAAAAATAATTTTTGACAATAGACGAATTTTTGTAAAAGTTTAAAAATAAAAAATTAGCTTTTTTTATATGAAAGATTTTTTTATTGAAGAAAAAGCTCAAATTTCAGTTGAACTAATAATAGTCCTTGCTGCAGTTGTTGCAGTAGTTTTAGTCCTTGTAAGTCAAATACAAGCAACAAGTGAACAAGGAGCTAGTAAACTTGAAAAAACAGCAAGCGATGTTTTTAGTAAAATTGATGAAATTTGATTTTATGTTAAATAATAATTGCAAAAAAGCCCAAGTTTCTTTGGAATATTTACTAATACTTATTGCTTTTTTTGCAGCACTTGCCTTAATGATTCCAATAATAAGTTTTTCAATAGACCAATTATTTATTTCAATAGATTCAATTAATTCAAAAAAAATAATTGAAATAATTAAAGAAAATGACAATTTATTTGAATTTTTATCAGATGGTTCTTTAAAAAAGTTTGAATTTATTCCATCAAATAAGATAAATGTTAATATTAAAAATAATAAAATAATGATTTTCACAAGTAGTAAAAGCTTTGATTTAATTGTTAAAAATAATCAAAAAGAAATTGTGAAAGAATTTACTAATAAATTTTATTTAGAAATAAAAAAAGAAAATGGTATTACTTTAATAGATTTTTATGAATAAATAAAATTTAATTAAAATAAACAATAATATTTATTTTTCTCTCGCTAAAATTTTTATCAACAATTATTCCTTGGCTTGATACACTTTCTCCTTTTAGCTTTGATTTTAAATAAGTGATTTCATCAATAATTACTGTGACATTTTCATTATTTTTAAAAATAAAACCAACATCGCTTTCTATTTCACTAATATCAAAATCATAAGACCAAACTTTTAACAAATCATTAATTTTTTGAATTACAATTAGTTCCTTAAAAGAGCTTTGAGTAGTTTGTGGTAAAGAAAGTAAAATTAAGGAAAATATTAATATTGATAAAACTGCTTCAAAGCTAAAAACAAATCCTTTATTCATAACAACCAACCAAAGTTATAATTGATT
>CAZOVD010000039.1:0-5899 GCA_964583285.1 uncultured archaeon
TTTAGTTTTCTTATACTTGGTGAGTATTTTGTCTAAATTTAGTGATGAGCAAAAAAAAATTGCATTAATTCTTTTAAATGAACCAAAAACTGAAGAAGAACTAAACAAACAATTAAACATTCCTTATGATAAATTAACTCAAGAATTAAAAGAAATGCTTAAATTAAAAGTAATTCATAAAGAAGGTTATCCTACTAAATACAAACTAAGACAAGATATTGTTGAAAAAATAGAAGAAAGAAAAAAAATTGCAGAAAAAGATTCTTTTAGAATTAGATTTAATGCAATTATTGAATTTAAAGCAATAGAAGAAGAATTACTTAAAAAACACATGCAAAAAATTGTTGATGCAATAAAAAAAGAAAAAGCACTTACTATTTATGATTTGCAACAAGCTGAAATTGTTGAAGATGATGAAATGCAATCATCTTTTATTGAACTAAATGCTTCAGTAAAAGATTTTACTTCGCTTATTAGATTCTTATTTTATTATGGGCCAATTTCTATTGAAATAATAAAACCATCAAAAATAGAGTTTTCTAATTATGAATTTGGAGAAGGAATGATGGAACTAGCCGATATATTTCAAAAATATGCGGAATATTTTACAAAAAACCTTACTCGGCAAGAACTTGACAAATTTTACCGTGATGCTTATAAGTAATATTTTAGCATTATTATTCTAATTTCTTCGACAATTAGTTAAATTAATGATTGATTTAAATATTAACAAATAAATTTATTAATATTTAATGAGGTATATTGTTATGACTAGAAAAGTTTTTGATGTAATTATCGAAAAAGATAGTGATGGCTATTTAATTGCAGAGGTTCCTGCATTAAAGAGTTGTCATACTCAAGCAAAAAACATGGATGAGTTATTAAAAAATGTTAAAGAAGTTATAGAACTGTGCCTTGAAGTCCAAGACAAAAAAGATAATAAAAAAGAATCTTCTTTTGTAGGGATTAAAAGGGTGTCAGTTAATGCTTAAATCTATTAAGACAAAAAAAGTTTTATATGCATTAAATAAAATTGGTTTTAGTGGTATTAGACAAAAAGGAGATCACTTATTCTTAGCTCATTTTGATGGGAGAACTACAGTAATTCCACTCCATAAAGAAATTAGAATCAAATTATTAACTAAAATAATAAAAGATGATTTGAAAATGGAAAAGAAAGAATTTTTTAAGTTGCTTGAATAATTCTTCGACAATTGACACTTGAATATTAAATGAAATAGTTATATATTTTATGAATTTTAACAAACATATTAGGTATTTTGCTTATTTTAAGAGTTATGTTGGTTTTGTGCTTATTTTGCTTGTTTTTTGCAATTAATATGGTTTTTAAACCATTTTGTAACAATATTTATCTAGTAAAAACATTGGTCTTGGTGAGGGATTATTCTAAAAAAGTACTAAAAGCAGGCTTTCGTTGATTAGCGAATGTTTATTCAACTAGAGCTCAAATATTTGCCTTGTTTTTGGCTAAATTTTTAGTCAAAACCTTGACAAACAGTAATGCTTTTAAAGGGCTTTTTGCTTAATCTAGAAAGATCTTGATAGTAGTTTCGACTGGTTTTTGGATCAGTGGCGAATTATTATCGGAGATGTTTTTTGTAAATGAGGTGACTAAAATATGAAAGGTCTAAATATAAAGAAAGTAGCTGCAATAGGAATTGGAGCTGCATTAATAGGATCTGCTTTGGCTCCTGTAGCACTAGCTGCTAACATGGTACCAAACGGATTAAGCGGTCTTGCTAAAGACGATATCGTAAGTTCAACAGGTGTTCCTGTTGTTGATGTTGTAGTAGGATCAAGCGCTGCTGTAAGCGACGTAGTATGGGCAGGAAATATTGCTGCAAGAGTTGCACAACTAGCAACTGTTGGCGGAGAAGGACAAGCTGCAAATGCAATGGTTGACGTAACAGTTGGCGGAACAACAGTTGTTTCTGGACAAGGAGTTAATAGAAAAGAAAACTTAGATTTGTCTAGTACAGGCGTTGAATTTTATCCTACAAGTATGCAAATTAAGAAAGGAACTGTTCCTTTATTAGCTGAAGAATTAACTTGGGAATATAAATTTATGGATGATACAAACACAATAGCAGTTAAAGAAACTGTTGATGCTAATGTTGATGCTGTTTATCAACATAGAGCAAATGGTGTTTTTCCAGGTGAAATTGTAGCTGATATTGCTCAAGGAAAAATAGTTTATAGACTTGATTTAGGTAATGGAATACCACTAAACTTCAAAGATGATTCAAATAACCAAATTGATATAAAAATACCAATGTTAGGTACTGAATATGAAGTTAGAGAAGTAAATGCTGCAGGATCAACAATAATTTTAGAAAAATCTACTGCCGCAACAAGAGTTGATGAAGGAAGTACAGTAACAGTTAATGGTATTGGTGCTTATTCAGGAAAGCAATTACAATTAGTTTTAGTTGCAGTTGAAACTCCTGGTACTGGAAGTCAACAATTTGAATCAACATGGGAATTAAGAGATGGTTCTACAGTTGTTTCTCAACAAACAAAAGTACAATCTGGTACTGATTTAAAGGCATCTTTTAACTCATATATAGATAGTACTGTATATGTTTCAGCACTTGTTGAATCAAGTGGACAAAGATATGCAAGAATAACTGCTGGACAAGATAGATTAGAAATAAGAGATTCAAGAGAATTCCCTTATGATGCTGCAAGAACTGGTTCAGATCCAATAAAATGGAGAGCAAATACTACAGTTAGTGGCGGCATGTTAACAGCAATTACTATAATAAATAATGACTTAACATATAGAGCAAATGATGCTGCAAGTACTAATTTACAAGGTTCTGGAACTGATAAATTCAGAATGGGGCCTTTGCCAGTTGGCGGAGAAGTAGATGTTCTTGATCAAGGAAAAGTAAAATTAGTTTTCCAAGGTCTTGAAAATAAACCAGCATTTGAACAAGTAATTGGTGGAGAAAATTTACAAATCAGAATTGATGATGCAGTAAGACAAATACCACTTGTAATTGGGCCATTTGGTGATGGTACGAGATCAGTAAATATTGCAGGAAAAGAATTTTCATTAGATGTAAATGCAACACATTTCACATATTGGGATTCTAAAATAACAAGTTCTGCTTCGCAAGCATATGCTTCAGGAACTGCTGAACCAATTGTTGGTAGAAATGTTACTGCAAGTACTCTTGATTTTGCAACAGCAATATCGGGATTACCAACAGTAAGTTATTATGGTCTTGATAATAACGTTTCAGGAGATTATTGGTTAGTATTAGCTGCACAATCATTTACTGTTGATGTAGATTCTTCAACAGCAGTTACACTAGACTTTAATGGTACTTGGGCATATCAAGATGATGGTAATGTTTTAAATGCAAACTTTTATTTGCCAGGTTTGCCTGAAATAGCTGACATAACAAATTTGGTTGATGATTTAAACATTCAAACAAACGATTATAAACCAGGATCATCAAAGAATCAATATCAAGCTTTATTTGAATTATCACAACCAAGTGATGATAGTATAAGAATAATACTTGATACTGCTACAAGTAATTTAGCAAATGTAAATGCAGACAATGTAACTAAAGTATTAGACTCAAATGGTCAAGTTTATTATGATAATTGGCCATATTTGGATGCTACTGCAACAACAGCCGCATTTAGAAGACTTTCAGGAACAACAGAATATGGAACCGAAGTATCAATAGATAATGGTGTTGCAAAAGTTGTGATACCTTCTGACAGAAGACAAGTTCAAGCATTCTTAGGAAGCTTTGATACAACTTCAACAACAACAGGCGGAACATCGTTCACTAACTTAGCAGTAAATGCTCCTCAAACAAAGAGTGGAGTAACTGTAACTGTTGACGCTATTGACGGAGTTATTTCGGGTGACGGAGTTGCTATAGTAAAATCTGGTGACTTAGTAAGAACTGATGCACAAAGCGGAAAAGCAAGATCTATCATAGTTGGTGGATTTATTGTTAACGCTGCTGCAAGAAACTTAGAAGTTACAAATGGTAACACTCTAGAAAACTTGTTAGTAAACAGTGGAGATTACGTAGCTGCAGTTTTAACTAGCGGAAACGTAGTTGTAGCTGGATACACAGCAAGCGACACAGCAAGTGCTGCAACAGAATTAATCAATGCTTTAGATGCATTAATATAAATAAATGATTAAAAGAAAATGTCCCAAGAAATTGGGGCATTTTTTTTCTTTTTTTTTAAAATAAATTTTTTTTAGAGATTGTTTTTAAATGCGAAACATTTAAAATAATATAGACTAATATTATATTAGTTTAAGTTAGGTGGTTTATTTTGGGTAAAACAATTACAGTTAATTTAAAAACAAATGAATATACCAATAGAGTTCTTGGCGTGGTTAAAGAAAAATATGGTTTAACTGATAAGGGACAAGCACTAGATAAATTTGCAGAAATATTTGGTGATGAATTTGTTGATAGAGAAGTAAAAGATGAAGTAATTAAAGAAGTTATTGCTTCTTGTGATGCTCATATTAAAAAATATGGTTATAAAAAAACATCACTTAGTGAACTTGAAAAATTGTTTAGTGGTGATTAGTTGTCATTTGACTTTTCTATTTCTGATAATCTTAAAACAAGAATAAAAATTTTATCAAAAAAAGATAAAGTTTTAGCAGATGCATTACTTAAGAAGATTAAACAAATAATTAGTTCTGATGAGTTTAGTATTGATCACTATAAAAATTTACGAAATGATTTAAAAGAATATAAGAGAGTTCATATAATGAAATCATTTGTTTTATTGTTTAAAGTTGATAAACAAAAAAATTTAATTATATTTGACAAATTTGATCATCACGATAATATATATAAAAACTAAGAATTTAGTTTAATTTTTAAATACTTGTAATTAATTTTTATTTATGGTTAAAAAGAAAAATACTAAAAAAACTAAAACAAAAATACTTGTAAAAAAACAAGAGTTTGTTAAAAAAGAAAAACCAGTAGAAGCTAAAAATAAATTTGATTTTAAATTATTAATAACTGCAGTAATAATTATTCTTGCACTTGTTTTTATTTATTTTAATTTCTTTTATTCACCATACACTTATGTTATTAATAGGGGAGGAGTTACTTATTACTCAAATGTTTTTACTCCATCAGAGAGTTTTTCTCAATTAAAACAAAGTGAAAAAGTTTATGTTTCTCCATTTTTAGAAGAAAACAATGCTAGTGTTTTTTTTACTAATTCAATGAATTTATGGCAAGTTGTTTTAATAGGTAATAATATAATGCCAATTCAATTAATTAGAGTGAAAACTAATAATGAATTAGTTTATTGTTATACTAATTATGGTAGTGTTTTTGATAGTAATCAAATATCAGTTGATGAGTGTAATCAAATTTTAAATAATAATGAAAATTTTGTTATTTTAATAGAAGAAGGTAATACTAGTGTTATTTTAGAGAGTAATAAAATAATTGTTAGTTCTAGTGAAGGTCAAACAAGCCAGTTAAATTTCAATATTTTAAAAGAAATATTTCCAAATGCGCAAAATATTTTAGATATGGTTAATCAAAAAATATATGGTATTAATTAAAAGTTTTTTTAATAAAACGATTGTTTTTTATAAAGAACGATTGTAATAGTTTATATGATTGCTGAATTTGATTTATTTGTTGGTTTTAAAGTTTTGAAATTTTATTGTTTAAACCCTAATGCTTCGTTTAATATTAGTGAAATTTCAAAAAAACTACGATTGTCAAAGTCTTCAGTAAAACATTATTGTGACATTTTTTTAACTGAAAATATTTTTTTATTAAATAAGATAGGAAATCAAAGTAGATTTTCTTTAAATAACGAATCAATTTATGTTAAAGAATTAAAAAAAACAATT
>CAZOVD010000040.1:0-5679 GCA_964583285.1 uncultured archaeon
ATTACTCTTTCAGCATTATTACTTGTTTATTCACTTGTTCAATTTGTTGGTGGAAATGGAGCAATTGCTGTATTAATATTTGGGATAGTTCTTGGAAACAGTGAAGATATTACAAGCATGTTAAGAATCACTAGAAGAAGTCTTGATATTAATATTAGAAGTTTTCAAAGCGAATTATCATTTTTAATTAAAACATTTTTCTTTGTTTATTTAGGATTACTTTTTAAATTAGAATATATTACTGCACAAGTAGCAATAATTGCTTTTGCATTATTAATAATAATTATATTTTCTCGTAAAGTAATAATTGAGATAGTCTCAAAATTTAAAACTGTGTTTGTTAAAGATAAGGATTTAATTTATTGGATGAGTGCACGTGGACTTGCAGCAGCAGTACTTGTTTCACTTCCAGTGAGTATGGGGCTTGATAAAATACCAAATACAATATTTACAGTAGAAGTTTTAAGCCAAATAACTGCCATTGCATTTTTTATAATACTATTAACTAATCTTGCAACAACATACGGCATATTTAGTTATGAAAGAAAAACAAAAACAGAAATAAGTCCAAAAGAGCAATTAATTGCCGATTTAAAGAAAACAGTTAAACAAGTAAAAGAAGAAACTATTTAGGTAATGTTATGGCAAAAGCAAAATTAACTGGAGAAAAAGAAATTAAAAAAATACTTGAAGAACTTAAAGTCGATTTTGATACTAAAAAAAAGCTTTTTTTAAAAAAAGATACTAAAAAATTTAGAATACCTGATTTTTTCTTGCCAAAATATAATTTAACAATTGAATATTTTGGAAGTTGGAATAATCCAAAAAATAAAAAACTACAAGAAAAAGAAAGAAAAAGATTTATGGAAAAAGTTGGGGCGTATGAATCTAGCGGGGTTAATTGTATTTATCTTTATCCAGATGAATTAGTACATGCAAAGAAAATAATTGAAAATAAAATAAATGAGTTAGAAGACCCAATAAAAGAAGAAATAATTGAGCAAGTATCAAACAAACCAACTCAAAAAAATGTTGTTAGAGTTAAGGAAGAAAAAATTATTATTCAAAAAGAAAAAAAATTACCAAAATTTGATGATGATTATGAAACACCAATAGTTGTAAAAGAAAAGCCAACTGAAGATGGGTTAAAAAAAATAATAATTTATAATATTAGTGCAATAGTAATATTATTTATTGCATTAGTACTAATGATGATATTTACATTTTCTATTGGAAATCCTTTAATTAATCCAATTTCTGAAATTTACGAAATAACTTATATTTTATTTATAATCGCAGGAATTATCTCAATAATACTTTCAATAGTTTTTGCAATTAATAAAGATCTTTCAAAAGGATTTATCATAGTTGCAATTATTTTAATTGCATTTTATATTATTACTTTATTTTTCTTTGGAGATCCACTTACAAGAACTATTACAATACTCCTAACAGCGCTTGCAATTGCACCAAGTGAATACTACATGGTTACAAGCAACTAAGATAAAAATTAATTTAGCATCTTTTATTATATTATTTTTATGAGACTTTGGTCACTTGATCCAAAATATTTAGATGCTAAAGGACTAGTTGCGCTTTGGAGAGAAGCATTACTAGCAAAAAAAGTTTTGGAAGGAAAAACAAAGGGGTATAAAAATCACCCACAGCTTAAAAGATTTAAAAATTATAAATATCCTATTAAATCAATTAATACTTATTTATATTATATATTTTTAGAATCAAGAAAAAGAGGTTATAATTTTAATAAAAGCAAATGCGAAAATTTTAATTTAAAAAAAGTAATAATTGTAACAAGTGGACAAGTTGAATTTGAATTAAATCATTTAAGAAAGAAATTAAAATTACGTGAAAAATCTAAATTAAAAGATTTAAATGAAAAAATCACAGTCAATAAATTATTTAAAATTAAACCTGGAAAAATAGAAGATTGGGAGAAAAATTAAAATAAGGCATTTATTGCCTTACTTCTTCTTTTAATTTTTCAACTTTATCAAGTTGTTCCCAAGGAAGATCTTCTTTTCCAAAATGACCATAACTACTTGTTTTATGATATATTGGTTGTTTTAGTTTTAATTCATCAATTATTGCTTTTGGTTTTATTGGAAAATGTTTTCTTATTAGTTCTTCCATTAACTCAAGAGAAATTTTTTCTGTCCCATTACAATTTAAATGAATACTTAATGGTTCTGCATACCCTATACAGTACGCAAGTTGTACTTCACATTCATCAGCTAGTTTTGCAGCAACAATGTTTTTTGCAATGTATCTTGCAGCATATGCTGCACTTCTATCAACTTTACTTGGATCTTTACCACTAAATGCACCACCACCATGTCTTCCTTTTCCACCATAAGTATCAACTATTATTTTTCTTCCAGTAAGACCTGCGTCTGCTGCTGGACCACCTAAAATAAATTTCCCAGTAGCATTAATTAATAATCTAGTATTTTCATCAAGTAAATTTCCAAGAACTGGAACTATTACATTTTCTTTTATATCATTTCTTAATTTTTGCATATCACATTCTTTATGATGTGCAGCAACTACAACAGTACTAACTCTAACTGGTTTATTATCAACATATTCAATAGTTACTTGAGTTTTTCCATCAGGCAGTAATTCTTTTAGTATTCCTTTTTTTCTAACATCAGTTAATTTTGTACTTAATTTATGTGCAAGATCTATTGCAAGAGGCATAAAACTTTTTGTTTCATTTGTTGCATAACCAAACATTATCCCTTGATCCCCTGCTCCTTGTTCTTTATATTCTCCTTCCCCTTCACTAACACCTTGTGAAATATCTGGAGATTGTTCGTGTATTAAAACTTTTATTTCACTTTTATCACTAAAACCTATTCCATCTTCTATATAACCTATCTCTGCAATTTTCTTTCTTGCTACTGCCTCAAAATCAACATTTGCTTTTGTAGTTACTTCACCAGCAATGCAAACAAAATCAGTTGTAACTAATGTTTCAACAGCCACTCTTGAATCCTTATCTTGTGCTAAACATGCATCAAGTATTGCATCACTTATCCCATCACAAACTTTATCTGGATGACCCTCAGTTATACTTTCACTACTAAACAAATATTTCATTTTCACACCTCATTTTAATTATAACAAAAGCTACTAATCAGCAACTGACTAGTAACTGCTTAAAAAAATAAAACTCGAATTATTTATAAATTAATTGGTGCTGATGAGTTACTATGGCACAAGAACATAGGATTAGCCCTTATTTTTCTGACGAACAAGTCAAGGCAATAGATAAGTTAATTGACAAAATTGGTTGCTCTCGCGCAGATGTTGTAAAACAACTAGTTTTAATTAAACTAACTGAAATGGGTTATTTTAATAAAAAAAAATAAAAAAATTATTATTTACAAACGCTAAAAACACTTTTTGAACACATTGTTCGTTCTTTGTCAAATAAGTATCTGGCAATAAGTGTTATGCGTAGTTTTTTTAACTAATAAATTCTTAGTTTACATACTCTGGTGAGTAAAATGAAAAATAAAAACTATGCCGAAAAAATAAATATAAAAGACAACTTGAGTTTTTATTTTAAAATATTAAAACCATATACTTCGCTTTTAATATTAATAATATTAATTCTACTTACTTATGCAATTATAGAGGTTGGTCAAAATTATTTACTTAAATTATTAATTGACGGCGCAAACGATTTTATTAATCAAACATTAAGTAAAGATGGTTTTATTGAACTAATTTTAATTCTTGCTGGCGCATATGTTTTGTCTTTCTTATTACTTGCAATTTTAAAATATTATAGAATAATATTTCTAAATAAACTTGAATCAAAATTAATTTTTGATGCAAAAGCAGATATTTTTAATCATTTAATTAATTTGTCTCATAATTTTCATACTACAAATAGAACGGGTAGTTTAATATCAAAAATGATAAGAATAGGAAAAGGCGTTGAAGCATTAACTGATTTTTTAACTTTTCATGGTTCGCCTTTAATTCTTAAAATAATTGTTAGTTTTATTGTAATTGCATTCTTTGATATATATTCTGCACTAATTGTTCTTCTAACTTGTCTAGTTTTTATAGGATTTAGTTTTTTCATACTTGGCAGACAACAAAAATCAAATATAGAGAGAAATGATGCTGAAGATTATGAAAAAGGATTTATTAGTGATGTTTTTTTAAATATTGAAACAATAAAACATTTTGGAAAAGAAAGTAGAATCAATTTAATGTTTAAGAACACTTCTAAAAAAACTATTGATAAATTAGTTGAATTTTGGGATCATTATGCAATAATTGATTTTAGTTTTATTATAATACTTGGAAGTGGAATGTTAGCCTTAATGTATTTTTCTTTAACAAGATTAATTGCTGGAGAAATGAGCGTTGGTTCACTTGTTTTTATTTACACTAGTTTTATTGGACTAATCATGCCATTATTTGAATTTATGTGGGGAGTTAGAAGAACTTATGAGGCAATGAGT
Source organism: uncultured archaeon (assembly GCA_964583285.1). Taxonomy (GTDB): domain Archaea; phylum Iainarchaeota; class Iainarchaeia; order Iainarchaeales; family JAAZKV01; genus JABIDZ01. The sequence continues at coordinate 4,503 of CAZOVD010000040.1, forward strand.
GATATACAAGCAGTTGTTGAATACAAAAAAATATTACCTGAAATTAAAGATAAAGAAAATGCAAAAAACATTAAAATAAGAAATGGGAGAATTAAATTCGATAATGTTAATTTTACGTATGGTAGAAAAAATGTTATTAATGATTTTAATTTAATTATAAAACCAAAAGAAAAAATTGCAATAGTTGGGCATTCAGGAGCTGGAAAAACAACTCTTGTGAAATTACTTTATAGATTATATGATACAAAAAATGGAAATATTTTTGTTGATAAAAAAAATGTGCGTGATGTTACTCAGGAATCACTTAGAAGCGAATTAAGTATTGTTCCACAAGAATGTATTTTATTTAATGATACTATTTATAATAATATTTTATTTTCAAGACCAAATGCATCAAAGAAAGATGTTTTTAGTGCACTTAAAGTTGCACAACTTTATGATTTTGTAATTAATTTACCAGACAAAGAAAATACTATTGTTGGTGAACGTGGAATAAAACTTAGTGGTGGAGAAAAACAAAGACTTTCTATTGCAAGAGCCGTTCTTGCAAATAAAAAAGTGTTAGTTCTTGATGAAGCAACATCTTCTCTTGATTCACAAACTGAAAGAGAAATACAAAAAGCACTTTTTAAATTAATGAAAGGCAAAACTACAATAATAATTGCGCATAGATTAAGTACTATTATGCACGCAAATAGAATAATTGTTATGGAAAATGGAAATATTTCTCAAATTGGAACACATAAAGAGCTAACTAAAAAAACCGGCGTGTACAATACACTTTGGAAATTACAGCAAAGTAAAGATATTAGAAAATAAAATTAAAAAAATAAATTATTATAATTAGATTTAGAAAGATGTTAATCAAAATTTTACAAATCTTCTCCAGCAGGAGTTGGTTCTAAATCAAATAAAATCAAACTATTTGATTTTTTATGATAAAAGGTATTTGCTGGAAGTACTTCACTAACTCCTCTATTATAAAGTTCTCTTGCAAGTATTGAAATTGTTTCTCTTTTTTTTGCAGAAGTAGACAAATCAGCAATATCTTCAACTAATGTAACTTCATTTTCTCTTAAATAATCAGTTGCAACAATAGTTTTTCCATTTCTTTCATAAATAACATGTGGTTGTAAAACAAAAACATTAAAACCATTTAGTTTATTTCCAATACTTT
>CAZOVD010000041.1:0-5653 GCA_964583285.1 uncultured archaeon
TGCAGAAGAAATAAAAATAGTTAATTATATTAATGTTGAAAAGGATTGTTCAAAAATTTCTCAAAAATATATAGAAACTGCAAATTTATTTAACAATCCAATAGAACTTGATTATTTACTTGCTTTAATAAAAGAAGATTATTCTGATAAAAAAGTAATAACAAAAAGAACACAGTTAGCTATCAAAAATACTTTTGAATCAGCATTAAGACCATTTGAAAATTCAATTGATTATGTATATTACCTTTATAGTGAAGATACTAGTAGATATTTATTTTTGCTTTTTGCAGTTCATGAGTGCATGGAGGGCTGTGAACCTAATTTAGTACAAACGGCGATTGGCGAAGTTAGTCAAAATGCAACAACTCCAAAAAGAGTTGAGAGAATTTTTTATTTTTGTGAACCAGTTGGCTCAACTCAGTATTTAGAAAGAGAATTATTTCCAACTCTTGGAAAAATCGATTCAGCATTTGGAAAAATAACTCTGCCAGAATCAACAGAGCAATCAGGAACTCTTGACAGTATTGGTCGCCCATTTGTAATGGCCTTGCAGGTTTGGATAGTTAGAGATTCATCAAAGCTAAGTGAAATTGGCAATAGCGGGCATGAATTAAATTGTGTTGAAATAGAAGAATAATATTTTTACTAGAAATTATTTTCTATTTAGATTTTTTTCTTTTTCTTCTTATCCATTGAAAAGTCTTCAAGTTCCTCAAGGTCTTCGCTCATTTCAAGATCATCACTACTGTCAAGGTCAAGCCCCATATCAAATTCATCTTTCTTTTTTAATGACTTACTAGTATCATCATCAAATAAAGATTTTATATCACTAACTTGATTTGTATTTTCTTGATTTTGAATAATAGGTTCTTCTTTTATGTCAAAATTATCTTCTTTTTCTGATTGTAACCTTTGAAGTCTTCTTTGACGCGGACTAAGTCTTAATTCTTTTTGATTTGGTGCTGTTTGATTATCAGTTTCATTGTTTTTGAACTGTTCATATAATGAAGATGCTAGTTGATCTTGTTCTTCTTTACTTGGCATTCTTTTATTTTCTTTTTTAAATTTTTCAATTTCGAGGAGTGCAAGTTTTTCTTCAAGACTTTGTTGTTCTACTTTTTTAATTTCTTGAAGATTTTTTTCATCAATATCCTCATAATCCATCGTTGGTATTTTTGAACTTTGTTCATAATTCTGACTATTAAAATTATCTGAATAATTATAATTATTATTTTGCGGAGTTTGGTTAGTTCTATAAAATCTTTTAAGTCTTCTAGGTATTTTTTCTTCAACCATTTAATTTATCACTTCAAAACTCTTCATCAATATCATTTAACTCTTCAAGCTCATTTTCTTGATTAATTTTCTTTTTTTCTTCATTTTTATTATTTAAATTTTTTACAAGCCCTTTTAATTGCTCCATTGCTTGTTTTTTTCTTTCTTCTTCTTGGTTTACTGAAAAACCAATTGTTTTTTCTCTAAACTTATTTATTACATTAGGTTCTTTTTCTTTAAAAATCTGTCTTTGGCTTTCATTTTTATTTAATGACGAATCCTTAACAAACAAACCATTTTGTTTTATGCCAGTAACACTATGATTGATTTTGTCTAATTTTTCTTCAACTCCAAGTTCTTTGGCTTTTTCTTTTTTAAAATCATCAGCATCACTGTGTTTAATATCATATAATTTAATTTGGCCTTTTTCTAAATTATTGTTAGCCTGTGAATTATTTTGGTTATAATTTATTTGCTCCTTTTCTTCTTTAGTTAAAACTTTATTTGGTATGAATTGTTTATTACTATCAGAAATTAAATTAACATCATCTTCTTTTTTTAGGTAAGTTCTAATAATTAACATTATTATTGAAATAAAACCAATTGACCCTGCTGCAAAAAGAAAGAAAAATTTTTCTAGTTCAAAATAAATTGATAAAATAGATGGGAGAAAAATTATTAGTCCCATTAAGTAACCTTGCCCTATCTTTTCAATAAAACTTTTTTCCTGAGTTTTTGGGAAACCAATTCTAATTATTGCATAACCTAAAGAAAAGCTTCCAAGAAAAAAAATTAAATATAATATTGTTAACATAAAATCACTATATTTTGTATTATTGATTTAATATTTATTAATATATAAATTGCTTGTTTGGAAAAGATTATTATACTTGAAAAAACATATTTTTACTTTATATGGATCCATTAAATTTGATTTTTTTCTCTATTTTTGATTTTTTAAAATTACTAATTCCAATAGTAATTATTTGTTTTGTTCTGCACAAATTAATTAACCCATTCAAAAATAAATTGATGAAAGAAAAGGAATATGGCTGGATAAAATCAGTGTTTATAATTAATTTTTCAATAATTTTTTCATTAATTTTTTTAACATATATTTATTTTTATTTTAATGGTTTGGTTTTAGCTACGCCTATAGATCCAGAACTTTCAAATACTATAATAGATCATGTTCTTTTAATTTTACAAGATTTAGTTAGAATCATAGTTGCAACAATTATTTTATCACTAATACTACTTTGTTTTGAATTTTTAAGCGGAGTAATTTTTGATCTTCTAAAAGATAAGGATTATTCAGTTACAGTAAAAGAAATAATAAGTATTAGTATTTCATGCATAGTTTTCTTACTTTTATTTTTATTTGTATTTAACTGGGCACTACTTGGTTTATTTATTTATATTTTCTTTGGAGGAGTAGCATCACCACCAATAGTAGTATAATAATTTGTGGCAATTTTTTGATTGCAATAATTTATTAATAATAATTAAGTATATATATGTGAGAATCATGAGTGAATATTTCAAAGGTTTTATGACTGGGTTAATTCTAATAACATTAATATGTTCAAATCCAGCATTTGCTTATTATTCAGAAAATTATCAAAATGTTAATTATAACTTGTTTTTTGAAGAAGATGTTACCCCTATAAATGAAAATACAACAAATACTGCTGAAACATTAGCAAATAATGAAAATGTACAACCAATTTCAACAACATTTTCTTGTGATTTAATTTCTTTAACAAATGCAGAAGCAAACGCAATAATTAATTTAGCAGGAGAAGGTTTTTTAGGTGAAAAAATTACTGACGGTATTGATGAAAAGGCAGATGGTACTAGTTTAGATGGTTTAGAACTTGTTGGAGAATCAACAGATGGAAAAACAGCAGTTATACAGCCTCCTCCAACACAAGCAAGCAAAGCAAATAGATTTTCAATACTTTCAAATAGAGCAGTAGATGGTCCTTTTGGGGTTGGAATAATACTTGATGATACTTTAAGAGTTGGAAGATGTGAGGGGTTAAACACTGAAGATTGTAGAGTTTATGAAGAAGGATTAAGAATAAGGACTAGTGGAAAAGGTTTTGTTAGTGATGTAAAAAATGCCTTTGGAACACTTACTAATAAAGACGATAGAGAAAAAATTGGTTTGAGTGATGAAGAATATGAAAAAATGCAAGAGAATTTTTTAGATAATAATGAACCAAATTTTACAGTTGCAGGAATTCTTCCAACAGATAAAATACCAAATTCTTTTGTAGTTAGCCAATACTCAGCTACCAAAGCAACAAATTGTACAAATTCAGCTTGTATAATTTCAACATACTCTGCATTTGATAAATATTTTAACTCATGGTATTCTGTTGAACTTGTTGCATCAAATTTTGGACCAACATTACTTAATGGTGCAAAAAGATTTTTTGGAGCAACTAGAAGAAATCAAGATGGTGGAGTTTTAGCTAAGATGAATCAATGGTATGATGATCTTTCAAGAAAGGTTCATGATATTCCTGGGAAAACTTTGGGATTAAATAGAGGTTTAATGTACCAAGAAAGAATTAACCAATATGGTCTTGGTAAAACTTTTCAAGATTTAACAATTAAAAAAGGTTTATTTTCAACAGGTGCAAAAGGAAGAATTTTTGATCTTGTTAGTAATGATGCTGATATTTTAAAATTAACGCCTATTCAAAAAGAACAATTTTTTAAGGCAGTAACTGACCTACGTGCATTTGCAAGAGATAGCCAAATAAAAGTTGGTGGTATTGAAAAAAGATTAAAAACAGCATTTGCAACAGGTAACAAAGATGAACAATTAAAAGTTGCAAGAGAGTTAGCTGAAGAATATAAACATTGGGATGATGTTTTAGCTCTTGATTTTCCAGAGTGGATAAAAGATTCTGGCGGACTATCAGGTTTTGAACAATTTACAGTTAGAAAAAATTTAGGTGCAGATGGAGTAGGTTATATTAATTTGTCTCAAGAAGGAGCATTTAACACAGCAAATATTTTTGAAGAATTTTCGGCAAGTGGTCACTGGGGCAGATGGTCAAATACTATTGATGGAAAAACATTTAATGCAGTTCCATATAATGCTACTACAAAAACTGGTGGTGGTTTAAGATTATATGAACTTCGCCCATCAAGAGAAATACAACAAAATGTTAGTGTTGATGATTTAACAAGATTTATGGGTCTTCAAGGTACTGCAGGATATTCTGTTTCAGTAAGATCAACAGGTGAAATTTTACCATTAAATCAAGTAAATATTGATGCTATTAAATCAGGAAAACATGCAGGGATTTTTGACATAGTAGTTGCAGATTGGGCTCCAAAACAAAGAGTTAATCCAGCAACTGGCCTATTAGAAGATGTTTTTTTATCACCTAATGAAATGGCAGAGATTCTAACTCAAAAGAGAATTTATGGTAGAATTAACACTGCAAATAGAAACCTTGATGATATTTATTATGGTTTAAGAGATAGGCCTGACTTTACTGGCGGAAGAAGTTTTGGTTGGCTTGATTCTCAACTTCAAAAAGAAAAAAATTTCTTAACTGAATATTACAAAAATCCTAGTGTTGGAATTTGGTCTGGAACTGTAAAACCAATAGGTTATTGGCAAGTTAAAAAGGGTCTTGGTTATGAACAATTTTCTGCATTCATGCTTCCTGATACATGGACTCAAATTGAAGTTTCTCAAGGAGTTGATCGAATTTATGCAGATTCATTTATTGATTTTTTTGCAAATGAGGGAAGTGATCAAGGTGATTTATTTGGAAGAATAATAAATAGTCCAATATTTATTTGGAATTTTATTGCAACAAAAGCTGCTGAAAGTAATTCATATATAGCAAGTGATTTAATAACAAAAATAACAGGAAATAGTGAAGGTATTACTACAGAAGGTTTTCCACTTACAACAAAAACAATTATGAGAGATGAAGTTGAAAATATTGCATTTTATTCTCATAATGAAGATTGTTCTGGATGTAAAGCTGGATTTAATTTTAGTGGAGATAGTTTAACAGTAACTGTTGATGCCCCATCAAAAATAGATGCATATATTGTTGAAGCAACAACAAGAGAAGTTGCGGAACAAAAAGGAGCAACATTAATAGCATACACACATCACTCAAATTTAGCTGGAAGTGATGGAAAAGTTCCTGGTGGAGAAATAAATTTAATTGATGCGCGTGCAAATAAAGAAACTTGTGAAGATGCAATACGAGGATCATTAATAGGATTTGCTCTACCAAAAAATGCAATAGCTGGTTTAGTGATTGGGGGCACAGAAAGTTTAGGTTACTTGCTTGGTTTTGGCCCAGGTTTAATTGCAACAGCATTTATGCAATTA
>CAZOVD010000042.1:0-5190 GCA_964583285.1 uncultured archaeon
ATCACAATTATTTTGTACTAATCAAGCACTACTACAATTTTTAGTAAAAAGAGCACAACTAAAAAAAGATGATGTTGTTCTTGAAGTAGGAAGTGGAACTGGTTTTTTAACAAAGTTACTTTTAAAAGAATGTAAAGTTATTGCTGTTGAAAAAGATGAAGATATGGTTGAACTTTTAAAAAAAGAATTTTCTAGTGAGATTAAAGAAGGAAAATTAAATTTAATTAATGGAGATATTTTAGAACAAAACATTGATGAACTTAAAGTTACAAAAATTGTCTCACTTCCACCATATCACATTTCTAGTGAATTAATGCTTAAAATAACTTTATCAAATGTAGAAAAAGCAATTTTAGTTTTTGATGTTGGATTTGTTGATAAAATAACTAGTTTTGAAGGTTTTGTGAAATACAATGCACTAACAGTTTTTGTTAATTTAAATGCAAAACTTGAAGTGCTTGAAAAAGTTAGTCCGCTTTCTTTTTTCCCAAAACCAAATTGTGTTAGCGCAGTACTTGAAGTAAATTATAAAAGAAAAAATAATTCAAATGAATTTTATATATTTTTAAAAGAATTATTTAGACATAAAAACAAAGATCTTCATCGTGGTTTAAAACAAGCACAAGTATTTTTATCAAAAAGTTTAAACTGGGGAAAAAAGCAAGAGGAAAAATTTGATACTTTTAAAACTAGTTCAGAAAAAATTTATTCACTTCAACCAAAAGAATTACTTAAAATTTTTGAAGAATTAAATGAATAAAATAATTGAAAAAAAAGCTATTTAAAATTATAATTATCTATTACTATCTAAATCCAATTTGTTCAAAAACTTCGTCTTCAAATGTTTTTGGTTGTTCTTCTATTCTTTTTTTAGAACTTTTTTGTTGTTTAGTTATTTCTTTTGCACCAATAAGTAGTTGCTTTTTTAATTTTTGAATTTCTTCACTTTTTTGAAGTGCTTTAATTTTTCCTTCAATAGAAATTATCTCTGATTTAACATCTTCGCTAATTTTTTTATAAGTACTTTCATCAATTTTTCGTTTTAGATATCCTTTTTCAGTTAATTGCAGTTCATGAACCTTTCTTTGTTTTTCTAAAAATAATCCCTTTAATACATTTTTTTTATCAGTAGAAACTTCTTCAAGTATTTTAGCATCTTCAATACTCATACTTAATTTTTTACTAACATCAATGTTTGCTTCAAGTTTTATTAGTTCAGCGTTTTTATCTTTAGTTATTTTATTAAAAGTCTCCTTACTTATTTTATTTTTTAAAAATTGATTTTCTGCTTCTTTTAATTCTTGGATAATAGAATCTCTTTTATCTTCAAGTTCTTTTTTATTAACTATTTGTTTATCTGATTCAGAAGATTCAATTTTTACTTCTTTTTTATATTTTGACTTTTTATCTTTTACGCCAGGTTTGTATTTACTTATAAAAATAATAATAAAAATAATAAAAATTATGGCAATACCAATACTTGCATAAATAAAAATTTCAAATTCATTAAATAACTCTCTTGGAACTATATCTTTTACAAAAATTGCTAAAATTAGTAATATGAAAATTAAAACTATTAAAATTGTTGTAATTGTCTTTTTGGTCATATAATATAAATATATTCTAAGAATAAAAACCTTGCTTAAGTAAAAAAGCTAAAAAAATAAGAAATTAGAAACAATTAAATAATACAAATATTAATTCTTAATATGAAAAAAAAATCTATTGTTCAAAAAACTGCTAAAGATATAAAATCGCTAAAAATACAGGGGGCGTCTAAGGTTTTAGATAATGCTATTTTAGCATTAACTACTGCAACAATTAATTCAAAAGAAACAAATACTAGCTTATTTAGAAAAGAATTTTTGAGAAATGCAAGAATTTTATATAATTCAAGACCAACTGAGCCTGCAATGCGTAATGCCATAAGAATATTAAAACAAAGTATTTCAAAAAAAGATTTAACAATTAGTGAAATGAAAAAAATAATATCAAATGAGGGAAATAGTTTTTTTAAAAATAGAAAAATTGTAATAGAGAAAATGAGTAAATATGGGTCTAACTTAATAAAACCGGGGTCAGTTGTTTTAACAATTTGTCACTCACATTCAGTAATTGATATGCTTATTAGAGCTAAAAAGAAAATAAAAAAAGTTTATTGTCTTGAGACTCGCCCACTTTATCAAGGAAGACAAACTGCTACTGATTTAGCAAAAGCAGGACTTAATGTAACTTTAATAGTAGATAATGCTGCAAGTACAATTCTTAAAGAATGTGATTATTTTTTTTCAGGAGCTGATGCATTTTTAGCTGATGGAGATGTAGTAAATAAAATTGGCACAAATCAAATTTCAACCCTTTGTAGAAGATACGAAACAAAACACTATGTTGTTTGTTCTACAAAAAAATTTTCTCCAGCAACTTTCTTTGGTTTTAATGAACCAATAGAAGAACGTTCACCTAGTGAACTTGGTAAAAAAATACCAAAAGTTAAAATATTAAACCCAGCTTTTGATAGAACTGATTCAAAATTAATTGAAGGTGTAATTTGTGAAAAAGGAATATTTCCTCCAAAAGAACTAGCATATAAGTTATATGTTGATTTTGATCTTGAAAATAGAGAACAAGAATTTTTTAAATTATAAAGTGTTTAGCAAGTAATAAAAAACATTCTTTTATTATTCTTTTTATGAAAGAGCTAGATATTAATCAAAGAATTGAATTAATTCTTAGAAATACACAAGAAGTAGTTACAAAAGAAGAGCTAATAAAGTTACTTAATGAGAAAAAACAACCAGTAGTTTATATTGGAACTTCTATAACTGGTAGACCACATGTTGGTTACTTTGCATGGGGCGTAAAACTTGCTGATTTTATAAATGCTGGCCTAAAAGTAAAATTATTACTTGCAGACATTCATGGTGCACTTGATAATTGTCCTTGGGAATTACTTGAGAAGAGATATGAATATTACTCAATAGTTATTCCAAAAATGATTGAAAGTGCTGGTGCAAAAATAGAAATTGGAAAAAACTTTGAAATTATTAAAGGTTCAGAATTTCAATTAAATAAAAATTATGTTATTGATTTAATGAAATTAAGTTCTATGGTTTCTATAAATAATGCAAAAAAAGCAGCAAGTGATGTTGTTAAATTTGGAGATAATCCAAAACTTTCTGGTTTGATATATCCTTTAATGCAAGCTCTTGATGAACAATATTTAGATGTTGATATTCAGTATGGTGGAGTTGATCAAAGAAAAATAATGATGCTTGCAAGAGAAAACTTAGAAAAAGTTGGTTATAAGCCAAGAATTGAAATAATGACTCCTTTAATTCCCGGCCTAACTTCTGGCGGAAAAATGTCTTCAAGCGATATAAATTCAAAAATTGATTTGCTTGATGATGATAAAACAATTGCAAAAAAAATAAACAAAGCACACTGTATTGAAGGTGAAATTGAGGATAATGGAATTTTAGCATTTACTAAAGCAATTATTTTTTCTATTAAAAAAGGGGATTTTATAATAGAAAGACCTAAAAAGTTTGGTGGAAATTTAACATATAAAAATTATGAACTTCTTGAGAAAGATTTTTTAGAAAAAAAATTACACCCCATGGATCTAAAAATGGCCGTTGCAAAAGAAATAAATTATTTAACTCTACCTATTAGAGAAGTCATGAAAAATAAAGAAAAATTAATTTTAGAAGCATATCCTTTGAATTAAATTAAGTTTATTTTTTGATTTTTTTCAAATCTCCAAAACTATTAAATACTACAAATTTGTTCATTAATTAGTAATAATTAGAATTTTATAACAAGTTGATTTTATGGATGAATTTTCAAAAGAATTAAAAGTAAAAATTTTTAGCATTGAAGCTGGAAAACAAATTTGCATATTAAATGAAAAAGATGCAAGTGAATTTGGAGTATTTGTTGGAGACCGTGTTGAGTTATTAAACTTAAGAAATAATAAAAAAACAGTTGCAATAATTGATATTACAAAAGATTTGATTTCTTCAAATCAAATTGGTTTATATAAAGACATTGTTGATAAACTTCAAATTAAAGGAAAAGAACTTATTGAAGTAAAGCCAACTGGTAGACTTAAAAGTGTTGAATATATTCGGAAAAAATTAAATAAAGAAAAATTAAAAGAAAATGAGATTTTTGAAATAGTAAAAGATATTACTGAAGATAGATTAAGTGATATAGAAGCTATTGCTTTTACTAGTGCTGTTTATACTATTGGTTTTGATTTAGAAGAAACTGTTTTTATGACACGTGCATTAATTGAAAATGGTAAAAAAATTGATTTTGGAGTTGATAATGTTGTTGATAAACACAGTATTGGGGGAGTTAATGGGCGTGCAACAATGATAATAGTTCCAATAGTTACTACAAAAAATTTGTTCATGCCAAAAACATCATCAAGAAGTATAACTAGTGCTGCAGGAACTGCTGATTCAATGGAAGTACTTGCGCCAGTTGATATTAGTTTTGACAAAGTACGCGATTTGACAAAAAAACACAAAGGTGTTATTTCTTGGGGAGGATCAGTTGATCTTGCTCCCGCGGATGATAAAATAATAAAATTAAGACATTCTCTTTCAATTGATCCTGAAGGGCAAGTTATCGCATCAGTTCTGGCAAAAAAAGCAAGTGCTGGAAGTAAACATGTTATAATTGATTTTCCTGTTGGAAAATATGTAAAAGTTAAAAATAAAATTGAAGCAATGACTCTTGCTAAAAAATTTGTCTATGTTGGAAAGAAAGTAGGTCTTGAAGTAGAAGTTGTTTTAACTAATGGTGATGACCCAAGTGGTTTAGCATTTGGACCAGCACTTGAAGCAAAATATGCTCTTGAAATACTTGAAGGAAAAAGATTTGATAATTTGGCAGAAAAAGCATGCGAACTTGCAGGAAGTATTTTTGAACTTTCAGGACAATGCAGATCGGGACAAGGTTATTATGAAGCTGTTGATATATTAAAATCAGGCAAGGCTTTAAAGAAAATGCAAGAAATAATAAAAGCACAAGGTGGAAAAATAACTAATAGTAATCAAATACTTTACTCGCCACTTAATTTTGAAGTTACTGCAGAAAAAACTGGAAAAATAAGTGAACTTGATATTGGTATTTTAACAAAACTTGCACGTTTAAGCGGAGCTCCTGCTGATAAAAATGCTG
>CAZOVD010000043.1:0-2687 GCA_964583285.1 uncultured archaeon
TACTTCAAGGCGGAAAGCAAAGTGGACTAGGACAATGGTTCTAGCCACTAAGTCCCTTTAAAAGTGACATGAGTCAATCGTGCCGCACCAACGAAATGGTGCGTGGGAAACAAAGCGGACTTAAACAATGGTTTTAAACAAAATATAAAACATTTTAATTATAAAAATCAAACAAAAGCTTAATATAAATTAATATTCTAAATATATAATGAAATTAATTAAATCACTTTCTAAAAACACTAATAAATTTTCAAAGGCAACATACATTGGCCAAGAAACAATAGCGCCTTTGAAGATGGCATCAATTGGTCAGGGTACAATTGAGTATTTAGTTATTTTAGCAGTTATTGTTGTTATTGGATTAACTCTTGTTACAATTTCAGCTAATTTTTTAGATACTGCAAATCAAACAACTGTTTCTTCAAAAAATTTGGTTGGAACTGCACAATCAAACATTGTTGTTCGCGAAGCAGTAATTGACTATGAAGGAGATTCGCTTCTTTTTATACAAAATAATACTGGGGAAGAAATTTTTTTAACAAAAATTAGCCTTGATGGGAGAGAAGATAATTATAATGAACTAATCAATCCAAGCTCAGAAAAGATTTTTTCATTTTCAAATTTAAATACTAATTGTAGCTGTACACCAGGAGAACAAACAAAAATTTGTAATTATGATTTATATTATACATCAATTTATGGGCTTGAAAAAAAAGAAACGCTTGAAATAAAACTTGAATGCGTAGCAAACGCACAATCAAATAGACCAGTGATAACACCACAAGTGCCAGCTGATACTCAAGCTCCACAAATAATTTCATTTTCTCCAGAAAACAATTTCGAATCAGAAAACTTAACAGTAACTTTTAACTATGAAGCAACAGACAATAATCAAATACAATCATGTGCATTATATGTTAATAATGAATTAGTTGATACAAATAATAATTCAGAAGGAACACTAACACACACATTTAACGAAGACATTTTAACAAACTGGCACATCACATGCACCGACCACGCAAACAACACCACACAAACACAAACAAGAAACATAAACATCAACCACACACCATACCAAATAACAACATGCACAGAACTACAAGAAATAACTGAAGATTTAACTGGTGATTATACTTTACAAAATAACATAGATTGTAGTGACACAATAAACTGGAATAGCGGAGCAGGATTTGAACCAATCGGTGATTTTTCAAATATGTTTTCTGGTTCTTTAAGTGGAAACAAAAAAATAATTAACAATTTAACAATTAATCGCCCAGGACAAACAACAATAGGATTATTTGGTAGAACAAACATGACTGGCGGAATAAAAGAATTAGGACTTACCGATGTTAATATTATTGGATTAAATTTTGTTGGAGCAATTACTGGTTGGAATGCTAATGGAACAATATCAGAAGTATTCTCAACAGGAACGATTATCGGAGAACGTAGTGTTGGTGGGATAACTGGCGCAATACAAGGTGGTTTAGTAACTAACTCTTATTCTATTAATAATATAAACGCCAGTATAGAAATTGGTGGAGGAATCGCTGGACAAAGAGGAAATATACTTAACTCATATTATGCAGGATTAATAACTGGTCCAAATATAGGTGGAATTTCTGCAGTTAATGGATATGGAGGAATAGTTACAAATTCATATTGGGATACAGACATGTCTAGTATAGAAAATAGTGCTGGAGGAACTTCGAAAACAACTTTACAAATGGTTTATGATTATAATGATGAAGATACTTTTAGTGCATGGGACTTTGATGATGTTTGGGCACATGACATTGACGGAACAATAAATAACGGCTACCCATACCTAAAATGGCAAACAGAATAAATAAAAAACACAATAACTAGGACAAAATAAATAATTTAATAAGTGCTACTGAAAGTGCACCCCGCACCCACCAGGCAAAACACACAATAAATAGGACACATGTGGCCATTTAAAAAATTATTTAATTAAATTTTATTTATTATGAATAAAGAAATTTTAAGCTATTATAAAAAAGCCGCAAGTGCTTGGAAGAGTGCAATTAATTTAGCCAAAAAAAATACAAAAGAATCAAAAAGTTTACTTGAACTTGCAAGCGAAATAGAAAATAAAATAATTGAAGAAGAATGTGGTATTGCTTTTCCAGTTAATTTAAGTATTAATGAAGAAGCAGCACACTATACTCCAAGTTATAAAAAAGAACTTGATAGAAATTTAAAAAAAAGTGATTTATTAAAAATAGATATTGGAACTCATTATAATGGATATATTTGCGATGGTGCGATTAGTATTAATCTTGATAATACTCATGCAAAACAAATAGAAGCAAATGAACTTGCTTTAAAAAATGCAATAAGTGTTGCAAAACTAGGAATTACAACTGATAAAATTGGAAAAGAAATTGAAACTACTTTAAAATCAAAAGGATTTAATCCTATTTATAATCTTGGAGGGCATGGACTTAATAAATTTGAAGTGCATGCATACCCTTCAATCCCAAACCATCAAAATGGTTCAAAGGATATTTTAGAAGAGGGAGTAATTGCAATAGAACCATTTTCTTCAACAGGAAAAGGAATTGTTAGTGAAAGTGCACAAGTAGAAATATTTGCATTAAATGATGGAAAAAATGTTAGAAATATTTATAGTAGGAAGTTAATAGAAACTGCAAAAA
>CAZOVD010000043.1:2787-5145 GCA_964583285.1 uncultured archaeon
GATGGAAAAAATGTTAGAAATATTTATAGTAGGAAGTTAATAGAAACTGCAAAAAAATATAACAAATTACCTTTTGCTGAAAGATGGCTTAAAAATGATTCAAAACTTGATGATTTTCAATTTAACTTGGGATTAAGAGAATTAATGAAAACTAATTGCATTGAAACTTTTCCAGGACTTAAAGAAGTTAAAGGACAATTTGTAACCCAAGTAGAAAAATCATTAATTATTTTAGAAAATGATGTAATAGTGCTTGGAGAATAAACAATGTCATTACTAAAGTGTAATGGCATACATCGTGTCGCACTAGTGAAATAGTGCTTGGAGAATAATGCTCTCACCGAGAATCGAACTCGGATCTTTTCCTCCGCAAGGAAAAAGGATATCCATTACCCCATGAGAGCAAAATGTACTAAATAATTCTAAATAATTAAGTTTAATAATATAAAATAATTAAAAATGAAAGATATATTAACACCAATATTTTATCTATTTCATGGCAAGACTTCAACAAAAAAGAGTTGGTTTTAAACAAATGCGCTCATTTGAAAAACCTGGAAAAAGAGTTAAATCACTACTTATAAAAAAAGGTAATCAAAAAGTTAGACTAAGAAAAAAAATTATTGATAAAGAAAAAGCTGTGAAATTTATTTCTACTTTAAAAGAAAGAGATAAAATGATTTTTGAATTGTTACTTAGAGAAATTGAAACAAAAAAAGATTTAGCACTTGCAGACATTTTTGCTTTAGTGAGACTTGAACTTAAAAATAAAAATAATTTTCAAATAAGTTCAAATATTATAGAAAGTATTTATAAAAAAGCAAGTAAATTTGGAGTAATTTCATTATCAAATTAATAAAATCAAGTGTGGCTAAAGGTTTAATAATTTAAAAATTGTTAATTTTTAATGTTTTTACGCACTGGAAAAGAAAATTTAAAAATTGCTTTAAAAGACACAGGAACAATTTTATTTTACGCAGGACTTAGTTTTTTTGTACCAATAATTTTATCAATTTTAATGGATAAAAGCCAAAATAATTTATTTTATTATGCACTTAGTGCACTTGGATTATTTTCAATTGGATTTATTTTAAAAAACATAAAAACTATTTCAAAAGAAACCGAAAACAAAAATGCAATGATAAGTATTGTTCTTATTTGGTTAATTTATTGTTTTTTTGCTTCACTACCATTTATTTTCATAATGAATGTACCTGTTGTTGATGCTTACTTTGAAAGCATGAGTAGTTTAACTACAACTGGTTTAACAGTCATGACACATTTACTTGATGACATGCCACCTTCACTTATATTTTGGAGAAGTTTTATTGGGTGGATGGGCGGAATTGGAATTGTACTTTTGGCATTAATAGGAATAGTTACAACATATTCAAAAACAATCAAATTATTAACTGCAGAAGGAAGAGGCGAACAATTAAAAGAAACATTAAAAATAAGCATTGGTAAAATTTCTGCGATATACATTTTTTTAACACTACTAGGCGCATTACTTCTTTTTTTTGCAGGACAAACTCCATGGGAAGCAATTAACTATTCAATGAGTGCAATTAGTACAAATGGAATTAGTATAACTACTGCAGGTTTAACTGAAATTAATAATGGTTGGAGTAATACTGGAGTTAATAACTACTGGGTCTCAATTGTTTTGGTAATTTTAATGATTCTTGGAGCGACTAGTTTTTCACTACATTATTTATTTTTAAGGAAAAAAAATTGGCTTGTTTATTTTAAAGATCCCGAATTTAGATTATTACTACTTCTTGGATTAGTTGGAACTTTAATTATTTCAACAAAACTTGGTTTGTTAAATTCACTAGTGCATACTTTTTCAGCAATAACAAGCGGAGGAGTAATTATTGTTACTTCACAAACAATTGGTTTTTGGGAAGATTTTATAAAATTCTTTTGGTTGCCACTTTTAATTATTGGTGGTGCAACAGGGTCTACTGCGGGTGGAATAAAATTATCAAGAACTGTTATTTTCGTTAAAGGAATTTATTGGCGAATAAAAGCTAGCATGTTGCCAGACAAAAGTTATTTTAGAAGACAATATAATGGCGATGCAATTAGTTCAGAGCAAATAAGAGAAGTTAATCAATTTATTATAATTTGGCTAGTATTTTTTTTAATTGGAACTTTAGTTATTTCTGCATATGGTTATCCTCTATCTAATGTTTTATTTGAAGTTGCTTCTGCACTAAGCAATAACGGAGTTAGTGCCGGAATTAGCTCTATAGATGCACCCGCTGTTGTAAAAATAATGCTAACTATAAACATGTTTATTGGAAGACTTGAAATAATACCAGTTATTGTTGGAATAAGTTTACTTATTAGTTT
>CAZOVD010000044.1:0-5120 GCA_964583285.1 uncultured archaeon
GAATTATTAATGATTCCAAGAGGAACTGCAAATCAACCAATAAAAGGTGATGATGGTAAAACAAATTTTTACAATTTACTTTCTTATGGTCCTGAAAATTTGAATATGAAAATAATTGAAGTTGATACTATTGATGAAGTAATAGAACTTGCATATTCAAATATTGATAATATTGATGTTAATGCAGAAGATGTTTCTCTAACTTTTGTTCCAGTTGCAGTTAAGTATCCTAAAAAATTAGATGCTATGAAAGATATTTCATTACTTTATATTAAGAGAGCAAAAGATACTATTAATGAAGCAAAAAAAGAACTTGAGATTACTGAACTAGATGATATTTTTAGAAGTTCTTTTTATCCACAACTTGGAATATCAGAAAGAAATATTGAAATGTCTGAAATTTATTTAGATCAAAATTATTTATATTCTGCAGCAAATTACTCATTTAATGCAAGAGTTTTAGCTGGTGCAATAAAAGAAGTTGCAATAAATCCATCACTTCTTTCAAAGAATTCAAAAGTTTTAGATTTAAAAATAACGACTCTTTCAAAGAATATTAATGATTTAAAATCAAAAATGGATTTTATACCAATTAATAATTATGAATGGATTATTGGTGCTCAGCAAAGAGTTGCTTATGCAGAAAATGCGTTAAATAATATTGAATTTATAAAATCAAACTTAGGTGATTTTAATGATGCTAGTGAAGAATCTGCAGTAATGTTTAATATTGTTTATGATTATTCAAGTGCACAAGCTTGGCTTGAGGTTGCTCAAGACTTTTTTAATGAAGCAAAAAATGATACATTCAAAAAAGTTCCAGAATATAATGAAGAGTTTGTTTTAGGAATTAGTGAAAAAATAAGTAATTTAGAAAATTTGATTAATGAATCAAAATTAAGTAATGAACAACTTAGTGATCCACTAAGACGACTTGCGGCTGCAAAAATATCTTTTGAAAATAAATTTTATTTTGCTTCTCTTTATGATATATATTTTGCAGAATCATTTATAAGTTCTGAATTAATTAGGAGTAATTTAACAGTTGAGCAAATATTTGAGCAAACTCAAAGAAATGTTTCAAATAGGGATAATTTAATTTCGATTTGGAGTTTTTTATTTATTGATCATGCTATATTTTATCTTGATAATGCAAAATTTCAAATGGATTCTGGTAGAGCTCTTGCATATGAATCAAATTTAGGAACTAGTTTTGATCTTTCAGAATTATCTAAAAAAATTGATGTTGCAAAATTTGAAGTTGATAGATATTTATCAGAAAATACCTTCAAAGATTATGTTGAAAGAGAAAGTAATGCATCAATTGGAATCACTTATACTCAAACTGAAACAATTTCTCCAATAATTTCATCAATAATAATAGTTTTGCTTTGTCTTTTACTAATAGTAATATTTGTTGGTTTTAATTCATCAAGAAATCCTTTTATTAAAGATGCTACAAGGGCTGAAAAACTTGATTTACTGCTTCATCGCTTAGATAAAGCTCTTTCAAGTAAAAAAATAACTGATGCTGAATATTTTTTCTTAAAAAAGAAATATGATGATGAATTTAGAATGGTAAGTGATACTAGATCACAAAGATCAAAAATAGCACTTAATTTAAATGAATCAAAAATAAAATTAAATGCTTTACAACAAGGATTAAAAGATTTAAGTAAACATTATAAGGCTGGTTTGATAATTCCAGAAGATTATGAAAGACATATGCTTGAAGTTCAAACAGAAATTGGTGATGTTAGATCAAAAATAAGTGAATATGAACAAGAACTTAGAGAATCAAGAAAAGGAATAAGGCGAATAGAAAAGAAAAAAGAAGTAAAATTAAAAGGAACTAGTGAAATTGCTAACGAAGAAAAAGAACTTGAACAATTTGAAAAATCTAAGAGAAAAAGTATAATTGAAAAATTTAAAAAATCAAAAAAATAATTACTCTAATTAACATTAATATTTATATTACGCATTTTTTAATTTTAATCCAATAACACTACTATTATCTTTATTTATTGCAACTCCAATTATTTGACTAGCTTTTTTAGTTATTGTATCATTGTGAGTAATAGCAATAAATTGACTTTTTTTAGCAATCATTTCAATTAAATTACCCATTTTCATAGAATTTTCTTTATCAAGCGCTGCATCTGCTTCATCAAATGCATAAAATGGTGCTGGTGAATAAAGCTGTATTGCAAACATAAATGCTAGTGCAGTTAAAGTTTTTTCTCCACCACTCATAGAATCAATGTTTTGTAATTTGCCGCCTTTTGGTTGTGCATCAATTATAAGTCCACTTTCAAGAGGGTTATTTGGATTACTCAAATCAAGTATTCCCTCTCCATTAAAAAACTGAGAAAACATATTTTTGAAATTTTTATTAACTTCATTAAAACAATCCATAAATACATTAGTTCTTTTAACATCAATTTTATCTATCATATCAAGAACCGATAATCTTTCATTTTCAAGTTTTTGAGATTTTTCAGTTATTTCATCAACTTCTTTTTTTAGCTCATTAAAGTTATCTACTGCCTTTAAATTAACTGCTCCAATTTCACTAAGTTTTTTATCAACAATAATAAGGTTTTCTTTAAGTTCATTAACATTTTTTTCACTAGTTATTTCTACATCAATAAACTCTTTTTGTTCTTCTTTTAGATCATTTTCTCTTACTTCAAGCCTGCTTTTTTCTAAATTAAATTCATTTTCACGAACTTCTAATTTTTTTATTTTAATACTTTCATTATAAATTTCCTTCTCAATTTTACTTATTCTGTTATCAAGTTTTTCTTTTTCTTCAACTGTTTTTATATTCTCTTTTTTTTGGCTATTTAATCTCTTCTCGTTCTCAATTATTTTAGCTTCAATTTCCCTAATTTGTGGTTCTTTTTCTTTAATTTCTTTATTAATTGCATCATTTTCTTTAGCAAGTTCTTCATTCTCTATTAATATAGTTTCTTCTTTTGAGTTTATTTTATTAAAATCTATTCTTTTATTATTGATTTTTGTTTCAACCAAATTTCTATTATGTATAAGTTCATCAATTTTTGTTCCTATTTTTGAAAGTTCTTCAAAAATATTCTCTTTTCTTAAACTATGTAATGTTTCTTTTATTTTTTCTCTTTTTTCAAGTATTATCTTTAATTTAGAATCAAAAATCTTTTTTTGTTCAATTTTTCCACTTAAAAATTTTTCATCAAGTTCTTCATTTATAATTTTTCGTTTATTTTCAATTTCTCTTTCTTTTAATTCCAGTTCATTTTTAGATGCAATTTCTAAAAGTAATTGGCTTACTAAATATAATTTATCACTAGTATCTTTTTTTGTTTCCTTAAATTGTTCTATTTCAAATTTTATTTTTTTTATTTCATTTTCTTTTGCTAATATAATATTTTCTTTTATTTTAATTAACTCTAATTTTCTTTTTTCCTCAAGTTCTTTTTCGCAAACTGGACAATTTGAAATATCTTTTTTTAATAGAGCAATTGCTTCTTTTTCTTGTTCTATAAAACCACTTAAATTACTTTTTTTTTCATTAATAGTGTCAATTCTAATTTCTATTTTGTTAAGTTCTTCTTCTAAACTTTTTTTTGTTCCAATTTTTTTAACATTTTCTTCTTTTTCCTTTATTTTTGACAGTTCTAAAAGTATTTTTTCTTTTTCATTAACTAGTTCATTTAATTTCTTTATGTTAAATTCTTTTTGTTTATTCCATTGTTTTAAAAAAACTTCAAGATCAAAATTGTCCTTTCTAATAGTTTCAATTTCTTTATTTATTTCATCAATTTCAGATTCAATTTTTACAATTTCTTTATTTTTTTCTTTAGAAATGCTATCAAGTTCTGTTTTAGTTTTCTTTACTTGTTGTAATTCATGATCTATTTTTTTCTGCTCATCAACCAATTTTTCAATTTCTAGTTTTAGCTCTTTTTGTTCATGTTTTGATTTTTCAAACTCTTCTTTATTTGTAGCTATTCTATTTTTGTTTTTTTCAATACTAGCTTTTTTAATATCAAGTAGTTCTTTTTCTAAGTTAAATTTTGATTTTGTTTGTTCTAACTCCTTTCCAATATTTTCATAAAGGTCTTCTGAGCTTTTCATTGCAATTTTTCCAAGTTCATTTGATTTTTCTTTAGATTCTAAGTTTTCCTTTTTTAAATTGTCAAGTAATTTTTCAATTTCTTCTTTTTGCTTTAATATTTCTTTTAACTCGTTATCTATCTCAAGAGTTCTTTTTTCTATTGAGTATATTTCTTTATGAATTATAGTGGCTTTTATTTGTTTTTTTTCTTTTTCAAGTATTTTAAATTCATTTGCAGCATTCATCTCATTTGCAAGTTCTTCAAGATACGAATTTCTTTCATTTAATATTATAGTTGCTTCTTTTATTCTTTGATCCACCTTATTTAATTCTTTTAAGGCTTCTTCTTTTTTTGTATCAAATTCAGACAATCCTGCAATACTATCAATAATTTCTCTTCTTTCTACATTTGACATATTAACAACTTTTGTTATATCTCCTTGAGTTACAATATTGTGTCCTTCTATGTCAATTCCAAGTTCAACAAGAAGAGAGCTTATTTCATTTAAAGTTGTTCTTTTTTCATCAAGTCTATAAATACTTTTTCCAGCCTTATCAATCATTCTACTAATAGTAAATCTTTTTTTATCCTTATCAATGACAAGATCAACTTTGGCATAATTTTCAGTTGAATTATTATAAACAAGGTCAGTTAGTTTTCCTGCTCTAAGTGCTTTAAGAGAAGTTATTCCAAGAACAAATAAAAGTGCATCAAGAACATTACTTTTTCCACTTCCATTTGATCCAACTATTGCAGTAAACCCATTACTAAATGGTATCTCCGCTTTTTTAAAAGATTTAAAATTCTTTAAACTAATCTTTACTAATTTAGTAGTCATTTAATTTCCTCGATTATTTATTCTGAAAAATAATAATGTGCGATTATTAAAATAAAAATACTTAGACTAATTGTTTGTGCAACAATGTTAAATATAAATCCAAGGTCATTAAAAAATAATCCAATATATTCAAGTATTATATTTATTAAATAATAAATTATAAATGCAATAATAACTAGAAGTGT
>CAZOVD010000045.1:0-4935 GCA_964583285.1 uncultured archaeon
TATTTAAAAATAACATCTTTAGAAAAACTATTTATTTTGACAAGCAAAAAACATTAATTATAATGTTATTTTCAATAATTTCAACTATTATTTTTACTAGTTTTCCACTAATAACTCAAATTTACTTAAAGTATTTATATGTTGGGGGGAGTGTAAGTCAATTAATATTTTTCACAGTAATTTTTGCATTTCTTTATTTGTTCAAATTAATTATTGATGTGGTAGTTGAAAAATATGAATATGTATATTTTTTAAAATTAGAAAAAAATATTAAGGAAAAAATAATTTTTAAATATTCAAAAAATATTAAACGACTTTTAGATAGAAAACAAAATTTGTTTACAAAAGATATTGGGTTATTTATTTTACTTGTTAGGAAATTATATGAAAATATTTTAGATATTGTAAAAATAATTACAATTGCAATTATAATATTTTTTTTTGATACTAATTTATTTATATATTTTTCATTAGCAATACCATTTTTTTTAATATTTTATTTTTTAATAAAAAAAAACATGTTAGAAAAAAAGTTAGTTTCTGTTAAATCTAAAACAAATTTTAGTTTGTTACTACATTCTTTATTAAGCATAAAAAATGAAAAAAAAATAATTAATTTTGGCAAAGCAAATCTTGAAAATGAATTAGAAAAAAAGATTATCAATCGAACAAATCATATATTTGTAAATCAGTTAATTCAAAGTTTTGTTAATTTTTATAGATTATTTTATTTAGCTTATTTTGGAGTACTTGTTTTAGTATCAAGTTATAGTATTGTTAATTTAATAGTTGGTTTACTTTTCTTAACAATTTTAATAAAAGCAGTTACTAATTTACTTAAATCAATTCCATTTTACACAATTTGCGCAAAATCATTTTTTAAAATAAATTCTCTCATGAGGGATTAATGTGAACAAATTAAAAAAAATAAATATTGGACTAATAATCTCATTTTTATTAGCGATAATTTTTATTTTGTTAATATTAAACTCGTTATATTTGGAATTGAATCCAAAATTTGAAAAATTTTATTATTCTGATAATTATTTTTCTTCTGAAAATATTGAAATTTTTATTCTTCCAAGAAAAGAAGCACTTAACAAAATATTATTTGAAATAAATAATGCGAAAAGTGAAATTCATTGTGCACTGCGTTCGCTTAATTATGAAGATCTTGAAAATGAGTTTATTGAAAAAAATAAAACTATTAAAGTCAGATTATTTGTAAATCAAGATTATCGCGGCAATACTAGAATTTATTTGCCTTTTGTAAAATTTGAAGAAAGAAATGTTGGGATGATGCATAATAGTTATTGTGTTATTGATGGGGAAAAAGTTATTACTGGCAGTCTTATCTTTAATGAAAACACAATTCACAAAAATATTCACGATGTTTTAATTATTAATTCAAAAGAGCTTGCAAAACAGTATAATAATAATTTTTGGAGAATTTACAATAATCAATCTAATGAAAATATTGAATCTGTTTTAGAATTTATAAAAATAAATGATAATACTTTTATTAAGCCACATTTTTGTCCATATGAAAATTGCGAGGAAATTATATTATATGAGCTAAATAATTCTAAATATAGTGTTAAATCAGCAGTATATTCATTCACTAGTCAATCAGTCATTGATTTTATGAAAAGATCAAACAATATTGAAAAAAAAGTAGTTTTAGAACCACTTGGTTTAACTGAAAATAGTATATTTTTTCAAAGATTTAACTGGGTTAGGCAAAGCAGGATTATTGAGAATGTTCATACTAAATTAATTACAATTGACACTAATACAGTAATAACTGGTTCAATGAATTTATCGTATTTTGGGATGTATTACAATGAAGAAAACTTTTTAATTATTAAAAATGAGGAAATTAACAAATTTTATAGTAAATTTATAGATTACTTGTATGAAAATAGCAGATAATATAGTTTTCATTTGTTTTCAATTATTATTGTTATTTTTTTTAAACAAAAAGTTTAAATGTAAGTTTATTACTTAACTTTATATCCAAAACAGGATTTTTGTTGGCATTAGCTAACATAAGCTATGTGGGGCTTGCCCCACCTCTAGCCAAGTTCTTTTCAAATAAACAAATTTATTAAATTTTTTTAATAAAAATATTTTTTTTTATGTTTTTTGTGTTTAGTATTATTTTTTTGGAATTTTTAAAGAAACATTTATAAATATAGTCTGCACCAAATAAGTATAGCAATAGGCCAATTTTGGTGAGCGGCCATATATTGCAAGAGTAAGATTGATCAAGCGGTTTTTACTGCTGGATTCAAGTTCTCGAATTGAAGACCTGAAACTTTTAAAAAGTTTCATCAAAAGATGAAATTT
Source organism: uncultured archaeon (assembly GCA_964583285.1). GTDB lineage: Archaea > Iainarchaeota > Iainarchaeia > Iainarchaeales > JAAZKV01 > JABIDZ01. The sequence continues at coordinate 2,350 of CAZOVD010000045.1, forward strand.
TGCAGTTTTAGATTCGATCGTTATTAAAATTATAGTGCTTGCGAAAGCAACGCATTATTGTGAGCATCATCGTTTTTGATGATGTGATGTTGGTTAGAACAAGTTAAGATTGATATGTGAGAGTGAATTAGTAACCAAGCAAAACATAAGTTTTGCGGGCTTAGAAAAACTAAAGTTTTTTCCAAGTAATTCACAAACCAATTTCATTAAATGTTTCAATACAATGGATACTAAAATGTAGTATTAGTTGATTTCCAGCTGATCCTACTGGCGGAAACTGCTATCGAAATCCGGCTTAAGACATGCAAGTCAAAAGGCTCGCAAGAGTACTTGGCGAACGGCTCAGTAACACGTAACTAATCTACCCTTAAGAAGAGTTAATCCCGGGAAACTGGGTCTAATGCTCTATAGGCAACATATACTGGAATGTTTTGTTGCTCAAAGGATCTTTCTATTGCGAAAGTAATTGCTTAAGGATGAGGTTGCGGCGCATTAGGTAGTTGGCGGGGTAACTGCCCACCAAGCCGATGATGCGTACGGGCCCTGAAAGGGGGAGCCCGGAGAAGGGAACTGAGATAAGGTCCCTAGCCCTACGGGGTGCAGCAGTCGCGGAACCTTTACAATACACGAAAGTGTGATAGGGGGATTTCGAGTGCTTCCACTGGAAGCTTTTGCCAAACGTAAATAATTTGGCGAATAAAGGGGGGGCAATATACGTGCCAGCCGCCGCGGTAATACGTAACCCCTAAGTGGTTTCCACTTGTATTGGGCCTAAAACGCCTGTAGCCTGTTCATTAAGTCTTTGGTGAAATCAACCTGCTCAACTGGTTGAATTGCTAAAGAAACTAATGTGCTTGGGGAAAGGAGACGTGAAGAGAATTTTTGGGGTAGCGGTGAAATGTGATGATCCTAAAAGGACTACCAGTAGCGAAGGCGCTTCACGAGAATTATCCCGACGGTGAGAGACGAAAGCTGGGGGAGCGACCAGGATTAGATACCCTGTTAGTCCCAGCCGTAAACGATGTGGACTAGGTGTTCCATATTCTACATGGATATGGAGTGCCGAAGCGAAGGCAGTAAGTCCACTGCCTGGGGAGTACGCCCGCAAGGGTGAAACTTAATGGAATTGGCGGGGACTCACTACAAGGGGTGGATGTTGCGGTTTAATTGGATACAACGCCCGAAAATCTTACCAGGGAAGACAGCAGAGTGATAGACAGTCTGAAGGGCTTTCTTGACACGCTGAGAGGTCCTGTATGGCCACCGCCAGCTCGTACTGTGAAGCTTCCTGTTAACTCAGGCAACGGGCGAGACCCATGTTTCTAGTTGCTACTTTCTCTTTTGAGAAGGGCACTCTAGAAGGACTGCCAAAGTAATTTGGAGGAAGGCATGGTCAACGGTAGGTCTGTATGAGCCGAATTTCCTGGGCAACACGCGACACACAATGGTTAAGACAATGGGTTGCTAACCCGAAAGGGGGCGCTAATCTCTCAACCCTAACCGTAGTTCGGATCGAGGATTGTAACTCATCCTCGTGAAGCTGGAATCCCCAGTAATCGCGTATCATTAATGCGCGGTGAATAAGTCCCTGAGTCTTGCACACACCGCCCATCAAGCCAGCCGATTGAAGTTCAGATGAATCAGTTCCTTTGTGGTATTGCTGATTTTGGGCTTTGAGAGGGGGGCTAAGTTGTAACAAGGTGTCCGTAGGGGAATCTGCGGACGGATCACCTCCTTAAACAAAAACTTTTTAAAAAAGTTTTATCAAAATTTGCCAAAAAATTTTGTTAAATTTTTAATTAGTTTAGTTTAATAAAATCTAAAAAAAACATAAGTTAGTGTCATTTATGTTAAATTTTTTAGTGTCACAATTCAATTTGAATTTTTCTAACCGACAAATAACAAAAATACTAAGTATTTGCCAAAGGCAAAGAAATGTATAAATCAGTTATGGATTAATTGGTTTGGCCTGAAGTGCAAGTAAAGGTATATCTTGTCTCAAAGGCAATATACCAAAATAACCAGCTAGCTCTATTGAGCCTCAAAAGGCGAAAATAGTGCTTCGACGCCGCCTGGCGAAACGGGCGGGCTCGTAGCTCAGTTGGTAGAGCGCTCCCCTTGCACGGGAGAGGCCGGGGGTTCGAATCCCTCTGAGTCCATTAACTTTGTTAAAGTTAGCAAAAGTATTTGGCTATCACTTCGTGACAGCCAGAAAACATGTTAACTACAAAGTGAACGATATAATGCGTTCCGCATTATGTTATGTTGTCGTCGGAAGCTCGTAAGAGCTGAAGATCCCATTAAAGGATTTTCTTTGATGGAAGGACAAGCAATTCGCAATTTAAAGTATCTTTGATACTATGAATTGTTGTTTATTGTTGCATAGGTTGAAGCAATACACAGAAAGTTTTTTGAAAAAAAAGATTTAATCTGGACTACCGCAAGGTGTCCATTTTACTGAATTTTTTTTAAAAAATTCTGTAAGTTGATTCACAAATCTATCGGCCCTTTCAATTTTTTGAAAGGGTTGTTGCGTAAGGTAACATTACACCAAATAGTGGATGACTAGGCTCAAGTACTGATGAA
>CAZOVD010000046.1:0-4626 GCA_964583285.1 uncultured archaeon
GGAACAAAAAGGAGCAACATTAATAGCATACACTCACCATTCAAATTTAACTGGAAGTGATGGAAAAGTTCCTGGTGGACAAATAAACTTGGTTGATGCGCGTACAAATAAAGAAACCTGTGAAGATGCAATAAGAGGGTCACTAATTGGATTTGCTCTGCCAAAAAATGCTGCTGCTGGTTTAGTAGTTGCAGGTACAGAAAGTTTAGGTTACATGCTTGGTTTTGGCCCAGGTTTAATTGCAACAGCATTTATGCAATTACTTGTAACTCCAGATTTACAAGATTGTGTTGATGATAAAGAAGGATATTATATACATTTTTATGATCCTCCAGTTGCACAAGGTCAAGCAAAAAAATCTTCTCAAGCAATTTCTGCAACAAATGTAACAGATACATTTTCAAACTTAACAAGTAATTTAAAGGCAGCAGCTAGTGAAGGAAATCCTGTTGCTGGAGCACTTGACGAACTTGCAACTGAATTTGAAAAATTTGCAAATAGTGCAAGAAGAGATAATTTACTTCAAGCAAAAATAAAAATGCTTCCACCAAATACTGGAACAATAGTTGGAAAAGAAGTATTTTATATTTGGTATAAAGGAAACATGATGCCAACTGGTCTTAAAACAGAAGGAAAAATGGTTATAAGTGATGGTAATAATTCTGTTGAAACAAACTTTGAAGAAGGGTCAATTTCAATTAATGGAGAAAAAATAGTTGATAATAAAAAAGAAATAGTTGGACTAGCAATTAATGACACTCGTGTTCCTGCAGAAATAATTCCTGCAAAAGTTTCAACAGTAAGCGCACCTAATACTAATGAAACAGTATTTGAAGTTACAAGTGCAGGAGAAGTTTATGTTCGTGAACAAAGAGTACTTGATTGTATTCGCCAAGCCATAGAAAGACAATCAGGAATATCTTATTCAGGTAATGAACTTTCACAAGTATTTGGAAACCTTGCAGAAATAAATACAGAAATTTATGAAAAAGTATTTGTTAGAAATAATGAAATTAACTTAGAAGGAACTGGGGCAAGAACAAAAGGCGGAGCAACTTCTAAATTTATTATTGATGGATTTTGGAATTCAAGACTTGTAATTGATTCAAATAGAAATGTAGTTTCTGGTAAATTTATCGGAATGGCTTTTGAAAATGGTTCAATTGTAATTAACAAAGAAACAAATGAACTTGTTATATGGCTAAGACATCATAATAATGCAATACTTACAAATAAAGAAGTTTCTGGACTTAATGCTAAATTAACTAGCGTTGAAAATGAAGAAGCATGTCCAGTTCCAGCAATACAACTTGAAGCTTTGGGTTTTGCTGGTGATGAACTAGGTTCACAAAAAGTAGAAAATTTTAACAAATCAATGGAAACATTAGGTCCATTCACACAATTTACTACTGATTCAAAAATATATCAATTTTATTCAAAAAGAAATGAAGCTGGAGAATGTAGGGATCATTTTAGAGTAATAGATAAAGATACTGGAAGAGTTATAACTGATTCTGAGATAGTTGGTGGAATAGTTCAAGATAATGAAGGAAAGATTTCATTTCAAACAGCAGATGGTAAAAGTCACACGCTTGATTTTGATGCTGAAAATGGTGTTCCAAAACTTTCATATAATGGAGCTCCGCCAGAAACATTAAGGACAGCACAAGGGCCAAATGGTTCATTTTGGTATGATCCAAATACAGGAAAATGGTATCCTGAAAATGGTTTACAAATACCTCTTGGCCAATCATTTAAAGATAATGGAGTTTCATTTGGTGCTGATAAAGATGGAAATGTATCTGGTACTGCAGTTAACCCAATGACATTTAATATAGGGCAAGGTAGTGGGAGTGGATTTAATATTCCATCAATACCACAAACTCTTGCAATGCAAGCATTATTTATAATGATATTTTTGGCAGTAGCATTTTATATTACAAGAAAAGAAGATTAGTTTTTAACTAAAGATTGTTTTTTTTATAATTTATATTTAACTTTATTTTAAATTAAATAGTAATATTAATTTTAATTAAAATAGAATGCGTGTAAATAGTATAATCCATTTAAGTGTACATTGGAGTGTCTATTTTTTGTATTTCTGGACTTTGTTTTTTATCTTCAAGATCTTGTAAATGTTTTATTATTGCGCCCTCAAGTTTTTTTGCCTCATCAAGTAGAGGAGTAACATCAAGTTTAACTCCAATTAAAACACAAAATGCCTTAACAATTTCGGCAGCAGATTCATAATCTGCATTATTTTTAGCATTACCCATTAAGCAAAATGCTTCAATATGGTTATCTTTTAAAAATAACATTAAAAGTGCAGTAACTCCTGAACTAATTCCACTATCAATTAATTCAAGTTTATGTTTCTTAATTGCTTTTTTTGAACTTTCATTACTTGCAAATGCATAAATTGGTTTGCCATCAGGCACTCTTATTCCGGATGTAGAAATAACTCTTTTTATACCTTTTTTTCTAACCCATTCAACAAGTCCTTTTGCAACTGGCGAAGCAATATTATTTGAAATTATCTGCTCAGCTATTACAATTACAACTTTGTGTTTTTTGCTTGCATAAAGTCTAACTGGGTGCATAGGCACTCCATTTTGAATTCTAATAATTGGTGAAAAAAGTCTTGAATCAATATAACCAATTTGTTCAAAATTAAGTTTTTCAATTAAATATCTTGTTCCAATAGTTCCTGCAAGACCAAGATCGGGAAAACCTTCAATTAAAGTAAACCCCTTCAAATTTGTTTTTTTAGTTTCAACAAATTCAATTAAATTAGAAAAATCTTTCTTATTCAAATTATCACTAAAAATTAATGGCTTTGTTATTTATAAACTTTCTTAAAAATTAATTTTTTAATTAAATTATTTATAGTATTGTTCCAATAAAAAAGAAAATTGCTGCTAAAGGACTTAGTATTAATGCATAAATAAAGAAATTTTTTTTATTATTGTCTTGCATTGCAAGAAAAAAAGAACTAATTAAAGCATATTCAATAATATATATTTGTACAGCAATAACTGATAAATTAAATAATTCATCTCGCTGGATTTTACTTAATCCAATTTCAAAATCTCCGCTAAATGAAAAATTAAATCCATTAACAAGTGTTATAATTAAACCAAGAATTGTTGGAACAATTAAAACAGATGCTAGTAATAAAGTATATTTAGTAACAAGCATTGTTGCTCCTATTTCGCGAATTATTGCTCTGTTTGAAAGCATTTCTTCAGCAAGCTCACTTAGTAATTTACTTAGTTTACTTCCTGAGTAATATCCTTGTAATAATACATCAAAGAATCTAGAAATTATTTTACTATTATTCATTTTTTTTATTTTATTAATTGCAGTATTAATATCTTGAGAATTTTTTAATTGTAAATTTATTAGCTTAAAATCTTCGCTTAAAATAGAAAAATCCATTTTGCTAACTTCTTCAATTATTTTTATTAGCGACATTTGATCAACAAAAACGCTCATTTCAAGTAGAAGTTCTGGTAACAAATCTTCTTTTTTTCTTTTATTTCTTTCAAATAAAACATCACTTATTAAATAAATTAAAAAGAAAGGAATAAAAAAAATTAAAAAACCAAAAATAATTATTTTTTGATAATCAATATCTAAATAAAATAAAAAAATCATTAATATTATTGAAAAAATTCCGCCAATAAATATAGAAAGTAAAATAAATTCACTAAAACTTTTTATAAGAAAGTTATTCAAAAATAGTTTATCGCTAAATGTATTAATTCTTTCTTCTTTGAACATAAAATAAAAAAATTTAATAACTTTTTTTGAAAATTCGCTATTATTTATTATTTTTCTAATTTCCATAATTTTAACATCCACCTATTCATCTTTTTTGCTGTGTTCTAACTTTTCAAAAACAAAGGAGTTTTTGAATTTATTATTGACAAAATTATAATATTTAATGCTGGAAAGATGATTGTTATTATTAAAAAAACTTGTAGTGCGGTAAATTCAAATGCCATAAAATAACTTCCAATTAAAATAAAGCTAGAAAACATTGCTGGGACTATTGCGCTAATTGCAATAAAAACAAGAGAATAAACAACCATCTTTCCACTAAATTCTTTACTAGCAATTTTTTGTTTTAAAAAAAGCTCATTTGTTAGTCTTTCTAAACTATCTTCTCCGCCGCCATGTGAATAAATATTTGATAAGTTACTAAGCGCTCTTTTAATTTCAACACTATTAAGTTTTTGATTCATACTAATTACTGATTCTTCAAAACTTTTTCCGTTTTCCATATCATCAACAATTTTTCTAAATTCTTTTTCAACAAGTCCTTCTTGCTTACAAATTTTTTTTAACGCAGTAAAAAAATTATTTCCAATTTTTATTTCAGTAACGATTCGCATTAAGAAAAAAGGTAGTTCTGCTTCAATTTTTTTTACTTTTCTATTATGAATTATTATTGGTTTTAAAGATAATATTGTAAAAATAAAAGAAAATAAAATTAATCCAATAGATGGTTTAGGCGCAGCAGTATTTACAAAAGATAATAGGAGAGGGGAGTTGATTGCTAAAGAAAGGCTTAACGCCGGATGTTGTTTTGTAAATGATTTTGTTAAATCAGATGCGCGTTTA
>CAZOVD010000047.1:0-4560 GCA_964583285.1 uncultured archaeon
GACTGCAGCAACACAATAAACTGGAATAGTGAAGCAGGATTTATTCCAATAGGAACTTATGCAGATAACGACCTAGATGAGTATGCAGATTTAGAAGCAAAATTTAGAGGAAGCCTTTTAGGAAATAATAAAAAAATTCTAAATTTGACTATTAATAGAAGTGGAGAAGATTATATAGGCCTGTTTGGTTATGCTCAAGATATAATTGTGAGTGATATTGAATTAGTTGGTTTTAATATTACTGGAAATGAATATGTTGGAGGCCTTGTTGGGTTAGTTACTGAAAATTCATCTATGGAAAATATAAACATTTCAGGAAGCGTTAATGGTGGCGATAAAGTTGGTGGTTTGATAGGGGCTATTGGTGGTAGTGGATTTCCACTTTTTGTTAACTTAATTTCAAATGCGGATGTAGATGGACACACTTATGTTGGTGGAATATTTGGTATTATGAATGCTGATGTAACAAGAGTAGCTTCATTTGGAAATATTACTGGAATGGAATCAGTTGGAGGAATAGCTGGAAAAGTAGACTTTTCAAATTTTTCAAATTCTTATTCATATGCAAATGTTTCTGGAAATAATGATGTTGGTGGACTTGTTGGTTATTGGGTAACTGGTAATTCAACCAATAATTTATATTCAAAAAATGGAAATATTACTGGAAATAGCAATGTAGGCGGTTTATTTGGAACATATATAACTGGAGAAATTGAAAATTCATATTCTGCAATAAATATAACTGGTAGTAGTTTTGTTGGTGGAATAAATGGCAACGACAGTGGAGGAACTGCAACTAACACATATTATAATACTAATTATTTTTCTACAAGTAATCTTGGCTCACCAAAAACAACTTCTCAAATGGTATATAATTATAATGAAGAAGATACTTTTAGCGCATGGGACTTTGACGATATTTGGTCACATGATACAACTGGGCAAATCAATGATGGATACCCATACCTAAAATGGCAAACAGAATAAATCAATTTTAATTTAAGCTAATTTATTATATAATAAAAAATTTTGAAATTTTCTAAAAGAAGAAAGAAAGCGTTAATAAGAAGTGCTTTCTTTCCCCCTTTGCCTTGAAAATACTTTTGTATTTCCTCTTTTGCCTTTAACCCTTATAGAAATTGGGGTGATAACCCGAAATTATATGCAAATAAGTAATATATAAATGTGAGGGGTTTAGAAAATTAACTATATTTAAAAATCATTAAAAATAAATACGCTAATCAACGAAATTTAAGTGAATTTTTTATACTAATAAAAAAATAAAGAGTTATGCAAGATAATAATATTACTGATTTTATATGCGTTAAAATGGATTATTCAAAAGTTTTAACAAAAACTAAAAGTGGAGAAATTGTTTCAAAAAAAGGACAAAACTATCTGCTTGTTGACTTTCCAATTCTTGAAAAAAAAGAACTAAATATTATAAAAGAAATAAAATCAGATCTTAGATTTTTAAAAAAAGAAATAAATGGGAAAAGTGATATTTATTTTTTATTAAAGGATTATTGCATAGAAAATTCTATTTTATTAAATAAAAATGAAAGAGAAAATATTTTGCAAATACTTGAATGGGAAATTTTAAATGAAAGTATACTAACTCCGCTAATTTTAGATTTTGATATTGAAGAAATTGCAGTAAATGGAATTAATGTTCCAATAATGGTTTATCACAATATTTTTGGATGGCTTGAAACTAATCTTTTTTTTACAACTAATGAAAAAATAAAAACCATTGCAAATAGAATTGCAGCTCCGCTTGGCCGACAACTTAGTTTTAACGCACCAATTTTAAACGCAACTTTAAAAAATGGTTCAAGACTTAATGCAACAATTGATCCAGTTGCATTTAGTGGCACTAACTTAACTATTAGAAAATTCAAAGAAAATCCAATGAATCCAGTAAATATTATACAAAGCAAAACTTGCAATGAAGAAATTTTTGGATTTTTGTGGCTTTGCATGCAAACATCATGTTCTATTTTAGTAGTTGGTAACACAGGAAGCGGAAAAACAACTACATTAAATTCTCTTTTTTGTTTTTTACCAAAAGATGAAAGAATTGTTGTTACTGAAGAGACTCCAGAAATTGTTTTACCACAAAAACATAAAATAAAATTAAACACTTATGAAAAAATTGGCGTTAGTCTTGATAAGTTAATTGAAAATACTTTTAGAATGAGACCAGACAGAGTAATAGTTGGAGAAATAAGAACTAAAAGCGAGGCTAGTGCTTTTGTTAATACTATGCTTGCAGGACAAGCAAAGGGAAGTTATGCAACTTTTCACGCAGAAAGTAGCAAGGAAGCAATTGAGAGATTAATTAATTTTGGAATTGAAAAAAACTCTATTTATTCAATTGATTTGATTATTGTTCAAAAAAGAATAACAAAAATAAATAAAAAGAATTCAAACAGAAGTGAGGAAAGAAAAATTGTTGAAATTTGTGAACTTGTAAGTAATGATGCAAAGGTTTTAAGAAAAATTTTTGAATTTGATCATGAAAAAAATAATTGGATTAAAATTAATGAATCTATTAGATTAAAAGAAATGATAAAAAAAGTTTATTCTTTTTCTGATAGTGAATATGAAAAATCATTAAAAGAAAAAATAAAAATTCTAAAAAATCTTCCAAGAGAAATAATGTTTGAAGAATTTTTTGAAATTGTTGAAAGTGAAACATAAAAACACACATAAACTAGGACAATCATATTGAGCTAAATAAAAAAATAATAATTTTGCTGTGTTGAGTTTCAACAGAAACAAAAATACTGCTTTGTCGAGTCATGGCGAAACAGGACTAGTATGACTTTGCAATATATACTACTGATTTAGCTTTTTTTCCACAAACTATACAATTTCCTGTTGGTTTTTCATTAATATCAATTCTTGTTCCGCGAATTTCCCCACCAGTTTCTTTTTCAATAACTGCTGCACAATCCTCACCATCTAAATCAACACTAATAAAATTTGCACGAGCTATTCCGCCATTATTAATTATTTTTTTAACTTCACTAACAGAATTAGCATCCTTTATAATTGTTTTAAAATTATTCATTGCAGTTTCTTTTAAATTTTTTGAAATACTTAAACCAATCTCACTAACTTTACTAATAATGTCTTTTTCATTAATTTCTACTTTTTCTGCAGTATCTCTTCTGTAAAGTAAAACTTTTTTATTTTTTAAATCTCTTGGACCTATTTCTATTCTTATTGGAACTCCTTTCATTTCCCAGAAATAATATTTTTCACCAGGTCGCTTGTCACTATTATCAAATATTACTCTAAATCCTTTTTCTTCTAAATTTTTGTAAACCTCATTTGCTTTCTCTATTACTTTTGGTTCTTTCTCACCCATAACTGGTATTATTACTACTTGTTTTGGTGCTATTTCAAAAGGAAATTTAAGTCCCTTATTATCCCCATGAGTTAAAATTACACTAGCAAATATTCTTGATATGCATGGACCATAACATGTGATATATGCAAATTGTTCTTTTTCATTTTCATCAATAAACTTTACATTAAATGGTTTTGAAAAATTTGTTCCAAGCATGTGAGTACTTGGTTGTTGAACAACTTTTCCACTTGGAGTTATTGCATCAGCTCCAAAAGTTGCTACTGCGCCAGGAAATTTATCCCACTCAGGTCTTTTAAAAACAATTGTTGGAATTCCAAATACTCCAAAAACAATATCTTTTGTTGTTTGCATATCTGCAAGAACACTTTCATAAGCATCTTTTTCATTAGCAAAAGCATTATGTGTTTCTATCCAATAAAATTCCCTACTTCTTAAAAAGGGCCTAGTTGCTTTTGTTTCATATCTAAAAACATTTGCTCTTTGATATGTTTTTAATGGTAAATCTTTGTATGAACGTATCCACATTGAAAACATTGAATAAAATGCTGTTTCACTTGTTGGTCTTAAAGCTAATTTTCCATCAGATTCAAACTGAGTATCTCCACCTTGAGTAACCCAAAATACTTGCGGAGTAAATCCTTCAACATGATCACTTTCAAGTTGGAAATTTTTTTCAGGAATTAAAGTTGGATACCAATATTTTTGATGACCTCTTTTCTTTAAATCTTTTTCTAAATAATCATACATTATTTCCATAGAGTCAACACTCCATGGTTGGAATACTAAAAATCCTTTTACACCATAACGTAAATCAGCAAGCTCGGCTAACTTTATTATTTCAGTATACCAAACACTAGGATCTTTTTCTTTGTCTATATTAAATTTTTCCAAAAAATACACCTTTTGTTAATAATATCAAATAGGCAATGTTTTAAAAACAATTTTTTATAAGTTCCACAATCAACGATTTTTAAAAAATGTTTTTAAATAAAAGAAATTGAAGTTTTCTATGAATATTAAGGAAATTATTAACAATTTAATAAGTAAAATAAAAAATAAAAGTTTTATAGAAAATAAATTATCAAAAAACTTTAGAAAAAGAGAAATTAATGAATATAAATTTAAAAACCTAAAAATTGCGCTCTTTATTGGACTTTTAACTTTTTTGACCGCTGAATTAT
>CAZOVD010000048.1:0-4524 GCA_964583285.1 uncultured archaeon
AGTTCCAGGGTATGATAGAGATATTTTGAGAATAGAATTTTTTGGTGATGAAATTGAAAAAATATTTATTTTAGATAAAATAACACTTAGTGCAAAACAAGAATTTAACCATTATTTTTTATTTCCTGCTCGTCATTTTGTTACGCCAGAAGAAGAAACAAAAAAAGCAATTGTTTCAATAAAAAAAGAACTTGAAGAACGCTTGCCGAAATTAGGTCTTGTTGAAAAACACAGATTAAAGCAAAGAACAAATTATGATTTAGAATTACTTGAACAATTTGGTTTTTGTAAAGGGATAGAAAATTATTCTCGTCATTTTGAAGATAGACGTGAAGGAGAACCTCCTTTTTGTTTGCTTGATTATTTTAAAAATGATTTTTTAATAGTAATTGATGAAAGTCACCAAACAATTCCACAGTTTAATGCAATGTATAATGGCGACAGACAAAGAAAACAAACACTTGTAGATTATGGTTTTAGATTGCCTAGTGCACTTGACAACAGACCTCTAAAATTTAGTGAGTTTGAAAAATATTTAAAAAAAGAAAATGTTATTTATGTGAGTGCTACTCCTTCAAAATATGAAGAACGTACATCAAAAAAAGTAGTTGAACAAATAATTCGCCCAACTGGTTTAGTTGACCCGGTTGTTGAAATTCATAAAACAGAAAATCAAATGCAAAGTGCGCTTGATGAAATTAATAAAGTTATTAAAAAAGGTGAAAGAGTTTTAGTTACTACTTTAACAAAAAAACTTGCAGAAGAAATGAGTGATTATTTTGCCTCAAAGAAAATAAAATCAAGGTATTTACACTCTGAAATAAAAACACTTGAAAGAACAGAACTAATTAGGCAACTAAGAGAGGGTAAATTTGATGTTCTTGTTGGAATTAATTTACTAAGAGAAGGTATTGATATTCCAGAAGTTAGTTTAGTAGTTATTTTTGATGCTGATAAAGAAGGATTTTTAAGAGATAAGCAAAGTTTAATTCAAATAATTGGGAGAGCTGCAAGAAACTCTGCTTCAAAAGTAATACTTTATGCAGATAAAACAACTAATGCTATGAAAGAATCAATAGAAGAAACTAACAGAAGAAGAAACTTGCAACTTGACTATAATAAGAAAAATAATATTACTCCAAAAACTATAACTAAATCAATTGAAGAGCAAAAAATAATAATGCGCGACACAAAGCACATACCTTTAGCAGAAAAAGAGAGATTATTGCCTAAGCTTGAAATAGAGATGAGAGATGCTGCTGAAAAACTTGATTTTGAACTCGCTATTCAAATAAGAGATGAAATTTCAAGATTAAAACAAGATCTTTCTAAAAAGAAATAATTTAATAAGCACAGAATTGATTTATTTATTATGGAAGTAAATACTACTCTTGAAAAAAATTTGTTAAAATCTCTTTGGGATTTTCTAATACTTGCATCTATAATATTTATTATTTTTGCTTTAATTATAGAATTTTTTTTCCACCCAAAAAAAGAAACTTTAGAATTAATTCATAAAATTGATATAATTGCTCTTGCAATTTTATTTATTGATTTGGCTTATTTATTTTACAAAGCAAAAGATAAAAAAAATTTTATTAAAGAAGAATGGCTTTTGATAATTAGTTTTTTACCTTTTGGTGCGATTTTTCGTTTTTTTAGGTTTTTAAGAGCAACAAGAATATTTCAAGGTGCTGCAAGTATTTCTTCAAGAGTTCTAAGACTTTTAAGAATTGAAGGAATTGCACTTAAGATTTCACAAACCCTAATTCATGCATTAAAAGGAATTAGGTTTATTAGGCCAATTGCGCAAATCTTTAGTAGAAAAAAGAAAAAGTAATTTATTTAAACCATTTTTTTGCATTTGGTCTATGGTGCGGGCAACCTGGCCAACAGCAAGGTCTTTTTTTCCCTTTAAGTAAATCTTCTTTTGCCCTATTAATTCGTTTAACTTTTGTTTCTTCTTGTTTTGGTATTGTAACATAGCAAATCCATTCATTTCTTGCAAGTGGTGTTAAAGAATTCCATTTTTCAAGTAATCCTTTTGAATCTTTAAGTATTTTCTTAAAATCACTTGGTATTTCATGAATTGTTCCTATTTCAATTTTAGCCATGTATAAAATAGGTTAGTTTAATTTAAAAATATTAATTATTAAATTTTATTATGGATAATGCAAAAACAAAACATCGTATTTACACAATGGGATTTGGAAAAATTTATCAGTGTTATATTGATAAAGCAGAAAAAAAAGGTCGTACAAAAAAAGAAGTTGATGAAATTATTTGTTGGTTAACTGGTTATAATAAAAAAGAATTAAATACACAAATAAAAAATAATACTGAATTTGAAGCTTTTTTTAAAAATGCTCCAAAAATGAACCCGCTAAGAATTTTAATTAAAGGAACTATTTGTGGTGTTAAAATTGAAGAAATTAAAGATCCTATTATGAAAGAAATTCGTTATTTAGACAAACTAATTGATGAGCTTGCAAAAGGTAGAGAAATTGAAAAAATTTTAAGAAAATCTGAAAATAAAATTACATAATTTATTTAATAATTGCATTTAAAAACTCTTTTTGTATTAATTTTAATGTACTCTCATGATGAAGTAAATCCCTTCCGAGCGAGAGCGTTGACGAGTTAATCCAACTCTGAAGAGTACATTATTTTTGTTTTTTTGCAAACAATAATTTGCATTTTTAACTAAATTATACATTTTTGTAAAAATTTATACTATATTTTTAGGTGCAGTTAATTAGTTCTGTAAATTTTTTTGTTAAAAAAAATAAATTAAAAATACTTATTGAGTAGTCCTTATAAACTTTAATTATTTATATATTAAATATGATTTCAGGTTTAAGAAGTAAAATAAAACCATTGCAAAATTTTTTAGCTTGGCCTTTTATTAAGTTAAATATTAGCCCAAATACTATTTCTTTGATTGGATTACTTTTTGCACTAATTGGTGCTTATTTTATAACACAGCAAAATTGGTTTTTGGGTTTTGTTTTTTTCTTAATTGCACCAGTAATGGATTTGATTGATGGTACTGTTGCAAGAGCATTGAAGAAAACAAGTAACTGGGGAAATTATTTTGAAACAATGATAGATAAATTTGTTGATTTTGCAATGTTTTCTTCTTTTATTTTATTTTACCCACTTGCGGCAATTTTGGCACTTGGATTTTCTTTAATTGCAAGTTATGCAAAGCCAAGAGTTGGTTTAATTATAATTACTGACAATAGGGACTGGCCAGCAATTGGAGAGCATGGTGATAAATTAATTATTTTGCTGCTTGCTTTACTTTTAGCTTCTTTTGGTTTTAGTGTTATTAATGGTTTTAATATAATTGAAATTTCACTTTATTTAATTGCATTAATTTCTTTTATTGGCATAATTCAAAGAATGATGTATGCTAAAAAATTAATTAAAGAAGCAGAAAAAAGTGGTAATTTACTACCTTATATAAAAAATAAAAAAGAAAGATGATTAGATTTCTGCCCTATTGAAAATAGGGTAAATTCCTTGTTTGGTCCAAGCAAAACTGGACATAAAAAATAAAAAAGAAAGATGATTAGATTGATTTAATAACTTTTTTTAGTTTATTTATTTTAGGTGATAATGTGGTAAGTTTTGATGAATGGAAAAATTTAGATATTAGGGTTGGAAAAATAGAAGAAGTGAATGAAATTGAGGGAAAAGATAAGTTATACAAAATGACTGTTTCTTTTGGAGAAAAAGAAAATGGTGAAATTGAAAGAAGAAGTGTTGTTGCGGGCCTAAAATTATATTTATCCGTTAGTGATTTACTTAATAAAAAAGCTGCGTTTGTTTACAATCTTGACCCAGTAAAATTGGCTGGCATAGAAAGTCAAGCAATGATACTTGCTGCAAAAAATAATGAGGGGGCTTATAGAGTTTTTTTTGCTGATGAAAGTGTTAAAGAAGGAACAAGACTTGAATAATTTATAATAATAAATTAACTATTAATGGCAAAGCAATTATTGTTCCAATCATAGACCCTAAATTAACTATTGCTGCAACAAGTAACAAGTGAGTTACTTTGTTTGTATAAAATCCTTTCATGCTAGAAACATCCCCAAGTGAATTAAAATCTTTTACTTTTGGCGGATTAAATTTTGCTTCACTTGCTGCTGCAAACCATCCTGCTGCAAGCGCAGGGTGAATAGAAGTAAATGGTGCTGCAAGAAATGCTACGATTACTGAGATTATGTGCGCGCGAGCAATTATTGCACCAATTGCAGAAAATAATCCGTTAATCAAAAACCAAATTAATAATGCTTCAATGGTTGTTTCTACTCCTTTAAAATAAAAAAGTCCAGCAACAGTAATTAAAAATAATGTTGGAATTATCCATTTTAAATATTTCAAATAATTTATTTTTTTTGGAATCTCAGTAATTTTTCTCATGTCAACAGGTTTATTATTTTCAAGAGTTTCTACAATTCCATTTAAGTGTCCAGCTCCAACTACTGCAACTATTTTTTTCCCAGGACTTTTTCT
>CAZOVD010000049.1:0-4429 GCA_964583285.1 uncultured archaeon
CTCAAGCCATCAAGCAACAAGATCAATTTGTTCAAACTACACTTGATGAAAAAAAAATCAAATGTATTTTTGAAAATTAGTTTTATCAATTTGATAAAGGAGATGATATAATGAATTATGAAATAACAAAACAAAAAATGCCACTGGCAGCAAGTAACCTAATTTTAGAAAGTGAATCATCTCTTCATCATCAATAATTTAAAAAATAAAATAAATTCAAACACCATCTTAATTTTACCAAAAAATTCAGGTCTTGAAAATTACAGAACAATGTTTGAAACTTTTCAAAATGAAAAAATAATTGTTAGAGCAGAAGATGTTCCAATTTTTATTGAAAAGTTATCAAAAAAGGGAATTAATTGTATTGGACTTACTGGAAGTGACCTTTTTTTTAATTATCAATTAAATGGATCAAAAATAAAAATACTAAATAAAATAGAATGGTTTGATGAAAATGCACTTTTTAAAAAACCAACTATTTGTTTAATGGGAAAAGAAAAATTTAATGAAATAAATAATTCAATAATAGCAGTAAATTCAAAATACAAAAATATTTCTTTAAAGTTTTTAGAAAACTACTCTCCAAAAGAAATAATCTATTTTAATGGCGCAACTGAAACTGCTGCATTTCTTGGAATCGCTGATTTTGTAATAGATATAGTTTATTCAGGAAAAAGCGCAATGGATTTTGACCTTGAAATAAAATCAAAAATATTTGAATCAAACATAGTAATTCTTGGAGGTGAAGAAAATGAAGCTTGATTATAAAAAAATGAATGGGCTAATTCCAACTATTCTTCAAGAAGAAAATAAAACTGTAATTGGTTTAATTTACTCTAGTAAAGAAAGTCTTAAAAAAACACTAAAAACAAAAAAAGTTTGGAAATTCAGCAGGGCAAGAAATAAGGTGACTATGAAAGGAGCAACTAGTGGAAATATACAAGAATTTATTTCACTAAAAAAAGATTGTGACAATGATGCACTTTTAATGACAATAAAACAAAAAGGAAGTGGGGGGTGTCATAAAGGAACTTATACTTGTTTTGGTGAAACAAAAAAGTTTTCTTTGAGTGATTTGTATAATGAAATTGTTGAAAAGAAAAACTCAAAAGATAATAACTCATATACAAAAAAATTACTTTGTGATGAATTACTTTTAAAAAGAAAATTAATTGAAGAAGCTGGCGAAGTAGTTACTGCAAAAAATAAAGAAAATTTAATTTGGGAATGTAGTGACCTAATTTATTTTCTTTTTGTAATAATGTCAAAAAATAATATTACATTAAATGATATTGAAAAAGAGAATTTGAAAAGAAAAAAGGAGGTGAAACAATGAAATTTCAAAAATTTATGATTGGAGTAATGGGTTCTACAGCAGACCTTAATTATTCAAAGGCAACTGAACAAATTGCAGAGCAAGTTGGTGAAGAGATTGCAAAAAGTGGAAATTATACTGTTTATGGCGCAGAAAAAGATTATGATTCTCTCTCAACTGCAGCTGCACGCGGAGCAAAAAAAGCAAACGGAACAACTATTGGAGTAACTTATGGAAAAGGAAAAGATATTTTTGATAAACAAAATACAGACATATGTATTTCTACAGGAATGGATAGAGGCGGAGGACGAGAATTTGTTCTTGTGAATAGTTGTGATGCTATTATTTGTATTAGTGGCGGAAGTGGAACCCTTACTGAAATTGCTATTGCATATCAATCAAATATTCTAATAATTGTTATACAAAATAGTGGGGGTTGGAGTGACAAATTAGCAAATACTTTTCTTGATAAAAGAAAAAGAATAAAGTGTATTGTTGGAAAAAATGCAGAAGAATCAGTCAAATTAGTATTAAAAATTTTAAAGAAAGAATAGAAGTTTTATGAAACTTTTTGTAAAAGTTTCAATTAAAACTCTTTCTTTTCTTATTTTTTTATTAATAAAATTAGTAGTCTAAAAAAATGCCTGCGTAGCATAGCCAGTTATTGCCTTTGTGGTTTAGTGGTAAAATAGGCGCTTGGTAAGTGCCAGCCGGGGGTTCGATTCCCCCCTTAGGCTCTCACAAAAGATTACAAATTGTTTCTAGTCTTTGCTTTTTAATTGGATGGTTAAATAAACCACATAAATTACAACTCTTTAATCTTTGTTTCCCATTGATAAATAATCTAAACCCTCCATTCGCTTTATTAAAATACGGCCCAGTAACAACAATCTTTTGCTGACTGCAAAGAATTTTTGTTTCTTCTACAAAATGTTGACTAGTTTGAACAAACTCAATATTTGGACTATTTCTAAACCAGTTTGGAATCCCACCATATTCTTCAACTCGCAAAGTCCCAGCATCTGCATCAAATAATCCTGAAATAAAACATAATTTTAGTTCATCAGATAGTTTTCCTACTTGTGTGGGAATATGTAATCTGTCTTTCTTCTCTCCAAAAGGCATTCCAAAAATCTTGTTAAAAAATAAACACACTGCTTTGGAGTAGATAGCAAGATTCCACTTTCCATCCCCCTTATAAATAGTCGAGTTTACAGAGAATAAATCACAAAGAATTTTTTGTATTTTAATAATTTGTTCTTTATATTCATCAACAAATAAAATAGTTTTTTTATCCGAATATAAGCAACCATCTCCAAACAAATAACCCACTAAATACATCAAATCAGAGCTAATATTTAATGGCAATTTACAAATTCTGTTTCTACTACCCGAATCACAACCAATCAACCAAAAATCTCTTTTATACAAATTTGTCTGAACTAATTGTATACTTGACATTTCTAACAGTATTGCTAAATTTTTTACCGAAATTGGTTTTGTTCCTTTATTATAATTATAAACTGTTCTTTCAGACATTCCAACTTTTTTTGATATTTGTTTTATTGATAACTTTTTTTCTTGCTTTAACTTAGTTATCAATTCTGCTGTTAGATTTTCAATGTCATAAATGTAAATTTTTGAATATTGTTTAAACTCATCAAGTAACATATCAGCGATTTTTATTTTATCAACATCCATAATACTAAGCTTGTTTTTACATTTATTATTGTTTTGAGAGTTGTGTGCCGGTGTTACCACGGTAACACCTCATCTAAAATTTTCTCGTTAAAACGAGAGTATTCTTCGAGAATCCAAAGTTCTCTTGAATCTAATTCTTCAGGATTATTTTGAATCATCCTTTTTACTAATTTTACTTCTTCCTTTGTTGGAAGTTCTATTTTAAAAACCATCTTTATCACCTCCTTTTTTCGAAAAAGACGAATTTTTTCTGAAGGCGTCTGGTGCAGTCGAGGCATTAAACTTTTAGCACCAGCGGCCTGAGAGGGAAAAGTTTAAGCCGAGAAAGCACAAGTCGTAAGAAAAAATTCTTAAGAAAAAGAAGGCAGAGCCCGCCGTAGGCTTTTTAAACAACAATCTTTTTATTGTACAAAAACCTAATTTTACTATGGATATACTAGACGAACACGTTGAAGGATTACTTGAAAAATACATTAAGGATAATACTATTGTTAGTTTTGGAACTGGAAATATAAATGAAAAATTTGTTAGAAAACTAGCACTATATATTGAGAGGAATGATCTAAATATTAAAATAATTCCAACATCATACAAAATGAGTGGAATTTGTAAAGAATTAAATTTAAAAACAACAAATCTTGATGATAATGAAGTAGATCTTGCATTTGACTTTGTTGATCAGGCAGATGAAGATTTTAATTATATTTCAAATACTACTACTTCTCTTGTTCGTGATAAGATGATAGCACAAGAAGCAAGCGAATTTATTGTAACGTGCCATGAAGATAATTTTGTTAAAAAATTAGATAAAAGCATATTACTTGAAGTAAGTCATTTTGCAATTAGTAAAACTCTTTGTCAAGTAATGAATTTAGGTGAAGCAAAAATAGTAAAAGAAAAAAATGAATTAAAATTAAGTGAAACTGGAAATAATTTTATTGAAGTAAAAATTGACGACATTTATGACCTTGAAGATATAGAATATCAAGCAAAAAGAATTCCTGGAGTTCTTGAAACATCGCTTTTTGTTGGATTTGCAGATAGAGTACTGTTATATGGAAGTACACTAAAAATGAAATCAAGAATGACAAATTTTAGCTAAACTAAGGCTATTAAAACCTTTTTATGTCAATTTTTTTAATAAATCTTTAGATTGATAATTATTTTAAAAAAAGTATTATTATTCAAATGTAAAGTAATTATTAAACTCGCAAAGCGAGATGGTCTACCTTTAGGTAGTGCGCATGTCGACGGAGCAAGCCGTCGTGTCGCTGTGGATTAGTAGCTATATCGCCTGACTCATAATCAGGAAATCGGCGGTGCAACTCCGCCCAGCGACATTCACAAATATTATAAAAAATAAAAAACTTGTTTTTTTATTAAAAATTTAAAAAAAGACTAATTTTTTCTTTA
>CAZOVD010000050.1:0-4334 GCA_964583285.1 uncultured archaeon
AATACACCCCTCTAAATTTTTTCTAGGTTGTATTGTACTAACAAATAAAAAATATCTTTGAGTTGATAATTTTTGTATAGGTTTTGAATAATTATTATCGACTTTTGAATTACTGTATCCCAAATAAATTGTTTTTATTTTTTTTGGATTGATTTTATACTTTTTTATTATTTCTCTTTTTGAAAAATTAGAGTCTGTAATTATTTTATCAGAATAATTGGCTGCTAACCAAAAGTTAAATCTCCAATACAATCTATTAATTAACGTCTCAGTTTCAGGGTGTGTAATTGGAATAATGTCATGTAAGGTAACAACTTTTTTGCAAGTCTTAAAAAAATTACAAGAACTTTTTGGTAGGTGAAGTAAATCTATTTTATAAATTAATACAAAAAAGGGTAAAACTAATTGATCATAAATAGGCAAAAGAAATTTATTTGAGGGAAATAAAACTACTTCTTTACAATTAAAAGTCCCTAAATTTTTTTTACTATTATAAAAAACAATTATTTCATTTTTTCCATCTTTTATTAAATAATTAACTAGTTCAATCACGTATCGTCTAACTCCTCCTTTTTCTGATAGTGTTCTAGCATCAATTCCAATTCTCATCTAAACACACCATTAATTTTTCTTGCTAAATCTTCAACATTTTTTTCTTTTGCATATATTCCTTTATCCCCAATTAGTTTTCTATTTTCAACATTATCAAAACAAATTACTTTCAATCCTACTGCCAAGTAGTTGTGTACTTTTGCATTTGCTTCTCCACTTTCAAGAGTTTTTGGAGATATTGAAATATCTCCTAATTTCAAATATGAAGCGGCTTTTTCATATTTAATTGGTCCGGTAAAAGTTATTCTGTCAATTATTTCAAGTTCTTTAGCCATTTTTTTTGCTTCTTCAACAGGATAACCCATTATCAAAAAATGAACTTTTTTATCAACTAATGGAATTGCTTTCAAAAGATAATCTATTCCTTTATATAATTGTAATCCCCCTAAATAAATTACAATTTTTTTATTTTTTGGCAATTTTAAATTGGCTTTTTTTATTTTAGGATTAAATAATGATTTATCTGGAAAATCTTCAATTACTTCAATTGATTTTTTTACTAAACATTTTTTTTCTAAAAAACTCTTTAATGCACTTGTACTTGTAATTATTTTATCTGGCCTTTTTGAAATAAATTTTTTAATTAAAAATAACCCTTTTGAAACCAATCCTTTCTTTTTTATTGTTCCATGTGCTGAAAGCTCTCCAACTAAAGATCCTTGAGCATCATAAACAACTTTTTTTCCAAAAAATAATTTTAACACTAAACCAATTACTAATCCTTCATGTAAATGCGCATAAACCAAATCAAATTTTTCTTTTCGCATTAATTTAATTCCTTTGAAAAGCATTAACAAATCTAAAAATGGTTTATATGGAGAAAATCCAGGAGAAGTTTTATTATAACCAAATATTTTTGAAACTCTTTCTGTTTTAATTCCAATAATATTTCTGCCAATAGGATAAGTTAACAAAACAACTTTATTATTTTCTCTTTTCAATTTAAGATAAATATTCAAAATTCGCATATGACAACCCCTATCTGCAAAAAAAGGAGTTGGAGCTAGCATTAAGATTTTCATTTTTAATCATCTAAAACTTATTTGTAAACTTTTCTAATTGTGTAGTTCTTTTTTTGTTCGGTTGAGTAGTATATTTTTGAAAGCATGTCGGCGATTAAACCAAAACAAAAAAATATTATTCCACTTAGTAGTAGTAAGCCACTAAATAGGGGTAAAGAAGAATTTACTAAACTTATTCTTCCTAAAAACCTTAAAAATATTAAAATTAGTAATAAAATAATTCCTAAAATTATTGAAATTGCTCCAATTCCTCCAAATATGTGCAGTGGGCGAGCAGAGTATTTTTGCCAGAACCAAATATTAAACATGTCAATAAATCCTTTATAGACTCTAAAAATATTGTATTTTGTTTTTCCATAAATCCTTGCTTTGTGAGTTATTTTTACTTCACTAGTAGTATAACCGTTCCATCTTAGCATTGGTGGAATATAACGATGCATTTCTCCTGTTAATTTTATTGAAGTAATTGCTTGCCTACTAAATACTTTAAAGGGACAGCCATAATCGTGCAAGTTAGTTCCTAAGAATTTTTGTCTAATAAATCTAGCAATGCTAGAAAAAGTGTTTTTAAAAAAAGAATCTTTTCTTGCGTGTCTGTATCCAATAACAGCATCAAACCCATTATTAATTTCTTTTAAAAATAGGGGTAGTTCATTAAAATCTATTTGCAAGTCTCCATCAATATAACAAACTAGTTCTTTAGTAGAGTGATCTATTCCTGCTTGCATTGCTGCGGATTGTCCAAAATTTTTTCTAAAATCAATTATTTTTGTTTTTTTATCAGTTAGTTTGATTAATTCTTTAAGGGTAGAATCAGTTGAACCATCATTTACAAATATTATTTCATAATCTAGTTTTAGTTTTTTTAACACTAAAGAAACTTCTTTATGTACTAAAAAAACGTTTTTTTCTTCATTTAATACAGGTATTACTACTGAAATAGATTTCATAAGAAAAAATAAGTAAAAAAGACTACTTAAATGTTATCTTTTCAAAAAAACCCTTTTTTTTAGTTGATTGCAGTAAAAGGAGGGGGAATGTTTTTAATTTAAATAAAAACACTTTTGAAGCGTTTATCTTAACATTAATATTTGCGCAGATCATTTTGAGCTATCAACAAAGCCATATAATAAAATGTATTTTCAAAGCTTATTGTTTAAAAAAAACTACATTTAATATGGGTTTAAAGGATTTTTAAAGGTTTTTATCATATTTTAAAAAGAATGATTGTTTTGTATAAAGAACAATATTATAATAAAAATCGAAGGATATTTAGAAAAAACCAAATAAAAGAATCAAATTTGATTTTAGTAACAAAGTATATAAAAATAGTAACTTTCTAACAACAAAGGTTTAAATATTGTTTGTTTTATACTATTCTTATGTATGATTTGAAAATTTTGAAAACAATGAATAAAATGCCTGTTTTTTCTTTGTCTGATGTAGCAAAAATAACAAAAAATAGAGATTATGCTAAAGTATTATTAGCTAGAATGGTTAAAGAAAAAACTATTTATAGGTTAATGAGGGATAAGTACTCTTTATACGACAATCCTTTAATTTTTGCTCCATTTTTAAATAATCCTTCTTATGTTTCTTGTGCTTCAGCTTTAAGTTATTATGGATTAATATCTCAAATTCCAAATAGTATTTTTTTGATGACAACTAAAAGATCAAAAAAAATTGGTAAAATTTTTTATAAGAAAACCAAAAACTTTTTTGGTTTTAATTCAATAAAAATTAATGGGGTAAAAACTTTTATTGCCGAACCAGAAAAAGCTTTCATTGATAGTATTGGAATACATCCATTACATATTATATTAGAGGCTTTGCCAGAACTTGATTCAAAAAAATTATTAGATTATGCAAAGAAAAGCGGAGAAACAAAAAGAATCTCTTATTTGTTAAAAAAAGAAGTTAAAGTTTCAAAAAAATACATTTACTTAGATCCTTTAAGCAAAAAAAAAGGGGAGCGGGATGAAAAATGGAAATTAATCGTGAATTGTTAGTAACAATAGGTAAAAAAAATAAATTGACAAATAAAGAACATATAGAAAAAACTTGGATGCAAGACCACTTACTTTATTATTTATCAAAAAAAAGAGACGATTTAATCTTTAAAGGCGGAACAGCATTATATAAGTTTTATTCTTTACCAAGATTTTCTGAAGATTTGGATTTTTCTACAAATAAAGAAATAAATATGGAATTATTAGAAGATTTTTGCAAAAAAAACAATATTAAGTTAGATTATAAAAAAATTCATAATTCTCATTTATTTAAGTTAAGGTTTAATGGGGTGCTAACAGAAAAAAATACTATAAGAATAGATATTAATTTTACAAAAAAAGTTTATCCTGCTGACAAAAAAGAATTCCTTTCTTTCTATCCTGATGTTTCTCCATGTATAATAAAAGTAATGCCTTTGGAAGAAATATTTACAGAAAAAATTCATGCAATCCTTAACAGAACAAAAGCAAGAGATTTATATGATTTATTCTTTTTACTAAAAATAATTACATTAGATTATTCTTTTTTAATAAAAAAATTATCTGATAAAGAAATTGATACAAACGAAAAAGAACTAAAAAAAATGCTTTTTAATAAAATAAATGACTATTCAACTATGTGGGAAGAAGAACTAAAACACTTCATACTACAAGAACTACCTAGTTTTAAAATAGTAAAAGAATTTGTTAT
>CAZOVD010000051.1:0-3496 GCA_964583285.1 uncultured archaeon
TATTTTCTATTTTAATCTCGCTCATAATATCTCACCCTTTTTTTCTATTTTAATATCTTTTACTTTGTGACTAGTGTGAGTTTTACTTATGTCAACAATAAAATTTTTATGGATTATATCTCTGCCAACAAGAATTGGATAAGGCAGACCAGTTCTATCCACTATATTTACTCCAGTTTTTACAACTATTCCTTTCATTTTTATTTTAGCTTCAGCAATAGGTCTTCTAAAACTTGCTCCTGTACCACTGGTCGCATTTTTTATTTTTACACTAGAAATGATTGGTCCAACTCCAGCTTTTGCTGCAAGTTTAATATCAATACTTGTTCTGGTGGCTCCTGTATCAAGGAGAGCTTTTTTTGTAATCCTTCCTTTTTTTCCAATAATAGTTACAAGTTCAACAAGTCCAACTACTTTTTTACTAGTTCCTTTTTTTCTTTTTGTAAGGATTTTTGTTATAATTTCATCATGGTGCATAATTGTCTAAAACAATAGGGAAATGCGGTTATTAAAGTTTTTGTTTCTAAATAATGATGTGATGATTGATGCGAGTTTTAGTTATTGCTGAAAAACTTTCAACTGCAAAACCTTATGTTAGTGCAATGAAAGTTAGGGGCATTAAAGCTAGCTATTTGCAAATGATTAAAATATCATTAATTAGTAAACACAAAAATACTTTTATTAAAGCAATTGATGAAGATATACCAAAATATGATGCAGTTTTTTTACAAGCAAGACCAAATTTGGCCCCATTTCTTGAACCATTAATTGAAGCTTTAAATGACAAAAAAGTTTATTGTAATGCAAGTGTTGGTTCATTTTATTTAGCAGTTAATGAGCCATACAAATTTGTTAATTTGGCAGTAAATAATGTGCCAATTCCAAAAACTCTTTTTTCTGGTTCAAAAAAAAATATTGAAAGAGTTTCAAAAAAAATTGCATATCCCTTAATTGCAAAATCATTTAAAGGAAAAGATGTTCAGCAATCAACAATAGTAAATAATGATCATGAATTAAGTAATTTTGTTGGAAGTATTAAAACAAAAATAGATGGTTTTATTTTAAGAGAATATATTAATAGTTGTGTAATTTCTTGTGTTGTTGTTGGTAATAAAGTTTTTTCAATTGATAGAAAAATGGGAGATAAATGTGTTGAACTTGAAAAAGGTAAATCTTGTTCTTTAAAAGATGAACAAAAAGAAGTTGTAATTAATGCTGCAAAAGCTAGCGGTCTTGATATTGCAAGAGTTGATATTGTTAATGGCAGAGTAATTTCAGTTGAACCAGAAATTCCACTTGAGATTTTTAATTCAATTTGTTCTGTTAAAATTGAAAATACTGTTGCTTCTTTTTTTGAAGATAAGATAAATGAAGTTGGTGCAAAAGTTCATGTTAGTGATGATTTAAAAGAACTTGCAAGTAGACTTAAAAAAACAATTTTTGGAAGGTTTTTGAAATGAAATTTCAAGGTAAGAAAATTCAAACATCATTTCTAATTATTGGTTCAAAAAGAGTAAAAAAATCAACAGCAAATGCTCTTGTTGAAGAATCAAAAAAATTATTTGATACAGTAATGTTTGTTACAGTTGACAAAATACAAATACAAACCTCAAATCAAGGAGTGGCCTTGTTTTATAATGGAAAAAATCTTCTTTCATATGATGCAATTTATCCAAGATTTTCTTCAAATGATTTTTTAATGGGTGAAGCTGTACTTAAAGCAATTGAAAGTAGTGATGCATATTGTCCAGTGAATTTAAAATCATATCAAATAACAAATCACAAATATTATACTGCGCAAAAATTAAATGAAAAAGGAGTTCCTGGAATTCTAACAACACTTTTTATTTCTCCAAAATATTCAAAACTTGCAGTTAAAGAAACTGGCTATCCATTTGTAATGAAATTAATTAGTGGATTTGCAGGAAAAGGAGTTGTACTTGTTCGTGATGCTAATCAAATGAATTCCATACTTGATGCAGTTCATCTATTTGAAGAATTTATTTCAACTCAACAATTTGCAAAAAGTAAAAAACCAGGTACTGATGTTAGATGTTATATTATTGGCGATTTAATAATCGCTGTTAAAAGAACTGCTGCTAAGGGTGATTGGCGAAGTAATATTTCAAGAGGAGGTAGTGCTGATTTAATAACTCCAACAGAAGAAATGCTTAATGCTGCAAGAGATTCTGCAAAAATACTTGGCGTTGATATTTGTGCTATTGATATGATGGATAAAAATGGAAAATGGGTTGTTATTGAAGCTAATTTCATGCCTGGTCCATTTATGAAATATCTTGGAAATATGGTTGTTCGTGAATGGGTGAAATTTATTTATAAGCGTGTTGTAAAAAAGAAAAAGAGAGAAATAAAAGCAATGCAAAAATCTAAAATATGATTTGAAAAACAATTAAATAGTAATTAAATCCTTTTTTTATTTATGAAAAATTTTGTTGATTATAAATTAATTGATCAAAAGATTAAACAAATTTCAGCAGATTTAAATGTAAATATTTTATTCTACATAACTCCTCAGAATTTAGCTGAGGAAAAAAAGAAATTTTTTGATGAATTAAAAAATGGAAACCAATATAATCCAACTTTTATTTATCCTTCAAAAAATCCGCTTTTTAGTTACTTTTCACTTAAGCCATCATTTGAAGTTTATAAAAACGAGTTAACTGATTTAATTAAAAAATTGGATAACAGTCCTTTTGGAATTATATGTGAAAATAAAATACTTGATTTAATTGAAAAAATGGAACTAATTAAAAGTATTGGAACAATAAATTTCGCAGAAAACTCTAAAGAGTTTTATGGAAGTGTTGATAAAAAAATGTTAAAACTTGCAGTTGAACAAATAAACAAGCCAGTTAAAAATTATAAATCAAATAATATTTCAACAGATTCTGCAGTTAACACAATAAAAGATTACTTTAAGAAAAAGAATTTAAAATATAAAATAGTATTTAGAGATCATGGAACTTCTAGATTTTCAGTTAATCCCTATCAAAAAACTCTTTATATTAGTAATGATGTAAAATTTACTGATGTAATTTTAAAGCGATTAATAGTTCATGAGATAGAAACCCATTTATTTAGGTATGAAAATTCTTTGCTACAGCCTTACTCAATTTTTTCATTTGGTATTTCAAAAATTTCTGCTGAAACTGAAGAAGGTTTGGCAGTGAATGTTGAAAAAATTGCGGGTCTTCCACTTGATGAACAGTTAAAATTTTATGCTGGCAGATTTATTGCAATTGATATTGCGAGCAAAAAAAGTTTTTTTGAAACATTTGAAGAGTTAACTCAATTTTTTAATGATGAAGAAGCATTTCGTTTAACGCTTCGTGCAAAAAGAGGTGTTTTTAAACAATATGAAAAAGGAGCATTTACAAAAGACTTACTTTACTTTAAAGGAAAATTTTTAGTAGAAGAGTTTTTAAAAGAAAATTCTATTGAGTTATAGTCAAAGAAAAACCCATATCCGTCATCT
>CAZOVD010000052.1:0-3394 GCA_964583285.1 uncultured archaeon
GTTAGTATAAACTAAATAGAATTAAAAGTTTCTTTTGATATACATCCATAAACTGGATGAAAAGTATCCCATTTTTCACCTTTACAAGGATGATCTTCAAATTTTAATTTATCTTCACTAATTGGATTTAAATTTAGTTGAATTCTAATTTTATTAACCGCGCTAAGTAGAGAACTTTCTGAAATGATTACTTCTTGATTTACAAATACTTCCCAAGTTCCATTGTTATTGGTTATTGTATATTCATTTTCTCCAACTAAATAAATATATTTAAGATTATCTTCTAGTTCTAATAATGTAACAGTGCTTGTTCCAAGCCTGTCTTGTAATACATCATACCCTGTGTTTATTGCACCCTTGCCATCTTCAACATTTGATACATTTGAAGCTGTACTACTAATAAAAACCACTACTATCGCTACAACTATTATTGCTGCACCGGTAATTAGTAAATATTCAATAGCACCCTGTGCACTATTAAAATTAAAAATATCCTTCTTATTTTCCACTAATTAATTACTACTTTTTACTTAATAAAATTAACTTTTTGAAAAATTGTTTGTTTTTTTAATACAAAAGTATTTCAACCTTTGCTTCTTCACTTAATAAGTGTAATTTATATTTTTTAGAAATTTAATTAGTTTAATAAATTTTTTTAAATAAAATGTATTTTGGTGAGCAAAATTGAATTATTATAAAGGCCCTAACTTACGCGACTGGCAAAATGATGCTATTAGCAAGTGGAAAAAAACAAATAAAGGAATAATTCAAGCAGTTCCAGGTAGTGGAAAAACTTTCCTTGCAATAAAATTATTTTGTGAACAATTTGAAGAGAATAAAGATTTGAAAATTTTAATAGTTTGTCCAAGACTTAGTTTAATTGAACAATGGGAAAAAGTAATACTAGAACATACAAAATTCAAAAAAGAAGATATTTATGAAATATCAAGCAAAAAAGATATTGCCGCCCACAAAAAAGTTCAGAGTGTATTGCACAAACACAATATTTTTATTTCAACTTTTAATCAAATAAAACAATTTTTTTCTCAAAAAGAATGGAAAAGAGAAAAATGGTTTTTAATAGTTGATGAAATGCATAATACTACTGAAGGATTTAATTTTCCAAGCGAAATTAGTTATAAACTAGGTCTTTCTGCAACACCAAAAAAAAGGGGAAAAAATTCAGATTTTAATTTGGGCGAAATTATTTATGTTTATTCTTTTGATTTGGCATTAAGAGATAATATTATACTTGACCCAGTTTTTAAATTAATTTTATATTCAGTAAATGAACCAGTTTTTAGAAAACTTAACAAAAAATCCTCTTCAACTGAAGAAATGCTTGATGATGCATATGATGAAATATTAAGTGATGATTATCCAGAAAACATTGAAGAACTTAAAGATCTAAAATCAACTAAATTTGATAAAAAAAGTACTGATTTTATTGGAATACAAAAAATACTTAAAAATAAATTTCATATTGAAAAAGAAACTGCACAAAAATCATTAATTTTTGTTAATAGAATAAAAAAAGCAAATATATTAAATGAAATTCTACAAAATAATTTTTCAAAAGGAATATCTCATTCACACCACTCAAAATCAGTTAATTATAATAAAAAGGATAACTTTAATGTTTTAAAAAGCAATTTTGAAAAAGGAGAATTTAGAGTTTTAATTTCAGTGAATGCACTTGGAGAGGGAATAGACTTTCCTTATGCATCACACGGAATAATTGCATCACCAATATACAACCCAACAAACTTTATTCAAAAAGTTGGCCGACTACTTAGAACTTATCAAAACCATAAACAGGCAATTATTTACTATTATATACCTAGTGAATTAATTAACAGAATTTTAACTGATGAAAAACTTTCCCCAAATTATTTAAAATCAATTTTAAAAATAGCAAGCGATAGAGGAAATTTGTATTTTGTTGATAGAGTTACTCTTAAAGAGGAAAAAGGAGAATTTAGTGATCTTATAGTTCAAGGTTCTGCATATGAAAGAAATTCTGAAATAAAATTACTAAAAGTACCTAGCCACATTGATATGGTACTACGCTTTTCAAAAAAATTATTTCCAGAGAGCTTTAAACACTGGAGAAGTTATTGCGAAGAAAATGATTTTAGCGAACTAGAAGAAAGAATAATAAAAAATAGCCAAATACTTCTAAGGTGTGGAAATCATTTATTACATCACCTTGAAAAAATACACACATTTCAAATAAAATTTAAAAATGATAAATTCAATGATTATGAATCAATAAAAAATTTTGTTCACGAAGGAGTTAGAAATAATTTTGTTGTAAAAATAAAACATGGTGCTGAACTTTATAGTGAAGATGAACATGCTGAAAAAGAACTTTTAAGAAACACTGTTACTTCTGAATTAAAAGAATTTGTTAGTAAAGAAAAAACACTAAAACTTCATATAAAAAATTTAAAAGATTCATTAAAATACTTTGAAAATTTAAAAGAAGATGCAAAAAAAGATAAACAACTAGCAAATTTAAATAAAATAGCACACACTTTTTTTAAAGTTCAATCAGATTATCTTGATCAACTTGAATTAATAAATTTAGCAAAAAGATTTGAAGAAAGTGAAAGTATAACAATTACATTTGGTAGAGATATCTTTATTATGTCTCATTCAAAAAGAATTTATGCATATCCTGAAGATTTTGGACTTTCTAGATGGAAATTTAATGAACCAAAAAAAGAAGAAATAATATTAACTCCAATAGAACAATTTTGTGAAGAATTATTAAAAATTGAACCAAGCGATATAATAAATAATTATAAAAAGTTAAGTGAAGATATTGCAAGTAAAGTTAAACTAAAAAATCCAAAAGCGGAAGAAATCTTATTACAACTTGAGAAATTTAAATTTGATAAAAAACACTCGTTAATAAAAGTAATAACTGTTATTGATATTATAAAAAAATTTAAAGTATAACAAAAACTGCGTGTTTTATTAACCCCAAAAAATATTTTTTGTTATTTTTCAAAAACAAAAAAAGCATACATTGCAAATTTTTCTTTCTGTGGCAGAATATTATTTAAAAAATTAAAAGGAGAATTAATAAAATTCTTTTTTCTTAAAATAAAACCATTTCTTTTAAATTCATCTTCAACTTGATCACTTTTAACCAAATTTATATGCCCCCTATACTCTTCTGGAGGATATACTAATGAAAAAGTCTTCCAAAAATATGAATGTTCAAGCGGAACAGTTATAATCGCACGACCATTTTTTTTAAGAATTCTATAAATTTCAGTAACTGCTTTTTCCCATTCAAAAACATGTTCTAAAACTTCAGTACAAAGAACA
This sequence comes from uncultured archaeon, assembly GCA_964583285.1. Taxonomy (GTDB): domain Archaea; phylum Iainarchaeota; class Iainarchaeia; order Iainarchaeales; family JAAZKV01; genus JABIDZ01. Next base: position 3,340 of record CAZOVD010000052.1, read on the forward strand.
TAATCAAATTCATTATTTTTATAAGGCAAGTTTGTTGCACTTGCAACATTTAATT
>CAZOVD010000053.1:0-3237 GCA_964583285.1 uncultured archaeon
ATGGGAAGACAATAAAAAATCAGTCAATATATTGGAAATAAGGTTTTTGTTTCAAAAGAGAATTTTTTAAAAGATAATTTAGAAGCAATAACTAATAAAGAGTTTATAATAAAAAAAGCTCTTTTTCCAAAAGAATTTAACAAATATAGAAACTTTGAAAATATTGATTTACTTGCAATTAACATAAATAATATTTGTGAAGCAGAAAACAAAAATTTTGAACTTGGATTATTAAAAGAATTTGTATATAATTCAAATAATATTGAAGGTTCAAGAATACCTAAAAGCGAGTTAGATAAGTTATTTGAAAATAAAAAAACTAATTATAATAATAAAAATGAAATTCTTGAAGTAGAAAATTCAATAAAAGCATATAAATACTTAAAAAATGAATTTAATTTTTCAATAAGATCAATAAAAAAACTATACTTGATTTTAACAAAAAATCTTGTCATGGAAAATGGAGATAAATATCCAAAAGGATTTAGAAAAACAGAACTAGTAGTTGGCAATGAAAAAACACTTGATCACAAAGAAATATTAAAAGAAATGAAAAATTTACTGAATTGGTATAAAAAAAATAAAAATATTCATCCATTAAAACTAGCGTTTGATTTTCATTTAAGGTATGAAACAATACACCCATTTCGTGATGCTAATGGAAGAACTGGGAGATTAATAATGAATAAAATACTATTATCAAATGATTATCCAGCGTTAATTGTTTTTAAAGATAATAAAGAAGGTTACTTTAATTCAATAAAAAAAGCACGAGAAGGCAAAAATGATAAATATTATTATTTTATGTTAGAACAACAAGAAAAAACATATAATTTAATAAAAAAATTATTAAGTTGAAGACTATTTTTTAAATTGTCAAAACAAAAATAAACTTAAATAATTTTCTAAAGTTAGGCGTTATGGTGCAAAGTGTTAAATATTTGTTTGTTCTTTGTATGATTATATTTGAGCCGGCAGAATTTTGATGAATTTTATTTTAATGAAAAATAAGTATCCACCAATAATAATAAGAAAAAAATATCAAGTACAATATCTTGATTCATTATCAGATGCGGATAAAAAAAACTTATTTTCAAAAGAAAATAAACATTATAAAAGGATTATTCAATTTTGTGCAACAGAGTTTACAGAAAACTACTGAACAACTTTCTATAATTAATATCTTTTGGAATGTGTGAAAAGGCTACTAAATGGCAATATAACCAGATGATAACAAAACAATATTTTGATGTTATTTTGTACTAATTAATTTATTAAATACTTAAATGCTTTATTTTTCAGTGAATTTTATATGATTACTGAATTTATTGCAGAAATGGCGGTGAGTGTTATTTCAACCACTGGTTATTTTGGAATATTTGTTTTAACTCTTATTGAAAGTGTTTTTCCACCAATGCCTAGTGAAGCAATTCTTCCATTTGCTGGATTTTTAATTGCTGAAGGGAAATTGTCTTTATTATTAGTTATTTTAGTAAGTACTTTTGGAACAATTCTTGGTTCTACTTTTTTTTATTATTTAGGAAAAAAAGGTGGTAGGAAAATACTAATAAAATTTGGAAAATATTTTTTTATTGGAGAAAAAGAGATTGCACAAAATGATGCTTTTTTTAAAAAACATGGTGAATTAACAGTATTTTTTGGAAGGTTTGTTCCTGGAATTCGCCATCTGATTTCAATTCCTGCAGGAATTGCACAAATGCCACTTAAAAGATTCTTATTTTATAGTACACTTGGTGCGGCAATATGGAATATTATTTTAATATTTGTTGGGATAGTACTAAAAGAAAATTGGGAAGAAATAAAAAAATATACAATAATAACTGATACAATAATTGTTGTTGCAATAATTTTAATCATAGTTTATTTTGGTGTTAAATATTTTAAAAAAAGAAAAAATTAATTTGTCTAGATTACATTTAAATTAACAAAATCTCTAATTATTATATGCCAATAAGGAAAATTGATGCAAAACACAGTGGCTTTTTTCCACAAGATCCAATGGGAAAAATTAGAAGAAACCCACTTTCAAAAAAAAGAAATTCTAATGGTACTCCAAAAACAAAAGCAGCTGCAAAAACAGTTTTTGAAAATCCTTTTTATTCTTTAAAAGAAATTTCTAGTAAAAGTGGTATTTCAGAAAATTTTCTAAGAGTTTCTTTTAGTAGATGGTTTGGCACTTCTTTTACGAATTATCAAAGAGTTGCAAGAAAAAGATTTATAGAAAAAAATTCTGAAAAATCAAACGAATGGCTTTCTAAACAACTTGGCATAACAAAATCCACTCTTAGTCTTTTAATAAAAGATCTAAAAAAAGAAGGAAGAATTTTAAGTAAAGGTCGCAAAAAGCAAGGTAGAGTAGATGCTTTGCCACTTGAATATAACCAAATGGCTCTTGAAATGATGCGTCTTTTTGTATGGTATCCTGCTGCACTTTCTTCACCAGAAATAAATAAAATAACTAATCGTTCAAAGCACAATATTACTAGAACAATAAATGAATTACTGAAAAATAATTTTATTAGAAAAGTAGAAAAACAAGGTCAAAGAACTTACTATGTTTTTACAAGTAATGGTGCTAATTGGCTTAGAAAAATGGAAAAAATAAGAAAAAGAAAAGATTCTATGTTAGAAAAAGATATTCGTGCAATACCAGGATTAATAAAAAGAAAAGAACTTGAAAAAGAAAGATTAGGTAATATGTTATTATTTGTGTCTCAAAAGAATATTATTTCATCAAATTCAGAAATGTCAGCTAAAATTAAAAGATTATTTTTAGAATACGAAAGAGAAATATCTAGATTAAGAAAAATTTTGATGCAGAAGAAATAATTGAAATAAATTAAAATATTAAACTATCTTGAAAATAATAATATATACAAGCTATTACTATTAGGTCATTCTCAGTAAAATTTTCATATGTTTTAAAAATTACATTTGTGGTATTTTTAATTTCATATGTGGTTACTAATGGAATATCACAATTATGTAGCAAATTATTTTCATAATAGATAATTTTGTTGTCTAATCTAAATATTGGTAAAGCTAATTCAAAAGAGTTATTTTTTGTATATTCAATTTTAATTCTTTTAGATTTTCTAAGTCCTACTCCAAAATTTTTGTTTTTAATTTTACCAATTACTTTCTCATTTAAATAAATTAAAGTATAAGTTGAGGAATTGCTTTTATTTATTTCTTTGAAATATAATACTTTTTCTT
>CAZOVD010000054.1:0-1848 GCA_964583285.1 uncultured archaeon
TTAAATACTTCTAAGTGTTATCTTATTAATGGATTTTAAAGAGAAAATTGCTAGTTTAATTGCCAAAGAAACAAGTATTAGTAAGGAAGAAATATTGTTAAAATTAGAAGTTCCTCCACAAGGAATGGGCGATTATGCATACCCTACATTTGAACTTGCAAAAGTTCAAAAAAAATCACCAACCATTATTGCAAGTGCCATAGCTAGCAATATTTCAGCCGATTTTCTTGAGAATGTTCAACAAAATGGGCCATATGTTAACTTTTTTATATCAAAAAGTGACCTTTCGGTTAAAACATTAAATGATATTTTTAATAAAAAATACTTTGATTTTGATAAAAAACAAGGGAGAATAATGGTTGAATATTCATCACCAAACACTAATAAACCACTTCATTTGGGGCATTTAAGAAATAATATTTTGGGACTTGCAATAAGTAATTTACTAGGTGTAAAAGGCCATAATGTTATAAAAGCAAATTTGGTAAATGATAGAGGAATTCATATTTGTAAATCAATGCTTGCTTATAAGTTATTTGGTAATAACCGCGATCCAATAAAAGAAGGAATTAAAAGCGATCATTTTGTTGGCGAGATGTATGTATTATTTTCTAATAAGTTAAAAGAAAATCCAAAGCTTGAAGAAGAAGCACAAGAAATGTTACAAAAATGGGAAGCTGGTGATAAAGAAACACTTGCAATTTGGAAAAAAATGAATAAATGGGCAATTTGCGGAATGAAAGAAACATATGACTTATATGGAACTAAATTTGATGAATATTTTTTTGAAAGTGATACATTTAACCAAGGAAAAAAAGATGAATTAATTAAAGAGGGCCTTACAAAAAATGTTTTTTATAAATCTGATAATGGTGCAATAGTTGCAAAACTTGATGATGTTGGCCTGGCTGACAAAGTTCTTTTAAGAGGAGATGGAACAAGTCTTTATGCAACAAATGATTTAGTATTAACTCAAGAAAAATTTGAAAAATTTAATTTAGATAAATCAATTTGGGTTGTAGCAAATGAACAAGATCTTTATTTTAAACAATTATTTAAAATATTTGAAAAACTTGGCAGGCCTTGGGCAAAAAATTGTTATCATTTAAGTTATGGTTATGTTTCTCTTACTAGCGGAAAAATGAAATCACGTGAAGGCACAGTGGTTGATGCTGATGATTTGTTTAATGATGTAAAAAAAATTGCAATAAATGAAATTTTAAATAGGTACAAAAATTTAAGTGAAAAAGAAATAGAACTAAGAGCAAAAATAATTACCCTTGGGGCCATAAAGTTTTATTTATTAAAAAATGATGCAAAAAAAGATATGGTTTTTAATCCAAAAGAAAGTGTTTCTTTTGATGGAGAAACCGCACCATACTTACAATATACTTATGCAAGAGCAAGAAGTATTTTAAGAAAAGCTAGTGAAGAAAAAATAAATTACAAAAAAGAAAATTTTGAGTTACTAACTCATAGTAAAGAAAAAGAATTAATTATAGAGTTATCAAATTTTAAAAATGAAATAGAAAGAAGTTTTGAATTACTTTCACTTCACCCAATAGCACATAATTTGCTTAAAATTGCAGAAAAATTTAATTCATATTATCATGAAGTTTCAATCATAAAATCAGAAAATAAAAAACTAATAAATGCAAGATTAAGTTTGGTCAAAGCAACTTCTATTATAATAAAAGAAGGACTTGAAATTCTTGATATAGAAGTAATGGAAGAAATGTGAGTTATTCTGTTTGCCATTTTAGGTATGGGTATCCGTCATTGATTTCTGAATTAATTTCCCAAGTATTTGTAAAATCCCAGTCAGTAAAAGTTGATTGCTGTTTCATT
>CAZOVD010000054.1:1858-3091 GCA_964583285.1 uncultured archaeon
AAAGGACGATTTCACTATTATGAAGGCCATACTATTTCAGAAGTGGTTTTTCCTGTTGCACCAAAGTTATCACTTCCAGAAATTCCTATCTGTGTAATATCAACATCCCAAAAAGAATTTGTTGTTGATAAATATAAGTTGTTTCCAATAATTCCCCCAAAGTTAGAGTTAGCAGTTATGCTTCCATAAAAAAGCAAATTTGAAGATGGTCCATAATTATTACCAATTATCCCGCCAACAGCATTATTTCCAGTTATATTTACATTTGAGTAAGAATTTACTGGTGATGATGAAGCATTTTTTTGACCAATTATGCCGCCAACACCATTTCCATTTCCAAAAATAATTCCAGTCGTAAATGTTCTAGAAATATATGTATTATTAACAACAGATCCAACAACTCCCCCAACCAAACTATTGCCAGTAATATTTAAATCAGTTAAACCAAAATCAAATATGGTTGCATTATTACTAGAAACACCAACTAATCCTACGCCATTAGATTCAGGAAGGTTAATGTACAAACTTGATATGATATTTTTATTTCCATTTAGAGTTCCTGTGAATGGTGTTGTTGAGTTTCCTATTGGAATAAATCCTGCTTCACTATTCCAGTTTATTGTGTTGCTGCAGTCAATATCATTTTGTAAATTGTAATCTCCAGTTAGATCTTGGTTCATTTCTTGTAGTTCTATGCAGGTTGTTATTTGGTATGGTGTTGTGTTGATGTTTATGTTTCTTGGCTCTGTGTTTGTTGTGTTGTTTGAGGTGTCGGTACAACTAATGTGCCAGCTTGTTAAAATATCTTCTTGAAATGTGTGTGTTAGTGTTCCTGTTGAGTTATTGTTTGTGTCTACTATTTGATTATTTATATAAAGTGAGCAACTTTGTACTACATTGTTGTCTGTTGCTTGATAATTAAAAGTTACTAGTAAATTTTCTGATTCAAAATTATTCTCTGGTGAAAATGAAACTATTTGAGGAGATTGAGTGTCAGCTGGCACTTGGGGTGTTATTGATGGTATGTTTGCTTGTGCGTTTTCTGTGCATTGCAAGTTGATTTGTAGTGTTTCTTTTTTTTCAAGTCCATATTTTGTTGTGTAGTATACATCATAAGTACAAGTTTTGTTTTTTTCTCCTTCTTGGCATGAACAGTTTGTTTGTGGTAGTGAGAATAGTAAATTGTTTGTTGGTAATATTTTATTATTATAATTTAATTCTGTTCCATCAATA
>CAZOVD010000055.1:0-3037 GCA_964583285.1 uncultured archaeon
CACAATTCCCATAAAGAAAATAAAATACAAAAGTATTTAATTATGTGCGATTTTTCAAAAATTAATTTATTCTGTTGTCCATTTTAGTATTGGGTATCCATTTTCTACTGCAGTCCAAGTATTAGTAAAGTCCCACGCAGGATTTCCATTATAAACTTGATGCAATACTGAATAAAAATCAGTAGCTGTTTGATTAACTGCACATTCACTTGCATCATAAGTTTCTCCTGCTTCAACACAATTAGTCGTGTTAGTAAAATTGTTTTCAAGTGTTCCAGAATAATAATATATAAAATAATTTGGCGAACCAGTTGCTGCCCCAACATTAAAACTATTTTTAATTAATGGGTTTCCACCATAAATAAAACCTACTAAACTATATGAAGAACTAACACTTCCAGAATTGTAACTATTTATTATTTCTATATGACCAGCATCTGAAATAAATCCTGTTACTCCAGAATCACCAGATATATTTCCAGAATTATAACTATTATGTATTATTGTATCTCCCCCCATAGCAATAAAACCAGCAGCATAATTACTTGCATTTATACTTCCAGAATTATAGCTCGTATTAATATAAATTTGAGATTGTGCTAATCCAATTAACCCGCCCACGTAATTTTTTCCAGTAACATTTCCTGTATTATATGTTTCATTTAAATCTACTGAATCATTATACCCAACTATTCCACCAACATTATCTGAGTTTAGTGCATATACATTTCCTGTATTATAAACATTATTTACTGACCCAGAATTTGATCCAGCTATTCCACCTACTCCAAAAATTCCACTGCTTGTAATATCACCTGTGTTGTGGCTAGAAGAAATTGCTCCAGAATTAAATCCTGCAATCCCACCAATCCCTTGTGCCCATTCGCTTGATCCATTAATAGCACCATTATTATAACTTGATGTAATTGTTCCTTCATAAATTTGACCAACAAGTCCTCCCACTGTATCTGCCCCATTAATTGTTCCGTTAGAATATGAATTTGTTATTGTTCCTGAAAATTCTCCAACTAGGCCACCAACTCCATAACTTAAAGAATCAATTGTAGCAGTATTACTCGAATTTTCAATAATTCCACTAAATTGTCCAACAAGGCCACCAACAACTTCATTATCTGAATTTAAACTTCCAGAGAAAGTCACATTAATTATATTTCCATTTCCCTTAGCTGCAATTCCACCAAATGCATATCCATCTTTACAATAACCGGAGTAGTTGCCTTCTAAGTTTAAATTAATTATATTTGCATCAGATAAATTTTCAAAAAAACCTATTTGATAATCACCTTCATAATGATATATTATAATATCTGAGATTGTTTTATTATTTCCATCAAAAATTCCGCTAAAAATTTCTATTGGTATCCATCCGTTTCCACTGTTTGCAGTACCTGATGCATAAGTATTATATCCCGCATCATTTTCATTTAAATTTTTTATTAAAATAAAATTGTCACTAGAATAATTTCTTATTTCATTTAATTGTTCCCAGCTACATATTGCATATGGATTTTCTTGTGTTCCATTTCCTGCAAAAAACACTTCATTATTGACACAGATAGAATAGCATTCTCCATTATATTCAAATTCGTTTTCTTCACATTGTAATTGCACAATTTCTTCTTCATCTACTTGACTTATTGGGCTTATTGTAGCTACGTTTGATTGGGATGTGCTTACACATTCTAAATTAACTTCTATTGTTTCTTTTTTTTCAATTCCATATCTTGTTGTATAATATAATTCATATAAACAGCTTTTTGTTTTTTCTCCAGCCAAACAAGAACAATTTGTATTTGGTAAAGAAAAAAATAATCTATTTGTTGGAAGTATTTTATTATTATAATTAAGATCAATACCATCAATCGTTATTTTTGTTAGTGTGATTTCTTCTCCAGTATTATTTTGCAGTGATAGTATTGCATTTCCATCAGTGTCAAGTATTGCTTCTCGAACAACTATCCCTGTGCTTGTAGCCGTGCTTATGCCTTGCGTATTTGTTATAACTTGAGAGCTTGAATCTAAAAATCCACTCGCAAGACCAACTACTATTAATCCAACTACTACTATCACAGCTAAAATTACTAAATATTCAATAGTGCCTTGACCTATAGATGCTTTCTTTGAAGGCTTAATTAAATTGTTGATTTTAACTTTAAAATTATTGTTTGATGGTTTAAAAAAAGAAATCATAATATAATTTATAAATTCTAATATTTAATACTTACTTTTATTTTTTACAATTAGTAATAAATAATTTTTGCTTATTTACTACTTTTAGCAAGTTTTAAATAGCTTTTTTGATTTGATTTTATTAGTAAAAATTTTTAGTTGATTTAAAATGAGTGAGAATAATTTAAATGAATTTGATGTTGTTGTTGTTGGGGCTGGCGCTGCAGGGATGAGTGCTGCTCTTTATGCTACACGATTTGGTCTTAAAACAATTATTTATGAAAAAGGTCTTGTTGGTGGTCAAATTGCAACCACTGATGCTATAGAAAATTATCCTGGTTTTAAAGAAGTTAATGGAATGGAACTTGTTAGTAAAATGAAAGAACAAGTAGAACATCAAGGCGCAACTATTGAATATAAAGAAGTTATTAATTTTGAAGAATTTGATGGAAAAGTAAAAATTAAATTAAATGATGGTGAAGTTATCTCAAAAACACTTATTTTTACTGGTGGGAGTTTTCCAAGAAAATTAAATATTCCTGGAGAAAAAGAATATGAAAATAAAGGAATTCATTATTGTGCACTTTGTGATGGTCCATTTTATAAAGGAAAAGAAGTTGCGGTTATTGGGGGAGGAGACTCTGCACTTAAAGAAGCAATTCCGCTTTCAAGGATGACAAAAAAAGTTTACATAATTCATAGAAGAGATGAATTTAGATCAAAAGATGCTTGGAGTAGAAAAATAAAAGAAATACCAAATATTGAAATAATACTTAATACTGAAGTTAAAGAATTTAAAGGAGATAAGTTTTTAAAAGAAACGCTGCAAAGTTTAATTGATCAAAGC
>CAZOVD010000056.1:0-2943 GCA_964583285.1 uncultured archaeon
ATGAAACAAAAGCTTGATGATATCTATTCATCAGAAAAACGCTTTCAAAGTGCACTAAAAACACTTGAAACTTCTTTAATTTGTGAAGAAAACAAGCAACACATTCAAAAATTTGTTCAATCAAAAAGAGCTTGTGGAGTAAAACCAATAAGACTCAAAAAACTTGTTGCAGTCCTGCGCAATTTCTCAGTAATTGTTGGAAAAAATTTGGAAGAAGTTACAAGAGAAGATATTGAGTTATATCTTTGTGATTTAGAACAACACAATTATTCAAGCTGGACAAAAATAGATTACAAAGTCGTGATAAAATCCTTTTACAAGTGGCTTTTAGGAGAAGATGAAGTAACACCCAAACTTGTTAGTTGGATAAAAAACAAAGAACCAAGAGATTGCATAATGCCAGAAGAACTACTAACAGAAAAAGATGTACTTAGTGCAATTAATGTATGCCAGTTTGTAAGAGATAAAGCATTCATCCATTTGTTGTATGAAAGTGGAGTAAGAATTGGAGAATTATTAACTCTTAAAATAAAACACATTACTTTTGCCAAACCTGTTTCTTCAATACTTGTTAATGGCAAAACTGGACAAAGAAGAGTACCAATAATCAAAAGTGTTGTCCCACTCAAAAAATGGATTGAAAAACACCCCTACAAAGAAAACTCTGAAGCTTTAGTTTGGATAAAAACAAATGAAAGAAAAGCTAACTTAAGAGTTCAAGGAAACAGATTACCAAATTCTGTTTTATGTTATTCAGCAGTAAAAAAACTTATTTCAGTAAACTTTAAAATTGCCAAAATAAACAAAAAAGTAAATCCGCACATGTTCAGACACTCAAGAGCAACCTTCTTGGCCAAACATTTAACAGAAGCCCAACTCAAACAATTCTTTGGATGGACCCAAAGTTCAGACATGGCCGCAAGATATGTGCATTTAAGTGGGAGGGATTTGGACAAAAGTATTTTGAATATTTCATTAAAATAAACAACATATGCTAAGAAAGGCGCTTTGTTCAGATTGTTTAAAAAAATCATAAAATAGAAAAATAGGTTAAAAACATAAATGTAAAAAAAAGTTGAAAAGTTAAAGAAAAAAAAATTTTAAAATCTAAAAAAAATTACAAAAGAATTTAAAATTAAAAAACAAAATAAACCTATTTCTTTTAAAACAAGTATTTAATAAAACCTTTATTTTTATTTTATAATATGAACAAACCCCTTAATTTTTCTAAAATAACTTTAGAAACTAATATTAAAATATTTAATAAAAAAATTCCTGTTTGGGTAATATTATTAGGAATAATATTGTTGTTTGGTTTGTTTTTAAGAATAAGTTTTTTAGATGCACCTAGTTTTTGGGTTGATGAGAGCATTAGTTCTAATGCTGCCGTAAAAATACTAGAAAAAGGTTTTCCTATATTTGATTCTGGCGCATTTTATTCTCGCGCAATGCTATTTCATTACTCTCAAAGCATATCAATGATAATATTTGGAATAAATGATTTTGGAGCTCGTTTTCCATCAGTTATTTTTGGTTTGTTAACTATTATTTTAGCTTATTTGTTTGGAAAAGAATTTGGTGGAAAAAAAGCAGGTTTGATGACGGCATTATTTTGTTCAATATTCTTTTTAGAAGTATTTTATTCAAAACAAGCAAGATTTTATCAATTATTTCAATTATTGTTTTTTGCAACAATATATTTTTCTTACAAAGCAAAAACAAACTTTAAGTACTTTTATTATTCACTAATAACTTTTGTTTTAGCTATTGATACACAAATAGCAGGAATAATTTTAACCCCTGTTTTATTATATCCTTTTTTTAATAAAAAAAATTTATCAAAAAAATTCTTGTTAAAAAACAAGTTTTTAGTAATACTAATAATTCCAATAATTTATTTTTTGATTGAAAGATTTATTAGTGCTATTAATATTGGCACTAACACAGAACTAGTTTTTTACTACATAACAAGTTATTTTGGTTTTTTCTCACACTTATTACCAATATTATTATTTGCTTTAATTGGATTAATATTTGCTTTTAAAGAAAAAAAAGAACTTTGTTTTTTGTTAATTGTTCCAACATTAATTTTATTGTTTTTATTGTTTTTTGTTGATTTGTTTGCTTTTAGATACATTTATTTTATTACTTTTCCAATAATAATATTTTCTTCTTTAATGTTTTATTATTTAGCAAAAAAATATGATAATTTACTAATAATAATTTTTTTTGTAATGATATTTTTAACTTCAAATTTATTCAATCCTTTTATTTATTCTACAATATTAGTTCCAACATATAGAAACTTTAATGATTTTTCAGCACCAGAAATAAATTACAAAAATATTCCTAGTGAATTGTTATCAGAATTAAAAGAAGAAGATTCTAAAATTATTACTCTTTATTCTTCACATGTAGAATGGTACATAAAAAAACCTTTTTTAGTAATTCCTTTTTCTATGAGTGGAAAAGGAACTAACACTATTAACTATTATAATTCTTTAATAGATAAGAATGTTGATGTTTATTCAGGGCAAGAATTTTTAGAGGAAAAACCTTCCTTTGAGTTCTATTTTATAGGAGATAATTTTTCTTTATCAAAATTAAAATCCACTCAAGTAGGATTTTTAGACACTATTCTTGATGATTGTACAGAATTATATAAGAATAGTAGCATTGTTATCAAAAAGTGTTCTTAGAAAAAACTATTTCAATTCTTTTTTCTTTTTTTCTGAAATAGATAAATAATTTTCTTTTGTTATAACACTTTTTCCAAGTGTTTTTTCTATATCTTTTCTAGTATTACCTGCAATTGACCCGCCTTTTTTACTCACAAGGGGACAATTTGTCTCCAAGAACCACGAAAATAAAATAATTTATTCTAAACAAAGTAAATGAGCTTTATTTTATTAATTTCATTTCTTTTATAACAAATTCTTTTAC
>CAZOVD010000057.1:0-2743 GCA_964583285.1 uncultured archaeon
AGAATATCAAGAATTGATTATAATGAAAATGTACTTAAAAAACTTGGAATTGACATTGTAATTCACCCCGAAGCAGCTGCTGCAGGATATATTGAAGAACTTATTACAAAACCAGAAGTTTTGGATCTTGCATTTTTATCAAGAGGAAATGCAGAGATAATGGAAATACTTGTAAAAAAAGGAAGCAAAATTGATGGCAAAAAATTTAGTGAAATAGAAAATCCAATTGGAAGTAGTATAATTGGTTTTTTTGAAAAAGGAGAACTTGTAATACCATCTAAGGATTTTAAAATAAAAGAAGGAATGAAAATTTTAATTATTACAAAAAAAGAAGTTGCAAATAAAGTACGAAGTAAAATATTATAGAAAGCCACTAAGTGCATTTAAAAAATGCACATGAGTCAATCGTGTCGCACTAGCGAAATAGTGCTTGCAAATAAAGTACGAAGTAAAATATTATAAATTACTGTTCTATTAAAAATAGAACATATTAAAAAAATTAATTTTATGAATTTAATTACAAAATTAAAAATATTAATAGGAAAAATTGCACTAAATGAAAGTAGACCAACTAAAGAAAAGACTAAAAACGCTAGAAGACAAGCTAATCAAGCAAAAGCAGTTCTTAAAATAAACAAAGATAAAAAGCCATCTCATCACTCAAAAGTTGCTATAAAAAAATAAATTGATTTTATGGTTATTACAAAAATAGAAGTTTCTAATATAAGAAAAATCAAAAGGCTTCCTAAAAAAATTAGAGCTGTTGATTTTGGATCAGGAGATGCTGAATGGATTTTAGAACAAGCTAGAATAAAAAGAAAAGAAAAATATTTAGCAGTTGATGAAAAATATAATTCAAGAACAAAATCAAAAGCAAAGAATCTAACAATACTTCCATCAAATATTAATAATGCAATTAAAATACTAAAAAAAGAAGGGAAAAAAATTAAATACGCTACAATTAGAATGCCAGTCCCAGCATATGTTAGTATAAAGCACATTAATTTAGAAAAAATATTATTAGAACTAAGAGATATTTTAGAAAAAAATGGCTCTATTATTATTACAACTGAAGCAGATGAGGTTAGAAGACAAATTGAAACTCCTTTTATAAGAACACATTATAACATAAAAAAAAGAGAGATAACTGTGCCTAAAACTTATTTTGAAAGAAGATTTTTTTATAATAATAGAGAACTAACGCTATATAGATTAACAAAAATCAAATAAAAATCAATAATTTACTTACTAACTAAAAAAGATACTTTTAAAAAACAAAACTAATAATATTAATTTATGCAAACTAACAAAAGTGGTTTACTTCATCTCTAGTTCTAGAGCCATACTTGTTTTAGTTTCCACAATAAAGAAGCTTTTTAATTGTTTCAAATCAATTTTTACTTATAATTATTTATCTAGTAATAATGGAGGTAAATAGTTTAATGGCTGCGATGGTCTAGTGGTTCATGATGGTGGGTTGTGGTCCCGCCGACCCGAGTTCGATTCTCGGTCGCGGCCTTTATTTTTGGTGAAATTATGAGTATGCAAGTTGTAAGAGGAATGCGTGACCTTTTTGGAAAAGATGCTATTCTGCAAAAAAACATTGAAAATAACTTTGAGAAAGTTTTTGAGAGTTTTGGTTTTATTCCACTTTACTCGCCGGCAGTTGAAAATTTTGATTTATTTAAAGTAAAGGGTGGTGCTGGAGAAGCAATAAAAGAAGAAATTTATTATTTTAAAGATAAAAGTGATAGAGAACTGGGACTGCGTTTTGAATTTACTGCCTCTCTTGCAAGAATAGCTGCAACAAACCAATTAAAACTTCCTTTTAAAAGATACCAAATTGGAGAAGTTTATAGATATGACAGACCAGGAGCAAAAAGATATAGGGCATTTAACCAAGCAGACATTGATATTTTAGGGATAAAAGATTTAAATGCAGAAATTGAAATAATGATGATAATTAGAGATTGTTTTAACGCATTAAACTTAAAACCAAAAGTTATTTTTAACTCCAGAATTTTATTAAATGAACTTCTTGAAAGTTATGCACCAAAAAAAGAAAGAGATGTTATGAGAATAATTGACAAAATAGATAAAATTGGTGTTGATGCTGCTAAAGAGGAGCTTAAAAAAATAGAAGTTAAAGAAGAACTTATTGATTTAATTAATGACAATGATATTGAAAAAATATCACAAATTGTAGGACAGTTTAGTAATGGCATTGAAGAAATAAATAAATTTAGCGAACTTTGCAAAAAAAATAATTTAGATTTTGTAGAATTCTCTGCAACACTTGCAAGAGGTTTTGACTATTATACAGGAATAGTTTTTGAAATAAAACTTGATAGTGGACCTAGTGTTGGAGGAGGAGGAAGATTTGATAAATTAATAGAAACATATGGTGGAGCAAGTACTCCGGCAGTTGGAATGGGACTTGGAGTTAGCAGAATATTTGATTATTTAAAAGAAAAGGAAGAAAAAGTAAAAATAAATGGATTATATTTAGTTGGAATGAAAATTCCAATCAGTGAAATTAGCGAGATTGCACAAAAACTGCGAATGGCAGGACTAATTTGCGAAATTGACTTGCAAGGAAAAAGTATTTCAAAAAATTTTGAATACGCTGAAAAAAAAGGTTATAGATGTGTTGGAATAATTGGAGAAAATGAAATAAAAAATAACGAGATAAGTATAAAAAATTTATTTAAAGTTTGGGTCTAAATAGCGGTGATGCTTTTCC
>CAZOVD010000058.1:0-1715 GCA_964583285.1 uncultured archaeon
AATTTAATTAAATCTTTATTAAAATATGGAAAAATTCTTTCATCAGTTGCAATAAAACCTGGGTCAACTAAAATAACTTCTGCACTGGTAACTATTCTTCTTGCATCAAGTATGTTTTGTTTTCCATGTTCATTAATTGAAAGTATTAATGCAGTTTGATCACCAAGAGTTACTTTTGAAAATTCCAAAGCATACAATAATCTTTTAGAATTATTTAAACCAAAATTTAAAGTATTTGGAATTGAAATTGATTTATAAGAACAAATTGAATCTGTGTTTAGTTGTTCTTCAATTATTTGCGAATTTAAATTTAAATTAGAACTTGTAATATTTTTCAATTCAATGCCATCAGTAAAGGAAAGCATCATTAATGCAATGATAAAAATTGCAGTTGCAAAAATCATCATGTTCATTTTACTTAAAATAAATCCTAGCATAAATATTACCTTCTAAAAATGCAAATTGATGAATATGACTCTGCAGAAGTTGAAACATTTCTTAAAATATAACTACCTGGTGTTAAATTAACGCCTTGATCTCCAACTGGACTAATTGGATCATAACCTGCTAAATCGGTTTGCGCGGTATTACACGCACTATCATTACTACCTAAAAATGTAGTGTATGGAGGAATGTTAAGACACTTTTCTCTAAAACCATTTGGCAAATCACTTGCGTTAAAAACTAAAATAAAACAACTATCAACTCCGCTAATACCACACCTAGCCCCACATGTTTGAGAATCATTAAATAAAAAAATTCTTGAAATAGCTCTACTT
Source organism: uncultured archaeon (assembly GCA_964583285.1). GTDB lineage: Archaea > Iainarchaeota > Iainarchaeia > Iainarchaeales > JAAZKV01 > JABIDZ01. The sequence continues at coordinate 780 of CAZOVD010000058.1, forward strand.
TCATTATAACAATTATCTGGTCTAAATTCAAACTTTGTTGCACTTTGCATATTAACAGTATCTTCTAAATTAATTTTAAATTTTGTTAATTCTCTATCAATACTTGAAAGACACACTTGTTTTTGAGAAGCATCAAGCATTTGAGTTCCAATTATTACAACAAAAGTCATTATTATTACTGCTACAAATAATTCAAATGGAGAAGACATTTGAGCTCTATTTGAAAACTTTAGAAACTTTTTCATAATATAAAAAGGGAAAAGTGATATATTAAGGTTTCACTTAAAAAAATTAGGAAATTAAAATGAAATAGAAAAATTCTAAAAAAATTAATTATTAATTAGTATTTATGGAGTTGTTTTTGGAATTACTTTTTGTGCATTTTGATAAGTTGGTTTAACTATCATAACAAGAGCTAGTGCAACTATTGCAAAAACAAGTATCATATAAACTGCACCAAAACTACTATCGGCTCTTTCTTCTTTAAATAATTCAGTTACCATACTAATTTAATTGTTAAAAGAACTTATTAAGGTTTTCTAAAAAAAAGAAATTGAAACGAACATTTTTGCTCGTTTCAAATTTATTAATTATGCTCTTTTTAAAATTACAACACAAACCTTTGAATAACCTGGGTTGTCATTCCAAAAATCTCTTGGAGTACGTTCTAAATCATCTAATTGTAAGAAATCAAGAGTACTTTCAAGTCTTTCTGGGTTAGTGTTACAAACAACTGTTGCTCTTGCACGAACTCCACTTGTTGAAGTATTTCTAAATCTTGAATTACACTCTCCACTACCATCATCAGCTTGAACATCTAATTGAGGATTACTACTTGATGCTCTAACAAATGCAGCATTATCAAAATAAACTGAGCATGGATCTATTCCTTTATCAGAAAATATTGATGATTCAACTACTTGATTTGGTTTTACT
>CAZOVD010000058.1:1725-2617 GCA_964583285.1 uncultured archaeon
ATAGCTGTTTCTGTTGAAGCTCCTGCTGGAACTGAACTAAGTGCATTTCCAATTGTAGTTACTGCATCGCCTGTTGGAGTTGTTATATTTGTTACTATTGGAAGTAATACAAATAGAATTGCAATTGCAACAATTGCGGCAATCATTAGTTCAAAAACACTAAAAGCCTGCCCCTTATTATTTAATTTAAACATTATTTACACCTCAAAAACATTATTATTAGAAAGAAAAGGCAAACCTAATATATAAACTTAATTATATTAAACACTAATTAAAAAAAATCAATTTTTTAAAATTAATTTCCAAAATTGCTTTGATTTTCAAGCCTTTTGCCAAAAGAAACAACACAGTTTAACTCACAACCAGTTTGAGAATCAAAATCATATATTTCATTTGAAGGATCACACCTTACAAATAACCTAGCATCAGTATTTTCAAGCATTTGTGCACTATCATTATGAGAATTAGTAGTACTTATTTTTACTACGCTTAAATTTGATTCAAAAGAAAAACATTCTGCTGGATATGCAGTTATTTCTTGAAGACCAAGTGTTGTAAAACCTGTTCCTTTCAAGAAAAATAAATTTCCATTTGACTCTATTACATTTCCATTTGGAGAATTCACTCCTGCAAGAATTTTTCTATTAAACTCTTCAAAAGATGACTGAACTTTTAAATAATTAAAATAGCTAAGTGTTGAAAGAACCATTGCCATTATAATAAGACCAATTATTGCATCAACCATTAAACGAAATACTGCTCCTGATTGAGCATTATTTTCAAGTAATATATTTCTATTAAATATTCTTTTTATAATTGAAACATTATTTTTTGTTTTAAATTTTTTCATAAAATTAACCTTAAAAAATTATTAAATTATTTTTTTATTTTT
>CAZOVD010000059.1:0-2537 GCA_964583285.1 uncultured archaeon
TAAATTCAGCTCAAAAAGATTCAAAAACTGGAGAATTAACTAGACAAAAAATATTAAGATTAAGTGGACTTCAGTGGACTATTAACAAAAAGCATGTTCTTTTTTCAAAAGGAAAAGATAGACCATCTACAATAATCCATGAATCAGTTCATGGGATACTTGACAAAATTGATGCTTTAGATTTATCATTTTCTGAATCATTTACTCATTTTTTATCATTAACTGTTTGTAAAAAAACTGGTGTTGAAGTTGATTATTTAAGTGAAGGACAACGAAAAAAATTTGATAATTCTACCCATTTAGCAATTGCAAATTTTCCTTGGAATAATATAACTAGCACAGATGTTAGAGAGTTGGTTCAAAATGTACGAAAAGAGATATCAAGAACTCCAAGAATAAAAGAAAAATACTATTATGATTTTTATACAATATTAACTCCAAAAGTTGCCAAATATTATTTTGAATTATTGCAAAAAAAATTACCAACCTATTCAAAATCAGATAGAGTACTTGTTAGACAAATTGCAGCAAAAGGAATTGAGGATTGCGAAGGAAAACCAAATTTAGATTATATAAAAAAATATCTCCAGAAAATTCACACAGCAACTAACTAATTTTTTAAAAATGCACGGGACTGGACCCAGAACAGCCTTTTAAAAAAGGCTGGCGAAAATTAATTTTTTTATGCGGAGAACAGGATTCGAACCTGCGAAGGCACTAAGCCGCCGGATTTTGAGTCCGGTCCCTTAGACCGCTCGGGCATCTCCGCATAATAAATCTTAATTTAGTTGCTAATAAAAACCTTCTGAATTCCATTTTTTAAATTTTATTAAATGTCTTTGATTTTTAGGCTTTATTATTTTAAAAAATTCTTTAGCTCTTTTTTTACCATCATAATATAATACAAAACTAGTTTTATTTTTTTATATGCTTTTTGTATTCTTATTTTAAAATTAAGATTTATATTGTTAAACATAGAATTAACTTCTTGTGCTAAATCTTTTGAGATTGTTGTTATTGATACTCTAGGGATATGTCGTTTTTCTTTTTGCCATTTACTAGCATTTTTATTATAAGATTTAGAAAATGATATACAACCATCAGTATCAAATAATCCTCTGAGAAAAGCAATATAAAGTTCTTTATTATTTTTTATTTCCATAGGTACTTTTACACAGATGCTTTTATTTCCAACCGGCATTCCAGCTTCAATAAATTTATGAATAATTTCTTTTCTACCAGTATAAATTCCATAAGTCCCCCAATATTTGAAATCTCTTGGCTCTAAAACTACCAAAAATTCTTTTTTAAATAATGATATTATTCTTTTATAATATTCTTTTTCATCTTTTGGATTACCAGTAATAAAAAGAGAAATCCCCGAGTTGGTTTTACTCATCCAACCATCTCCAACAAATGCACCTAATAATTCTGCAAAATAATTAGACATCATTTAATAATTAAAATTTTTTAATTTTTAAATAAGTCGAAGGTAACTTGCCAGTGCTATTCAAATTCTAAATAATCGCCTTTTCTTAAAATGGGATTTTTCTTTGAATCAATTAAAATAGTTCCATTTTCGCCAGCAAGTATTGCAGGAACCTTTTCATTATTTTTTCTAACTTCAATTATTTTTAGTGGAAAAACGTAAGATCTACTTTTCATACCACTCTTTAATCTCCCAATTTCAACAAAACCATTTATTAATGCCATTCCAGCCAAACTATAAACGCCTTCAACTTCAAAAACACTAACTTCTTTATCAAGATCAATATCTTTTATTTTTTTATCAAGTAATTTCTTATCAATTTTTGCACTTGTTATTTTTTTTGTTTTTTCTTTTAAATAAGTTTTTCTTAAATCACTAATTTCTTTTTCTTTAACTTCTTTTTTTATTATATCTTTTCTATGATCAGGTATTATTACAGGATATTCCTTTTTGGTCTCTTTAACACCAAATAACTTCTTAAAAAACTCAATTATCATAAATAAGTATCTACTAGTACTGATTAAAAATAGTTTCTTTTGAGATTTTTGAAAAAAAGAAAGGGTTCAAAAGAACCCTTCAAAATTTTTTTATAATAAATAATCTTTTTTGTTTTGATTTTTATTAATTACTTTCTTTTTTTCTTAGCTGCTTTCTTTTTCGCTGGTGCTTTCCTTTTAGCTGCTTTCTTTTTTGCTGCCATATTAAATTCCTCCATAATTTTTTTCTAAGCAAATAAAAAATAATTTTTAAAAGTTAAAAAATATTTTTTTTAACAATCAAAATATTACTTTTTGCTTTATTTAAATTGGTTTTTCTAGTATTTAAATTTATTTAATTTAGATATTTGTAAAAAAAATAATTATTTTTCTTAAAAAAAATATTTTTTATAATATTTTTTTATTTTTTCAAAATAATTACAAATTATTTTTTTAATTTAAATTTTAAAAATTAGTAAAAAAATTATTTTTTTATTTCTGGCAAATATTTTGGTTTTTATATTCCATCAACTTGTTTTACTAAGTAAGCATCTTCAACAACATATTTTCCA
>CAZOVD010000060.1:0-2417 GCA_964583285.1 uncultured archaeon
TAGTACAAAAGAATTGTGATAGTTTTTTGTCTGGCCTAAATCTATGTTTTATCATTAAGTCTTGAAGTTCTTCAAAAAGCCCCATAATATCAATCAACCAAAATATAACTAAATTTATAATTAAAAAATAATTTAGTCAAAAATAAACTAATTATAATTAAAAATTTCTTCTTTGAAATCCCCTATTTGGAAAATTTCTATTACCACTTTGATTTCTATCATAATAACTTGGTTTTGGTGCTGCTGGAGGTCTTGAGAATAAATAATGTTTATCTTCAGGCCCTTCAAGTTCTTCCATTATTCTTTTTACAATTGCTTTTTTTGGATCAGGCATATTTTTTACTCTTTTAGTTATTTCTTCAAAACTTTTAAATGGCTCTTTTTCTCTTTCTTTTAAAACATCAAGCATGTGTTTTTTTCCAAGGCCTGGAAGCAATTCAAGTTGATGTCTCTTAAGCGATATTGGTCTTGATTTATTGTAAAATTCTAAAAATTTTTCTTTTTTTTCTTCAACAATTTCGTTAATTACATCTTCTATTTCAGAAATAGAGTTAGAAGTTAATTCTCCAAATCTAATTCTGTTTTTAATTAAATTAATTTTTGGCCTATCATCTTTTCCAACATAAACTGTTTCGCCAATACTTAAGTTAATACCAACTTTTGGAGTAACTTCAAGTAAAGTAAAAAAATCTTTTCCTATAACTTGTGCTAAGCTTTCACTTTTAATTGCGCTAGACTTACCTGTAGGTAAATAATCAAGAACTATGCAATATTCTTCTGTTTTTTGAGTTGTATCAACTTTTTCATTTTTTACTTCTTTATTTTCCATAAAATCACTCGTTTATAATATTCTTATACATATATATCTATAAAAACCTCTTTTTTATAAAAAAAGCAGAGGAATTAGATTTTTTCCCCAAATTTTTTTGTTAATTCAACAATTTTTTTGAGTTCTTCTTCATTTGTTTCAATGTCTTTTGTTAGAAATAGTTGTACTTGTTCTACTTTTGTAGGCAGTGCATTAACTAATTGATAAACTAAAACTTCTCTTTCTTTTAAAAATTCAATTTCTTTTAATTTTTTAACTAAATCCTCAGTTTCTTTTCTATTTAACTTTCCAAATTTTTCAACATATTTCATTGTTATTTCTTGTTCATAATTTAATTCTTTTTCGCCTTTTCTAGATTCAATTACTTCTTTAACTTCTGCCAAAGAAACTGGGCGCATATTAACAATTTTTCCTTCAGTCATAATATCACTTTTTCTTATTTACTTTAATTTTTTTAAGTGAACCGAGTTTGTTACTACTATTGAATCTTTGTTTCCTTTTTTAAGTTCAACTTCGTAAGCAGTTCCTCTTTTTTTAGAAATGTAACCTGTTAATCCGTGAAATCCTTTGCCTGGAAGTCCTGGGTGGTAACTTGGTTCAATTACTACTTGAACTCTATCTCCCGTAGCAAATTCTTGCATTATTCTATTAACTGTAACTTTTCCACCTTTTTTTGTTAATTTAGAACGAGTTTTTCCTCTTTTTCCTGCTTTTCTCGCTCCTCCAGTCAATTTTGCCATATTCTCACCACTAAATAAAGTTATATAGAATAAAAATATTGACTGGGAAAGATTTATAAATGCTATTTCTAAAATTAATTTTTCTTCAATTATTTGAAATTATTATAATATTTTATAGAATTAAAATTAATTGATAGCTTTTTTTTCAAGTAACATATCAATCAAAGTTAGTGCTAACATACTTTCAGCTATTGGAACTGCTCTTACTGCAATACATGCATCGTGTCTGCCAACAATATTTAATTTTTTTTCTTTATTATCTTCAGTTACAAAATTTTGTTCTTTACTAATTGAAGAAGTTGGTTTTACTACCATTCTTACAATAATTTCATTTCCATTACTAATGCCGCCTAAAATTCCACCAGCATTGTTTGTCAAAAAAATTTCTTTTCCATTTTTAACTTTCATTTGATCATTATTCTCTGAACCATTTTTTTCTGCAGCACTAAATCCACTACCAATTTCAACACCTTTAACTGCAGGAATGCTCATTAATGCATAAGCTATTTTTGCATCAAGTCTATCAAAAACTGGTTCTCCTATGCCTGGCATAACTCCACTAGCACGAACCTCGACAATCCCACCAACACTATCTCTTTTTGCTAAAGTTTTTTTAAGAAGTTCAATTGCTTTTTTTTCAGCAACTTTATCAGGCATTCTAACTTCATTATTATAAATTTTGTCAATATCTTTTTGAGTGAATTTAGTTGCTTTTATGTTTCCAATTTGACTAACAAACCCGCTAATTTTTATTCCTTCTTTTAAGAGTAATTTTTTTGCAATAGCTCCTGCTGCAACTCTTGCTGCGGTTTCACGAGCACTACTTCTTCCGCCACCGCGGTAGTCTC
>CAZOVD010000061.1:0-1926 GCA_964583285.1 uncultured archaeon
GTTCTTGAAAGTTTTTTAAAAGATGCAAAAATTGACGCAAGGTTTATTGATGCAAAAGAAGCAGGAATTATTGCAGAAGGTAATTTTGAAAAAGCCCATGTTGATTTAGAAAATACAACTAAAAATTTTTTAAAAAATGTAATTCCTGAAATTGAAAATAAAGTAATATTACTTCCAGGATATTATGGTATTGATTCTAATAATGATACTAAAACATTTGGAAGGGGCGGAACTGATTATAGCGCTGGTTTTATTGCAAATATTTTAGATGCAAAACTTGAAATTTGGAAAGACGTTAGTGGGTTTATGAGCGCTGATCCAAAAATAGTAAAAGAAGCTAAACAAATCGATTATTTAAGTTATGATGAAGCAGAAGAACTAGGTTATTTGGGTGCAAAAATACTTCACCCACGAACTATGGATCCATTAAGACAAAAAAATTTAGAAGCAGAAATAAAAAATTTATTTGAACCAGAAGTAAAAGGAACTATTATTGGAAAAGAAAAAAATCATTCAAAAAAAATAATAAAATCCATCGCAGCAACAAAAGATGTTGGAGTAATAACAGTTCAAAGTAGCATAATGGTGAATAATTCCGGTTTTGCCTCAAAAATATTTAATTTAATTGCAAAAGAAAATATTGAAATTGATATGATATCAACAAGCGAAACTTCAATTTCTTTTACCTTAAATTCAAATGATGTAGATAAAGCTAAAAATTTATTAAAAGAACTTGAAAATATAACAAAAGTAAATATAATAAGTGAAAAAGATCTTTGTGTTATAGGTGTTATTGGTCACAATATGAGACATACGCCAGGAGTTTCTGCAAGATTATTCACTGCCATTGGAAAAGAAGGAATAAATATAGAACTTGTTTCTCAATCAGCAAGTGAGTTAAACATTAGCTTTGCAGTTAAATCAAAAGATTTAGATAAATCAATTCAATTAATCCATAAAGAGTTTTTAGAATAATTAAATTTTACAAAGGAGATGGTGTTATAATGAAAAAATTAAAAGTTGGAATTTTAGGAGCAACTGGGATGGTTGGACAAAAATATATTTCACTTCTTGAAAATCACCCATGGTTTGATGTTGTTTATGTGGCTGCATCTCCTAGATCAGCAGGAAAAAAATACAGTGAAGCAGTACTTGGAAAATGGCAAATGCAAAAAGAAATACCCATTTCAGTTAAGGATTTAATTGTTGAAGACGCAAACCTAGTAAAAAATGCAATAGGAAAAGTTGATTTTGTTTTTAGCGCTCTAGAACTTGAAAAAGAAGAAATTAAAAAACTTGAAAATGAATATGCAAAAAATGATATTGTAGTAGTTTCAAATTGTAGTGCACATAGACACACTGATGATGTTGTAATGTTAATTCCAGAAATAAACTCAGAACATCTTAAATTAATTGATATTCAAAAAAAGAATCATGATTATAAAAAAGGTTTTGTTTTAGTAAAACCAAATTGTTCGCTTCAAAGTTATTTAACTCCAATGTATGCTCTTGAAAAAAAAGGTTATAAAATAAAAAAAGCAATAATAACAACTATGCAAGCAGTAAGTGGAGCGGGATATCCTGGTGTTGCCTCACTTGATATGGTAGATAATATTGTGCCTTATATTGGCGGAGAAGAAGAAAAAAGTGAAATAGAACCACAAAAAATACTGGGGAGTATTGTTGATGGTAAAATTGAATACGATAAATCAATAGCAATCTCAGCCCACTGTAATAGAGTTCCAGTAACTGATGGCCATACAGCTTGTGTTAGCTTAGAATTTGCTGAAAAAAAACCAAGTATTGAAGAAATAAAAAAAATTTGGGATGAATTTATTTCAGTTCCACAAGAACTCAAGTTGCCTTTTGCGCCAGTAAAACCAATTCATTATATTGAAGAAGAAAATAGGCCTCAACCAAAAAAAG
>CAZOVD010000062.1:0-1875 GCA_964583285.1 uncultured archaeon
AATATCACTTTCTTAACTAAAGAGAAATTAAAAGTATTTAATTGTTTATGTGTTGTTAATTTTACCAAAAAAAATTCTTATCTGCTAGTAATTATTCATTTTTTACTAGTTAGTATTAAGAATTCCTCGCGAGTTTTTTGTTCATCCCTAAAAGCACCTCTTACTTCACTAGTAATAGTTGTACTTCCAGGTGTTCTAACTCCTCTCATACTCATACATAAATGTTCCGTTTCTATTACAACCATAATTCCTTTTGGTTTTAGTGCAACTTCAATTTCATCAGCTATTTGTTTTCCAATTCTTTCTTGTATTTGAAGGCGTCTTGAATATTTTTGTGCAATTTTTGAAATTTTACTTAATCCAATAACTTTTTTACTTGGAATATATCCTATATGAATAGTTCCAAAAAAAGGCAACATGTGGTGTTCACAAAGTGAGTAAATTGGTATGTCTTTTACAATAACCATATTTTCGTATTTTTCTTCAAATACTGTGTAATTAATTTTTTTATTATATTCAAGCCATTCAGAATAAAAATTTGCAATTCTTTTAGGAGTATCAATAAGTCCATTTCTATTTTTATCTTCATTAATTCCATCAAGAATTAATTTAACTCCTTCTTCAACTTTTTTCTTATCCACCATTTTATTTTCACCTATTTTATTTTTCTTCTTGGTTTAAAACCAAAAACTGTTGCTATTTTTCCAACTGGATTAAAAAAACTTTTTGGTCTTTTAGTATTTGAATTTCTCTTTTTAAAAAGAGATCTTTTTTCATAAAAACCAACCGCGCTAAGATCTGCAACTAAATTTACAATTCTAATTTTTCTTTTTGCAAGATCATCATTAATAAATTCTACAAGTTTTGTTCCAATACCAATTTTTTGATGGCCCGATCTTGCAGACATATAAGTTATTTGAGCAGATTTATTTTTGCTAACTGCAACAAAACAATATCCAACAATAGTTTTTCCATTTAATGCAATATATGGAATTATTTCTGCATTTTTATATGGGTATTTTTTCTTTATTATACCATCATATAAATGTTCTTTTTCTATAACTTGAACTTTTCCATTTTCAGAAATTTCTATTTCTGGAGACATTACAAAATAATTCATTTCTTTTGCAAGAGTTTTTAATTGAGTAAGGTCCGCTTCTTTAAAATTTAAATCCATAAAAATCAAATTTATTTTCTTTTTAATCTAGCCCCAAAAACTTGGGCAGCTCTTCCAAAAGGATTCCAAAAACTTTTTGGTCTTTTAGTATTTAAATTTCTTCTTTTGTAAGGTGATTTTTTTTCATAAAAATCAATTGCACCAACATGTGCTATTAAATTTACAAGTCTAACTTTTTTGTTACTTGCTAAATCATTATGCATAAAATCAATTAGTTTTCTCCCAATTCCTTTTCTAGCATAACCCTTTCGCATAGACATATGAGTTAATTGTACTGATCTATCTTTGTATTTTGCTGCAAAACAATACCCAACTATCTTTTCTTTTTCCTTTGCAACATAAGTTAAAATTTCACCATCAATAAAAGCATCAACTAACTCTATTTCACCTTCTTCATCCATTATTCTTGATTTAATTTCAACTTTTCCATTTGAACCTAGTTTCACATGAGGTGACGCTAAAATAAAATCATTTAATTCACTAACAAGTTTTTTTCTTTCTTGTAAATTTGCTTCCTTAAAAGTTAATTCCATAAATAAAACATTAAACAAATAATATAAAAAACAAATGATTTTTTATTCTACTACTGCTTTTATTCACCATTTTCGCCTGGTGGTTACGAAGTAGTATTTTCGTGTCTTTTAGACACTCAATACAACTTATTCTACTACTGCTTTTATTCTTCTCACTCCAGCAGC
>CAZOVD010000063.1:0-1842 GCA_964583285.1 uncultured archaeon
AAACTAATAAGTAAACTTATTCCAACAATAACTGGTATTATTTCAAGTCTTCCAACAAACATATTTATTGTAAGCATTATTTTTACAATTGCTGGTGCATCAATAGAACTAATTCCTGCACTAACTCCATTATTACTTTGCGCAGAAGCAACTTCATATAATACATTATCTACTGGATAACCATATGCAGAAATAACAATAGTTCCAATTAACAAAAAAACAAGCCAAATTAAAATAAATTGATTTACTTCTCTTATTTGTTCAGAACTAATAACATCCCCATTAAATTGCCTTCTAAAATAACTTTTATCTGGAAGTGTTTGTGCTTTTATTTTCCAAAAAATTGATTTAACAAAAATAATAAAACGTGATAATTTTATTCCTCCTGCGGTGGACCCAGCAGCCCCACCAATAATAATTAATGGTAACCAAAATATTTTTACGAACTGTTCAAGTAGGCCAATAGTACCAGGAGTTACAATTAAAATTCCTCCGCTAGTTATTGCAGAAAAAGAATGCACAAAGGAACTAAGTAAACCCATTTTTGTTGAAACTATTAATGTGCCGATTAAACCAAGTAATACTAGTAACCTAAATTCAGGATCCTTAAAATAAACAAACCAATTTTTCTTTCTTAAAAATAAATAATGCAGTGAAAAACTTGTTGCTCCAAGTATCATCAAAATTACTAAAACTAAAGATACCCAGTAGTTATTTACTCCAGTGTTACTAAAGCCATTATTAACTTCTGTTATCCCTGCAGTTGTAATACTAATTCCATTTGTACTAATTGCACTCATTGAATAATTAATTGCTTCCCAAGGTGTTTGGCCAGCAAAAAACAGAAGTACTGCTCCTATTAAAGTTAGAAAAATATAAATTGCAGAAATTTTACCAATGCTTATTTTTAATGTTTCTTTTAACTGCTCTCCTCTTCCTTCTGCAGTTAATAATTTAATTGATTTTGAGTAAGTTGTAACAATTCCAATTAGAGCTAAAAGAACAATTCCAATTCCTCCGATCCATCCAATAAAACTTCTCCAAAAAATAAGAGAAAGAGGCATATCATCAAGTAAATGTGTCATAACAGTAAGGCCAGTGGTTGTTAAACTACTCATACTTTCAAAATAAGCATCTATTGGTGAAACATTCATGATAAACACAAAAGGAAGTGCTGCAAAAAAACAATAGATAAACCAAATAAGTACTATGCTTATCATTGCATGTTTACTTTCAGTTTCTTTTGATATTGTTCTAATATTTTTTAGAACATATCCTATTGAAAATAGACCAAGAGCACTAAGTGAATAATAAAATAAATTAGTTTGATTTTTATCAAGTAATATTGAAAGAATTATTGGAACAAAAAAACTAAGTCCTGAATAGAATAAAATTGTTCCTGTGTCTTTTAGGGCAATTTTTAAGTTTTCCTTTCCAGTACGTAAAAACATTAAAAACTAACAATTTTTGAATTATTAAACCTTTATATTTTTATAAAAATATATTATGTAAAAATTTTTTAATTTGCTGATGAAATTGCACCAAATTTAATTGCTTTTGTATAAACTGATACTGGTGAGTTTGGGCTTATTAATGCTTTATCTTTAAGTTCTCTTCTAACTAAAACAAAAATATCTTCAAGAGGCATTCTAGGGTCTGATCTAATTATTTTTAATAGTGTTTGAAAAACTAGTTTATCTTTTTCTTTTAAAGTCAAATTAAATCTAGCTGCTTTTTGTTCATTTATAACTTTTGTTTTTGTTTGTATATTTTGGTTACCTTTTTTTATAAGTAGTGATTTAACTTTTTTTCCAGGTTGTTCTAATGAATAAGTTTTTTTAA
>CAZOVD010000064.1:0-1749 GCA_964583285.1 uncultured archaeon
GAGTAATTAAGTAATCATATGAGTTTCCTTTTAATTTAGAAAGAATTTTTAACCAAACTATTCCAAAAACAAATCCAATTAAAACTCCTATACTAAAATTTGCAAAAATACCGCTTGTTATTTGCGAAACATCAACAGTTCCAAGCAAAAATATTTGGGCTATTGCAACTGCAGTTATTACACAAAAAATATCAGTTAATGCTGATTCTAAAATTAAAAGAGTTTTTGTTTCTTCATTTGCAGAAGTATTTTTTACTATTGGCACAATTACTGCTGAGCTTGTCCCACCAAGTATTGCTGCAATAAAAATTGCAAGAAGTGGATCAAACACAATTAATCCAGCTAGTCCCAAAACCCAAAATAGTGCTACAGCAAGTATCATTCCTAACAAAAAAATACCAATTGTAAAACCAAACGAGCCCGGAAGTGCTCTTAAAGTTTTAAAGAAATTTAATTGCATTCCACCCTCAAAAAGTATCATAATTAATGCAAAACTTGCAAAGTAAGGTAAGAAATTTTGAAAGTTAACTAGTGCAAGCTCATCTAAAAAACCATATCCAAGTGCGCTTGAAATTGGGCCAATTAAAAGTCCTACTAAAAGTAAAATAATTATTTCAGAAATTTTAGTTTTTTTAAAGAAAAGAACACCAAAATAACCTATCATTATTATAATTGCCGTTACTAAAAATGCAGTTGCAACATCAGCCATCTAATCACTACTAAATAAAGTTATTTTACCTTTTAAATCTAACCATTATTAAAATTAATCAAAAAATTGTTTATAAATAATATAATTATTTACTTTTTAACATTTCCTTTCTCAACCATTATGCAAGCGTTATATGTAACATCTATTTCATTTTCTCTACAATAATTTATTGCATTTTTACTTTCACTACCTGGTTGCATCCAAACTTTTAATATTCCAAGTTTATTAACTTCTTGTAAAATATTTTCAGTGATTTTTGGAGGAACTACGAAGATAACTGTGTCAATTTCATTTCCATCATCAATTGCATCAGTTAAACTAGGGTATGCATTTAATCCTAAAATTGATTTTTCATTTGGGTTAATAGGTATTACTTCAAAACCAAGTTCCTTTAAAGATAGGGTAACCTTATACCCATATTTTTCATTATTGTTACTTGCCCCAACTACTGCGTATGTTTGCATTAAATCACTTATTAATAATTGTATTTATTCTATTTTTAAATTTTATAGGTCATCAGAATCAAATAGGGTTTCAAGTTGTAATTGTGCAGAATCTTTCCATTCATTAATAATTTCTTTCATTTGATCTTTTAGTTGATTTTTTTGTTTTACTGAATATAAGAAAACATATCCACCATTGTCCAAGTTATTTTGTCTTCTATCAACTATTCCTTTTTCAAGTAATTTTTTAAGAGATTTTTGAATAGTAGTTCTATCTAAATCAATTTCTTTTGCAATATCAACTGAAGGAATACTTGAATTGATTTTTAATAAATATAAAAATATTTTAAGTTCTGTTTTTGACAAATCAAAAGTACATCTGATTAACTCCTTTGAATCCATTTTTTTACATCGCCAGTCAACCATGTTAATTACCTCTCTTAATTAAAATAATAGGTAGGTTAAAGTTTAAAAATATGGTTGTTTTTTGCACTACTGATTTTATTCTCCCGTAGTTAACTAATCATGTTTAGTTGAAATTCTTTTCAACTTAATTTTTTAGTATTTTATTATCAAATGCAATTATAATATAATTCT
>CAZOVD010000065.1:0-1653 GCA_964583285.1 uncultured archaeon
GTAAAATCAAGAGTAACACCCCTATCATAACTAGAATCAAACTGCTCACCATTTTTTAAAGTTCCTTTGTAATTTACTGAAATATTATTTCCAGCTTTAACAACACTGCTCAATCTATCAACTCCTAAATTTTATTTAAATTAAATAATCATTTTTTTATTTAATTTATTTTTACTATTTCTATTTCAAAAATTAAATTTTGGCCTGCAAGTGGATGGTTATTAAGGATTCCAATTATATTACCATCAATAGATGCAATTACTATTTCTGAAAATCCATTATTAAAAATCATACCAACTTCTAAATCTTCATTTACATCAAATAAATCAATTGAAACAAATTCAATATCACCATACGCATCTTTTGCTAAAATTGTTACTGTTTTTTTCTCTCCAACTTTCATTCCTATTACTGCAGCGTCAAATCCTTTTATCATTTGACCAGCACCAGCAGTAAAATCAAGAGTAACACCCCTATCATAACTAGAATCAAACTGCTCACCATTTTCAAGTGTACCTTTATAATGAACAGAAATATTATCTCCAGCTTTAACTTTCACAAATTGATCTAAATTAGAAAATCCGCCACCATTTTGACTATTTAAGTTAGTATCATTTTGATTATTATTTGTTGATTCTAAAACTTCTGTTTGTGTACAACCAAAAATAAGAAAAAATGTAACTATTGTAATAATAATTAGAGAATGTATTTTTTTCATAAAATATTTGAAATTAAAACCATTTAAAAAGAATTGTTTTTTGCATTATTTTTATCTTTTTAAAACAAAAATCTTAATTAATTTTTTTATTATTATTTATAGCCAATCATTGCAAGATATTGTTCTTCTTTTTCTTTACTATCTATTTTTTTTATATTTTTAAAACCGGCTTCAACTAAAAATTTTTCTAAAGTTTCTTTGTCATAACCAAAAAAATGATGGTCTTCTAGATAATTTTCAAAACCATAAATTTTATTTAAAGCCCATTCTTTTTTTTGACCAGTTTCTTCTAAATAAAGTCTTGCAAAATAAGCTAGGTTTGGAACTATAATTTCAATTTTTCCTTCTTTTTTTAACACGCGGTAAATTTCTTTTAACACAATTTTTGCATCTTTTCTCATTAAATGTTCTAAAAAAAATCTAGAAAATACTTCGCTAAAACTATTATCATCAAATGGTAAATTTTTTGCATCGCCAACAATATCTGTTTGTTCTATATCGCGTATATCAAAATGTAAGTATCCTTCTTTTGGTTTTGCACCAGAACCAATCTCAAGTTTTTCAAAATTTTTGTAATTTACACTTTTCATAGTATCTAAATAATAACAAATACAGAATTTTTATAAAGTGACTTTTTTTATAATAATTGCATTTGTGATTAATGTAGTTAATTATTCACTTAAAAAAATTGTATTTAAATCAAATCTATTAATTTATAATTATGGCAACTGAAATAACTGATGATAATTTTAGAGAAGAAGTTATTGACAAATCAAAAAAGAAGACAGTTATAGTTGATTTTTGGGCCAGTTGGTGTATGCCTTGCAAAATTATAAACCCAATATTTGAAAGTGTTGAAAAAAACTATCCTAATGTAATATTTGTTAAAGTAAATATAGACAAAAATCCAAAAATTTCTTTAAAATATGATATTA
>CAZOVD010000066.1:0-1641 GCA_964583285.1 uncultured archaeon
AATTAGTATTACTCCAGAACAATTTCCTGATTTTAATAACCTAAAGGTAGGAGTCCAACTTTCTGCAGGAAATGGCGCAGTGGAGACCATTATTGAAGTTAATTCAAAAAATGCATTAGTTGATTTTAATCACAAGTTAGCTGGCCAAACTTTAATTTTTGAAATAGAAATAGTATCAATTAACTAAAAAGAAACTAACTCAAATTAACTATAAAAGGCTTTTTAGTTGGTTTAATTGCCATTAAGAGCCTTTTTAACTCTTCTTTTTATTAAATCTTATTAATATGACAAATTTTTTAATAGCTTATTATGATCTTGGAGAAGCAAAAAAAACAGCTCAAAGAATACAAAAAAAGCTTTTAGATCTTGGTAATAAAGCTGAACTTTTTTCTTTAGAAGTTAATAATAACTTAAATATAAAAGAACAATTTAAAAAAGAAAAAGAATTATTTTTAACAGAAAAAATAATTATTGATGAATTTGATTATATTATAATAGGCACACCAGTTATTTCTTTTACATCAGTCCCAGCAGTAAATGTTTTTATTAGACAACTTGAAAATATTGAAGAAAAAAAATTTATTTTGTTTGCAACAGGAATTGGTCTTCCTGGAAAAGCAATAAAAAAAATGTCATCTCTTTTGTCAATGAAGAATGGGAAAGTAATTTCTTCAAAAGTTTTTTCAAGTATTTTTGAATTTGATGAAAAAAAACTCAAAGAAGTAGATAAGTTTATTGAAGAATAAATAATTAACCAAAATAAATAAACAATTAATACTTAATTTTAAAATAAATTATTTATAAAAAAACTGTTTTTAAACTAAAATGATACAAAATATGTATGAAGTTTTATTTATCATCATATAAAATTGGTAATGAAGTTGAAAGATTAAAGAAAATGATTCCAGAAAATAATAAAGTTGCGTTAATTGCTAATGCACTTGATTGTTTTGATGATATTAAAAGAAGAGAAGAAGTTCAAAAAGCGCAATGCCTTGAACTTAATAATTTAGGAATGCGTGCAGAAGTTCTTGATTTAAGAAAATTTTTTGGAAAAAAAGAAGAGTTAAAAAAGAAAGCTAATGAATTTGGATTATTTTATGTTATTGGTGGAAATGTTTTTGTTTTAAGGCAAGCAATGAAATTAAGCAGTTTTGATATTACATTAAAAGATTTATCAAAAAGAAAAAACATTGTTTATGCTGGATTTAGTGCAGGAGTTTGTGTTATTGGCCCAACTTTAAAAGGTCTTAATTTAATGGATGATATAGAGTCAAAACCATATGGGAAAAGAATCAAAACAGTTTGGGAAGGAATTGGATTAATTGATTATGTAATAGTACCACACTATAAATCAGATCATAAAGAAACAGAATTAGCTAATCAAGCAATCAAATATTTAGAAAAAAATAAATTACCATTTAAACCGCTTAGAGATGGTGAAGTAATAATTATAGAATAACAATTTATTTAAAATTTTATTATTTAAATTATTTTTGCAATTTTTGCAGTATTTGAGAATTCATATGCAATTTTTAATTTTCTTTCATTTTCTGCATAAACCGTATAAAGAGTTTCACCCTTTGTTATTTTTTCTCCAACATTTTTCAAAAGCATTATTCCAGCATTTTTATCAGCAGG
>CAZOVD010000067.1:0-1630 GCA_964583285.1 uncultured archaeon
TTCTATGATCATCATAAGTTTTTATTTTTGCCCCGTTTGGTATTCCACCATGAACTATCATATAATCATCACCAGCTTCTACTTTGATTCCACATTTTGCAAGTTCATTTTTTACTGCCATTATTCTATCAGTTTCTTTTACTTTTAAAGTAGCAATGCCAGTTATTTTTGTTTTACCTTTTGCTAGTGCTGCAACAATTGCAAGTGTTTGTGCACTGTCTGGCAAAAGTTCCATATTAGCATCAACTGCTTTTAATTCTCCACTGCTTTTTAATATTATATAATCTTCTCCTCTTTCTACACTACAACCCATTTTTTCCAAAATATTAACAAATTCAAAATCTCCTTGAACTGAGTTATTATTTACATTAAGTAACTTTATTTCACCACCAACTATTGCACAAATTGCCAAAAAATACATTGCACCAGTTGCATCAATTTCTACAAAATAATCTTTTGCAATGTAATCTTTTTTTGGAACTAAAAATTTTTTATGATTTAAATTTTGTACATTAATTCCAAAATATTTCATTATATCAACTGTCATATCTGCATATGATTTTGATGTTAAATTGCCAACTATATTTATATTAACAGGATTTTTTGCATACGGTGCGCTTAATAAAATTGAGGTTAAATATTGTGAAGAAGTGTCTCCTTTAAGATTTATATTTCCACCATTTAACCCGTTTGAATTAATTGTTAATGGAAGACAACGTTCATTTTTTTTAGTTTTACTTTCGGCAATAATAGAACCATCAATATTTTTTTCAAGAGCTTCTATTAAATCTTCAACTGGTCTTTCATGGATTCTTTTTTCCCCATAAATTCTAACTTTTCCTTTATTTAATGTTAGTAAAGTAGTTAAAAATCTTGAAGTAGTTCCTGCAAAACCAATATACAAATCACCAGTATAATTAAATTCTTTAGGCGGAGTAAATTCAATTTCGGTTTGACTAATCTTATTTATTTTTACTCCTAATTTTTCAACAGCAGCTATCATATATTTAACATCATCACAGCTTGGAACATTTCTTAATTTAGTAGTTCCTTTTGCAAGTGTTGCAATAACAAGGGCTCTATTTGCATAACTTTTAGAACCTGGAATATTAATTTCTGCATTAATATTGTTTTTCACTTTTACTTCCTTAATTTCCATATTTTTAGTATTCTCCATAATTATTTTTATTAATAAAAAGAATAAAAATAGATTGCTATAATTAAGTAGTTTTTTAAAAAGCACAATTTAAATAGTTGTTTTATCATTCTCTTAATATGGCAGGAAATATATTTGGTAAATTGTTTAGAGTTACTACTTTTGGAGAAAGTCATGGCAGAGCTATTGGTTGTATAATTGATGGTTGTCCACCAGGACTTGAATTAAATGAAAATGATTTACAATTAGAACTTGATAAAAGAAAACCCGGCCAAGGAATTGCTGGAACAAAAAGACAAGAAGGAGACAAGGCAGAAATTCTTTCAGGAACTTTTAATGGAAAAACTACTGGAACACCAATTTCAATTATTATTTTTAATGAAGATCAAAAATCAAGAGATTATGAAAATATAAAAGATTTATTTAGACCAGGCCACGCTGATTATACTTATTTTAAAAAATATGGAATTAGAG
>CAZOVD010000068.1:0-1610 GCA_964583285.1 uncultured archaeon
GGTTTGAATTAAAAGAACCATTATTTACTCCTACTATTCCCCCCGCATTATTTTTTGCATTTATTTGTCCAGTAACATAAACACTCTTGATATTTCCATCATTTATTCCAGCAACTATTCCAACAATATTGTTTGCAGAAATATTAGCATCCGCTATTCCAAGATTTTTAATAGTTCCAAATAAATGTGAAAATAGTCCTACATTATTTTCATCTAAATTAATTTCTAAATTATAAATTGTTTTTCCATTACCATCAAACACTCCATTAAAATCATTTATTGGAGTTACTTCTATTCCTTCACAATATAAATTATTTTTTAGTGAAAAATTATTGTCTGGATAATTTGAAACATAATTTAATTGATCACAAGTTAATATTTCTAAATAATTTAAATCATTTTTTACAAAAGGCCAAACTATTTCAATACTTTTTGGATTATCTGAAAGGAAAGGAACATTGTCAATTTCTGGATATGGGGTTGTTGATACATTTCCACTATTTGTGCTGATTAAATAATGATTTCCATCAGTAACACAATTAATGTCAATTAAATGATTATTTTGGCTTATTATTTGTTCAAAATAATTGTTTTCTTCTTGTAAATTATTTATTGTTTGAACATTGTTACTGTCAAGTAATAATGAACAATAATTTACATCGTGAGCATTATAGACATCAAAGTTAACTGTTAAATTATTTGTATCATAATCAAAGTTAATTTCTTTTATTGTTGTAAAAGGCATTGAGTTAATATCTATTATTTGATATGCATTTTTATCAGGGGTTCCTGCAAAAATAATTAATTTATCATTATATTTTAGTTTTGTTATATTTACGTCCATGATTTCAATACTATTGTCATTATTTAAATCAATTATATAATAATGACTTCTATTAGGGTAGTTTTCTAATTGAAAAGATTCTTTTAAATATACAGGATTTTCCCAAAGAATATTGAAGTCTTGGTTTTCAAAATAAAAACCAAATTTTTGATCTTTCAGATTTACACTTGAAAAAGCTATTCCTGTAAGAATTTTTATTTTAAATTTGTTATATTCAATCACTCTTGGATTTTGCCATTGGTTTTCAGCTTTTGCAATAATTTCATCAGTTGGAACAGGTGCTTCAAGTATAGTAAAATAACTTTCTTCTTCTATTTCAGCATAGATTTTTTTTATTCCTGGGACATAATTTTCCCAGTTAAATTTCATTTCGCTTGAAGTAATATCTCCATAATAAATTGTTTCATCAGCAAGAGTCATTAAATCTCTTCCAAATAAATAAAGTTTTTCAGTAGTACAATTGTTTGTAATTACAGTTATTTCATAATTTCTTTTACTTGTTTCATTAACAATTATTTCATCTACACTGCAAGCTAAAGAGTATTGTGCTAGAAAAAGCACTATTAATATTAAAATGAATTTTTTCATTTTTTCACCTTTCCACTTAAAACTAAAGCTATGCTTAGTATACATATTATACTAACAAGCAAAATATAAATTGAATATTTTCCAAATTCTGGCATTTCAAATAAGAAAAGTCCTGCTATTGAAACATCTGTTCCTGCTGGCGTCACTTCAACTTTTAAATTTTCAGTTTCTTGTGTAA
>CAZOVD010000069.1:0-1574 GCA_964583285.1 uncultured archaeon
CCGAATATGTACCAATACCTTTTTCAAAACCATTATTTTCTATTATTACTTCATTTGTGTCATTATCTTGTTGAACTTGTTCTTGGGTAATTTCTTCTGGTAAGTTATTATCTGTATTATTAGTGTCAATTATGTTTTGATTATTTGTTGGTGCTGGTGTGTATGAAGAACCTCCTCCACCCCCGCTTGAAGATTGATTATTTGTTGGTTGATTTACTATTGGTTTATTTATTGTTAAAATAAATGTTCTATTTGATTCATAGTTAAGATCATTTTTAGCATAAACTGTTATTTCTTTAGTTCCATCAAAATTAATACTAGCAAAATCTCCAAAATTATAATCATATTTTATTCCATCTATTTCATAGTAAGTTTCTTTTGTGCATTTTGTATCAATATCGTTTGATCCCCAGCAGTAAAAATCAACTAACTGGGCAGTTGTGTATATTTTATCGAAGTTAAAATCAGTTACTACAAAAGGTCCATCATATTCATTAGCAAAAGTGACGCTTGTAAAAAGCACTATTAAAATTAATGAAAATAATGCATTTTTCATACATATTTATAGTATTAAACAATATTTAAATATAACTATTTACAATTAATTAGTTAACTTGACAGCTTGTGTTTTTTAATTCGTTTAATGTGCAATTAGTAGAACTACAGGAATCTCCGCTCTTTTCAATAGTTTGTCGAAATATTATATTTATTTCTGAATTAATACATTCATCTATTATATTGTCATTGTCAGTTAAGTTTTTGAATCCGCCAATATATAAATTTTTAATAATTGCATTTTCAATTTTTTTTATTATTGGAAAACCTCCAGTATTTGTTATAGTTAAGTCATTATTATTTCCTTCTAAAATTCCATTAAAAGTTTCTAGTTGAAAATTTTCAGATAATTCTATATTTTCAGTTAATTTATAATGTGCACTTGGATCTGAGTTAATTGCACTTAGTAGTGTTGCTCCATCTGAGATTAAGTAAATTGGTTCTTTTTCTATTTCAGTTTTAACAACAACTTCTTGATCTTGTGACTCAATTGGCAATACAATTTTTACGCTAGTTCCTACTATAACTTCACAATTTCCTTCTTGGGGGGCCCAACCATTAGAAGTTTTTAGTATTGGGTTTCCATTATTACATTCAGCAAGTGATATTTGTGTTCCTTCTGGTAAACTGCCAAATAAATCATTTATTGTGTTTGCTGTTTTAAAACTTTGAAATTCAATGTTATTTTCAACTCCGTTTCCTTTTAGTTTTAAAATTACTGTTGCTGTGTTAGTTGCTTTATCATAAATATCAAGTATTCCTTGATACCCGCTTTGAACTTGTGGCCTACTATTTGGAGCAGTACTTGCAATTCCAGTAATAAAAATAATTACTATTGCAACTACTATTATTGCAGCTCCTATTATTAGTAAATACTCTATTGCACCTTGTGCTTTTTGATTATTGTTCATATTAATATATGGTATTTCTATATTTATACACTTTTGTTTTTAAAAAATTAGATTTTTTCGCATTTATTTTTTATGTTATCATCAACTTCTGCATAATTTGTGTTATAG